>CAMDBU010000054.1 GCA_945889495.1 Syntrophobacter sp. SbD2 | reverse complement strand
GACGCACACACTTGGCCTATACCGAACGCCAGCTAAGAAGCAGGGGTTCCGCTACGGTCCGATTTCTACCTTGGAGGCTGCTACCAACAAACCGACCTGACATTTTCGCCTTGCCGTTAACATGACAGATTGACGTTGCTACGACACACTTACTTGGAAACCTTCGCCAAGATTCAGAAAGCCGGCGCGCCCATCGAATGGGTGCCAGGGCGTAATCCGATCCCGGCCTCCACCCATCTGCTCGGCGTCTACGCCCAGGCGCGCCATCCCAACGCCGCCAAGCTGTTCGTCGATTTTTTACTTTCGGCGGAGGGCCAGAAACTCACCGCCAATGTCATCGGCAGCTATCCGGCCAATCCCAACGTCGAGTCCGACCTGCGCAAAAAAACCGCCGGCTACCGGCTCCATCCGGTGAACCCGAAAATGATGGCGCGATTCGACGAGGTCAACAAACAGTACATGGAAATTTTCTGGTAACTCGAAATCCCCCAGGGCGCCATTGCATCGCGCCGAGCGATGTAATTTTTCTATTGGCGCAACGGCGACCGAGTCGCCGAACAACGGGCCCGCATCGTTCCAACCATACAGCCAACGAAGGGAAATCAGACCGTGAAGATACCGACCTGCCCACTACCTGTGTGGCGTGCGCTTTATGACAAGGCCATCGCCTTCCGCGATATCGCCTGCTGGGAGTGGATGTCCGACACCGATGTCTTTGGCGTGCAAAACGCCGAAGACGGCGAGATTGGTTATTGCTGCGTGCTCGGCGAAATGGGCACAGTCTTCGGTTTGGCGGTCTATCTCGGCTCCGAGGGACTAGAAACTTATCGCCGGATTCGCTCCGGCGAAATACGCGCCGACGACGCGGAAGTGCGTTACGGCCAAAAATGTTTGGCCGTATGGTTTAGCAATCGCGGTGAACTCGACAAGTCCGAACTCGCCATCGCCAAAAGGCTCGGTTACAATTTCATCGGCCGCAACGTTTGGCCGCAGTTCCGCAGCATGCAACCGGGCTATTGCTCCTGGCATGTCAACGAGAGCGAGGCCAAGTTTTTAACCCACTGTCTCGACCAAGCCAGGTTAGTCGCCCTCCATCTGGACGGAGATGACAACGGACTGGTTGCGCCAAAGAAAAACCATTATCTCGTCCGCGTGCCGAGCCCAGGCCACGCTACAGGCGGCCAAGGGCCAGTCGGTCAGACCGCTGAGCCGGGCGACTTAGCATCTACGACGAAACCGCTGCCGCTGCCCGACGAAACCGAAACCGCGACCGATTCGAGCTGGCGCAGCGAGTGGCGACAGCCCGCGCCGCCGGTCAAAGCGCCGCTGCCGGTCTTCGCCCTCGATAAGACCCGACTGCAACGGATCGAGAGCAGTGGCCGCAAGCGCGGCGGGGTTTGGGAGATCGACGCCTTCCATTCGCCGGCGCCGGTCAATGGCGCGGAGCGGCCGTATTTCCCATACACCCTTCTGTGCGTCGATCACGACTCGGGTATGGTCCTAAACAGCACCTTGGCTGAGCCGTCAAAATGGCCCGGCGAATTTCCCAACGCGCTGCTCAAAACCATCGAGACCACCATGATTCTGCCAAGCGCGTTATGGATCGGCGGCGGTCTGCCGATGGAATTATTCGAAGCCTTGGCGCTTCATCTCGATATCGAAGCGCTTCCCGCCAAGACGCTGCCGAGCTTAGAGCTGGCCAAACGTGAAATATTGAAATACCTGTCACGGCGTGGGTGATCCCATCGGCTCGGCGATGACGATCGGCGCCACGCCAGCCGCCGTTAGCACCGATCACCGCGAGCCAGAGACGAATTGCCGCCAGTTACGGTTTCGGTTCGGCGCCCACCAGCCAGAGATACAGCGTGTGCGGCCGCTCGATGCCTTCGTGGCCGTTTTTCTCGGAGTCTAAGTAAACTGTCGAGGTCGGCTTCCAGTCGTCGATGTCGAAATCATGGGCGACTACGCGGGAGCCGGGGCGGAGCTTTTGCAGTTTGGGACGGATCGCGTTGTTGAACCATTTGAACATGTAGAGCGTCACCACCGTCGCCTTGGAGATGTCGGTCTTGGTGCCATCCTCGGCGCGGAACTCGACCAGATGGCTGACGCCTTCTTTGATGGCGTTTTCTTTCGCCTCGGCGATGCGCACCGGGTCGAGGTCGATGCCGACGCCGCGGGCGCCGAATTTTTTCGCCGCCATGATCAAGATCCGGCCATCGCCGCAGCCCATGTCGTAAACCAGATCGTCCTTGCTCACCGACGCCAGCTCCAACATCTTGCCGACCACCGGCATGGTGCTCGGCACATAGGGAATCGATTCCTGGGAATTGACCGGGGTCCGAATCGCCGTGGAAACTAGAACCAGCAAAATTACCGTGCGCAATAACTTCATCCTAATCACCTCGAAAGTTTGGTTTATTTGAATCGTCATAATTTCCCAAGCTTGGCAAAGCGCTCGGCCGCGGCGTCGAGGGTTTCATCCTTCTTGCACACCGCGAAGCGGGCGAAATATTTGCCCAGCTGTTTGTCACAGTCTTGGTAGAACGGGCTCGCCGGAATGCAGGCGACGCCCACCGCTTCGATCAGCCAGCGGGCAAACTGCATGTCGTCCTCTACGTAACTCGGCGCCACGCCGCGCCAGTCGATCATGATGAAGTAGCTGCCCTGGGGTTTGAAAACTTTGAAGCCGGCCGCTCTTAACACCGGCAACAAGCGGTCGCGCCGCGCTTGGTAGCTCGACTGTAAATTATCGAAGAATGAGAACGGCAAATTGAGCGCGGTGGCCGCCGCGGCCTGGAGCGGCGACGACACCGCGAAGGTGATGAACTGATGCGCCTGATTGACCGCATGGACCAGCGGCGCGGCACCGACTGCCCAGCCGATTTTCCAGCCGGTGACGCTGAAAGTCTTGCCCAAGCTGCTGATGGTCAACGTGCGCTCGGCCATGCCGGGGAGCGTCGCCAAGCGCACATGGCTGGCGTGGTCGTAGAGAATATGTTCGTAGACCTCATCGGTAATGGCGATGACATCATGCTTTTGGCACAGCTCGGCGATGACGCGCAGTTCGGCGCGGGAGAAAACTTTGCCGGTGGGATTATGCGGCGTGTTGACGACGATCGCTTTGGTGCGCCGGTTGAACGCTTTGGCCAGCTCGTCCGGATCGAAGGACCAATCCTCGCCACGCAGCGCCACGTAGCGCGGCGTCACCCCGGCCATGATCAGGTTCGGCACATAGGTGTCGTACACCGGCTCGAACACGATCACCTCGTCACCGGCGTCGGCCAAGCCGAGGATCGCCGCGAACATCGCTTCGGTGGCGCCGGAAGTGACCAGCACGTCGGTGTCGGGATTGAGCCGCTGCTGGTAAAAACGCTCGGCATGCTGGGCGATCGCCTGGCGCACCGGCGCCATGCCGATGCCCGGCGCGTACTGATTGAGCGCGCCATTGACCGCCGTCACCGCCGCCGCCAACACCTGCGGCGGCCCGTCGAAGTCCGGCGCCCCCTGGCCAAGATTCACCGCGCCATGCTTGGCTGCGAGCGCGTTGATATCGGCGAAGATCGTCGTGCCGAAACCGGCGACCCGTTGAGACATGACTGCCATAAAGAGAATCCGGAATGTTCCACCATCGGAATAATCATGATCGCCAACCGGTTTCAACCTTGACGCGGGACAATCCCAACCAAAAAGAAAGATGTTTTCACCGCGGAGACACGGAGTTCGCGGAGTTCGGATCCTAAGTTATCCGAAACTCTTTCCTCCGCCTTCTCGGCGTCTCTGCGGTACGCGTTCCAAAGAGTTGAAGCCCCCTACTATCTATGTTAGCTAAACAGCTTCGGAGAAAATTCCTATGTCGGATGTCAAAATCGATTTCGCCAAAGGCAACGGCCTGGTGCCGGTGATCGTTCAGGATCATCAAAGCCGCGACGTGCTGATGGTCGCTTACATGAACGAAGAGGCCTGGCAGAAAACTCTCGAGACCGGCAAAGCCCATTACTACAGCCGCTCGCGCAAAGGCCCCTGGTTCAAGGGCGAGGAGTCGGGCAACTTTCAAGAAGTCAAAGACGCCTTCATCGACTGCGATACCGACACGATTTTGCTTCAAGTCCATCAGGTCGGCGGCGCCGCCTGCCATGAGGGCTACCGGAGCTGTTTTTTCCGCCAGCGCACCGGCGCCGATTGGCAAGTCATCGGCGAGCGCGTCTTCGATCCCAAGGAAGTTTACAAAAAATAAGGGTTCCCATGGCCGGCAACAACCAACTTAGATTGGGCATTCCCAAAGGCAGTCTCGAACAGATGACCGTCGATCTGTTCAAGAAATCCGGCTGGAAAATTTCGTCATCGAGCCGGAGCTATTTTCCGACCATCGACGACGCCGAGATTCGCTGCAGCCTGGCGCGGCCCCAAGAGATGTCGCGTTATGTCGAGATGGGGACGCTCGACGTCGCCATCACCGGCAAGGACTGGACCCTGGAAAACCAATCTGACGTCGAAGTGGTTTGCGAGATGGTCTACTCGAAGACCAGTTTTCGCCCGACCCGCTGGGTGGTCGCCGTGCCGCGCGACTCGCAGATCAAAAAGATCGAAGACTTGAAAGGCAAGCGCATCTCCACGGAGATGGTCAACTTCACCAAGCGCTACTTCGCCGAGCGCAACATCCCCGTGGAAGTGGAATTTTCCTGGGGCGCCACCGAAGCCAAAGCCGCCGAAGGTTTGGTCGACGGCATCGTCGAAGTCACCGAGACCGGCACGACCATCCGCGCCGCCGGCTTGGATATTATTCACGAACTGATGGAATCCTGCCCGCAGTTGATCGCCAACAAAAAAGCCTGGGAAGATCCTTGGAAACGCGCCAAGATCGAACAGATCAAAATGCTCCTATTGGGCGCGCTGTCGGCCGAGAACAAAGTCGGCATCAAGCTCAACGTGCCGGAAAGCGATTTGGAAAAAGTCATCGCCCTGATCCCGAGCATCACCGCGCCAACCGTTGCGACGCTCCATCCCGCGCCCAATCTCAAAGGCGTCAAATGGTACTCGGTGGAAAGCGTGCTCGAAGAATCCGTGGTGCGCGATCTCGCGCCGAAATTGATCGCAGCCGGCGCCGTCGGCATCATCGAATACCCGCTCAATAAAATTATCTAGCGTTTAGTTCAGCGCACCTTCGAAAATAGTCGCCTTTAATATCTAGGCGACCATTTGGTCGGGGATTCCGTCATACCGGCGTAGGCCGGTATCCAGGCGGGGCGGATCGAACGGATGCCGGGCTACGCCGGCATGACAAGTCAAAGTCAAAAGGTGGCGCCATCCCCTGGCCGTGACTATTGCGTAACGGCTGTTGCCGGTTGCCTCTCGGCGACCCCATCCCGGTACAGAAAATAGTCCTTAGCGATCTCAGGAAACAGCGCGTAGGTGAGCACGTCCTCTTCGCTCTTGGCCATGGCGCCGGCCTCGGCGCGGGCTTTTTCCAACCCCGGCTTGAGCAAGTCCGCCGGACGGCAGGTGATCGGTTCTTTTTTGCCGAGAATTTTTTCCTTGATCTCGGCGCCGATCTCGCCCGGTGCTTCGCCGTATAGGCCCATGACATAATTTCGCGTTTCCATGGCGACCACGGAATAACGTTTGCCGGTCATGACGTTGAGCGCGGCCTGGGCGCCGACCATTTGGCTGGTCGGGGTGACCAGCGGCGGGTAGCCCAAGTCTTTGCGCACCGACGGCATCTCGGCCAACACCGCTTCCAATTTATCCTCGGCCTTCTGCTGGCGCAGCTGCGCGACTAGATTGGACAACATGCCGCCGGGGATCTGCGAGATCAGCACATCGGGCTTGATCTGATTGTTGACCGGGCTTTCGAACTCCCGGTAGTTGGGCCGGATGCGATAAAAATATTCAGCGATCTTAGCGAGCTTGGCGAGATCGAGCCCGGTATCATGGGGCGTGCCCATGAGACCGGCGACAATTTGCTCCGTCGCCGGTTGCGAGGTGCCTTGGGAGAACGGCGAGATCGCCGTGTCGACAATGTCGACGCCGGCCTCGATGGCCATCATGTAAGTCATCTGCGCCAAGCCGGCGGTGCAGTGCGAATGCAGATGCAGCGGCAGCGGTATGCGCGTTTTGATTTTTTTGATGATCTCGTAGGCCGCATAGGGCGCCAGCAAGCCGCCCATGTCCTTCAAGCAAATAATCTGCACGCCCATGTCGGCGAGCTTTTCCGCGATCCGGAGAAAATAATCCGGCGAATGCACCGGACTGATGGTGTAACACACCGTGCCTTCGACCAGCTTGCCGGTTTTCAAACCGGCCGCGATGGCGGTCTTCATGTTGCGCACATCGTTCATGGCGTCGAAGATGCGGAACACATCGATACCGTTGGCCGCCGACCGCTGCACAAAGGCTTCCACGATATCGTCGGGATAATTCTTGTAGCCGACCACGTTTTGGCCGCGCAGGAGCATTTGGAAACGGGTCTTGGGCATCGCCTTGCGCAGCTTGCGCAGGCGCTCCCAGGGACATTCTTTAAGAAATCGCAGTGTCGCGTCGAAGGTCGCCCCGCCCCAGGTCTCCAATGACCAATAGCCCACGTCATCGAGCTCGGCGGCAATCGGCAGCATGTCTTCAGTTGGCATGCGTGTCGCCACCAGACACTGGTGCGCGTCGCGCAACACGGTTTCCATGATTTCGATCTTACCCGCCATATGCGTGGGCTCCCTTTGGGGTCGGTCTAATCGTAGAGATCGCTCTGCTTGTCTTCCAAGCGAGCTTTCTCCTTGGCGTCGATGACGTACATGCCGTTGACCTGCTTTAACTTGCTCTGATCGTAGAAATACTCCGACTGGGCCAGGCCATCTTCGAATTCATGCATTTTGATGGCGTCCCAGGGACAGATTTTTTTGTCCAAGCGGTCCTCCGACTCGGTGCCGATCAGTTGCAGGGAAATCCGTTTGGGCACGGCGTCGGCCGCCACCGGCTTGCGATTGGCGTCGTAAAACTTATTGGCGTACTCGTAGAAAATCTCGCCGGTATCTTTGTGCTGCTGGACCTTGGTGAGATCGTCGCTGAAACACATCTGGCAGCCGATGCACTTGTCGTTGTCGACAAACACCCGATAGGGCTTCAAGCCGCCGCCGGGCAGTTCCTCGTAAAGTAAATTGATGCAGTCGTCCACCGGACAGTGAGCTTCGCAGATCGGCGAACCGGCGCAGCTTGAGCAGTTCTCGTCCATCACCGCCAAGAGAGCCGTACCTTTGCGCTTTTTTGCCTCAGCCATTCGCTTCCGTCCTCGCTTTCATGAACTTACCGCGTAACTTGCCCTTGGCCGCCCAGCCGATGGCGACCAGGAGCAACGCCCACCAATAACGGATCATTACCACCCGGCCCCACTCGAGCCAGTATACAAAATTGCCCGAGCGTGAAATCAGTTCGCTGAGTGCGCTCTGGGCGGCGCCGTACTCCTTGGCCTCGCGCAACGCTTGGGACAGGCCGTAGAGCGCGCCTTCATCGCTGGGGCTGAGCTTGAGCGCCTGTTCGAAATCGCGCCGCGCCTCGGACCACTTGCCCAGTTCGGCGAAAACGCTGCCGCGGGTGGTCAGCGCGCCGACATTGTCGGGCTTGAGTTCGAGCGCTTTGTTCAAACTCGCCGTAGCGCCGTCCAAATCGCCCTGCTTTTTCAGCGCCACCGCCAGGTTGCTATGGGCGTCGGCCAAGTTGGGCCGCAGCTCGATGACCTTACGATACTCTTTGATCGCCGCCGGAATGTCGCCGCGGATTTCTAACTCGACATAGCCCAATAGAGTTCTGGCATCGACATGTTCGCCATTTATGCCGATGGCGCGTTTGATCGACAGGATCGCCGTCTGGGGATCGCGCAGCCTGAGCAGCGCCATGCCGTGAAACAGATGCAAGTCGGCGTCATTGGGATATTGCCTGAGCAGCTCCTCGAATGCGGCTCTAGCTTCGGCGGCCTTACCCTGGGCGAGATCTTTACGCGCCTGTTCCCAGCGTTTGTCGTTTGCGAAGGGGGCGGAAAATTCGGCGGCGAGGGAGAAAGGTATCGCTGAAGCGATTGCCAGGGCGGCGGTTAGCAGCGCCAACCACTTATGCGCCATTTATTTCCACATTTCGTTGGCGATCTCGTCTTCCCGGCCTTCTTCGATCAGCTTGTCGTTCTTGAAAGCTTCCTTCAAGCCAAGCCAAGTGAAGAAAATCACCAAGATCAACATGCCAACGATCGGAATGTTATCCGGCTTGGTCACGATCTCGAGAAAATTGTGTAGTCCAGTGGGTTCTTCCATAAATGTTAAACACCCGTATCTTAACGATTTTCAAAAAAAATATTAGAAATCTCGCAGGAAGTCAATGTGATCTAGGGTCGCGCCGCGGGCATGCCGCCAGCGGCGCGCGGACCTATTGCTTCACATGGTGGCCGCGGCCATGTTCGGTGTTGCGAAAGATCAACGACTTGATCACCACCGGCACCGCCTTGGCGTCGGGCAGCTCCTGGCCGATGTCGACGAAGTCGAAATCTTTCAGATCGATGCCGTCGATGGAAATAATCCCGGCGCCAGGAATCAGCTCGCGCTCGATGATATTGCCCATCAGCTTGGCGATATCGGCGTCGAACACCAACACCAGCGGCTGGCCGTTGTCGATATGGCCCTTCATCGCCTGGACCAAGCCCTCGGCCAAGGTGCGGATCAATGGATAGGAGGGTCCCAACTCCCAGCGGATCGCCAAAGCTACCGCGCGGTCAATATCATCGGCGTCAAAGCGTGCCAGCGCCTTTGCCACCGCGTCTTTCACTTCGGTCACGCTGATGGTTTCCTTTTGCTCGAAGATCGGCGTCACCACTTGCAGGTTGCGCAAGGGCAGCAGCTCCGGATGGGATAAATAAATCGTATTGCCGCTCACCTGCACGGTGTACTGCGACGCACCGATGACCGTGGCGCGAATGCGCACTTCGGCCGGCCGCAGCGCAATCTTGCCGCCGGCCAATTGATTAGTTTTGGCGCGAACTTTTTTGCCCAGGTAGGCGCCGAGATCGCCGAGATTGCGCTTTTCGTAGCCGTAGACGAATTCGGAAACCCCGCCCGAAAACATCACCGCGTGGATCGGATCCTTGAAGTCGATATTCGGCGTCAGCAAGAGGTCCGCCACTTCCGGCGACAGCTTACCGCGTTCCAAGACTTCAAACAGCGACTCGGCCAGTTTCTCCGCGAACTTGTCCTTTTGCTCCTCGCTCATCGTCCCGCCCAGTTTCAGCCCTTCGATGCCGGCCATCTTGGCGAACTTGAGCGCGGTGTCTTCGAGCCGGGTGATGACGCCGTTTTCATCCATGGCGATCAGCCGCGCGCCCACTTCGACGGCGCAGGTGTCGATCACCCGCCCCTCTTTGACGATGGCGATCTTGCTGGTGCCGCCGCCGATGTCGACGTTCATGACCGTGAAGTCGCCGCCTTCGTGATAGGTCATATGTACCGCGCCGGAGCCGTAGGCGGCCAGGATCGATTCCAAATTATGACCGGCGGTGGCGCAGATAAATTTCCCCGCCTCGGCGGAAAATAGCGCGGCGATCGCCTCGGCGTTTTTCTTTTTCACCGCTTCGCCGGTGACGATCACCGCGCCGGTGTCGATGTCCTCCGGCGTCAAGCCCGACAACCGGTAAGCCTCATGAATAAAATCGCCCAGCTTGTTGGTGTCGATGGTGGTCTTGTCGACGTAAGGCGTGAGCAGAATCGGCGACTCATGGATAATCTCGCGGTTGACCACGACGAAGCGCGACGACAGCGCCACGCCCTGGCGCCGCAGGGTCAGCCGGGAAAAAATCAAATGGGAAGTCGACGAGCCGATGTCGATACCGACGGAGTTGAGCGTGATCCGCTCCGAGCGCCACATCGGATGGTTTTCATCCATCATCGCTTCTTCGTCATCGAACTCGTCATCATGTCCGTCATGCAACTTTAATTCTTCTTCATTCACAACATTATCCATGCGGGCTCACTAGTCCTTTCTCAGCGCTTTTGAATATCCGTTTTCCTTAGCATATGCGGATGGCGGATACCACTCATGATTTCGCCCGCCACGGGATGGACAAGCCCCCTAAAACGGGGATAAGATGCCGATCAATTGGTGAATTATGGGGCAGGAAGAATATCAAGAACTCTCCTCGTTCCTGAAGCGCTTTAACCGGCGCTTCAAGCTGCTCCAAGGCATCGAGGGAATTTGCCTGACGGCGATCTGCGCCGTGCTGCTATTCGCCGCCGGTCTCGGCGTCTATCAACTGCGCCAGCTCCTGCCCTACGCGCCGCTCGCTTACTCCGTCTTAACCGCCATCGTCCTGGTTGCCGCCATCGCCTGGACGCTTTACCGCTTTCTCGGCCGACTGTCGCAAGAACGGGCGGCGCGCTATATCGAAGAAAAGCAGCCCAAGCTGCGCAACAACTTAATCAACTCACTGCAACTCTACCCCCAGGTCGCCGAGGCCAAGAATACGCCGGGCTTTTCGACGACCATGGTGTTCGCGCTGTTGCGCGCCACCCGCAAGCAAGTCGCGGCGCTGAAAATCGACGACCTGCTCGATAGGAGTCGAATTCGCGCCAGCGCCCGGCTGCTGGGATTGTTAATCGTCCCGGTGGCGGCCATGGTCTTTCTCAATCCGTCCTGGGTCGGCGGGACCTTGAACATGCTTGCCAACCCACTGGATCACATCCCGCCGAGCCAGACCACCATCGAACTCGAACCTAAAGGCTTGCGGGTGGTGCGCGGTAGCACGGTGACCATCCAGGCCTCAACTGCCGGCGCCATGCCGCAATCGCTCGAACTGATCACCTGGCAAGGCACCAACGCCAAGGGCGAACTGATCGGCCAGGAAAAAACCGTCATGGAAAATCTTGGCGGCGGCAAGTTCAGCTCGAAGATCGCTCGCCTCGACAAGAGCCTACGCTACCGCGCCGTCGCTGGCGCTTTTACCTCGGCGACCTTTGTCGCCGAGGCGGTGGACACGCCGGAGATCGCCAACATCCAATTGATCCTTTACCCGCCAGCCTATTCCGGACTGGGATCAATCACGTCGCCAGAAGGCAACATCGAAGGGCTGAAGGGTTCATCGGTACGTCTCGACGCGGTGACGACCAAAGACGTCGTCAAGGCCGAGATCGTCATGGACGACGGCAAAAAAATCCCGCTCAAGATCGACGGCCGCAAGCTGCAGGCCAACCTGGTGCTGTTTCAGGCGCAGTCCTATCGCATCCTGGTCGAAGACTCGCATGGTTTTAAGAACTCGCCGATCAGTTACGAGCTGCGCGTCAAGCCCGACGGCTTTCCCACCGTCGATCTGCTCCGCCCCACCGAGGACTTGGAGATCAACGGCGACGAGATTTTGAATTTAGAATACAGCGCGCGCGACGACTTCGGCATCGGCGAGATTAATTTAATCGTCAAGATCGGCGAGCGCGAGGAAAAAATTCGCCTCGCCAAGGACGACTCCAAGCGGCTGATCCTGCGCGATCAATATAAGATGGATCTCGGCCGCTTGGGGCTGCGCGACCAGGACGACGCGGTGTTTTTCCTCCAGGTGTTCGACAACGATACGATTTCCGGTCCCAAGTTGGGCACGTCGAAGTCGATTCGATTGAAGCTTAAGAATCTCAAAGGCGAGCACCAGCTAATCGCCGAGATGGTCAAAGATTTGAACACGCGGATGATGAATCTCCTGGCCGATCACCTGGAGACGCCCAATCCCGGCGATAAACCAACGCCGCAGTCAACCGAGATGGCCCAGCGCTTCGAGCAAAACCTAGCCGACGCCGCCAAGCGGACCGAAGAAATTATGCGGCGCACGGAAAAAGACCGCATGACCGATTTCGCCACCTACTCCGACTTGAACGCCCTCAAGCGCAATCTGGAGTTCACCAAAGAAGAATTGTTACGCAAGCAAGAGCAAGCGACCAATACCGACGACAAACTCAAGGCGCGGGATGAGATCTCCAACGAACTCGAGCGCATGTCGCTACTATCGGAAGACATCGGCAAGCGCATGAAGGCGCAGGAGCTCGCCGCCACCGCCCAGGACCTGGCACGCAACCAAGAGCGCTTGATGGACTCACTGGATAAGCTGCAAAGCGGCGACAAGAATCTCGACGCGATCATGAAGCAGATCGCCGATCTGGCCAAATCGCTGATGGACTTGCAGCAGCAAATGGCCCAGTTGGCCCAGCAGATGCCCGACGATTTCATGAACGCCGAGCAGATGCAGGGACTCGGCATGGACCAGATGTTCAAGGAGCTCGACGAGATCCGCAAGAAGCTCCAGGCCGGCGACATCGAAGGCGCGCGCCAGTTGGCCAGAGAACTGTTCAATCAAATGGCCCAGATGGTGGCGGCGATGCAAAACATGCAGCGCTCGCAGATGGCCTCGAGCATGGGCCGCATGCAGGGCGAGATGAACCGCCAGACCAATGAGCTCCAGGAGATCGCCCGCGAGCAGCAGGAGATCCTGGTCAAGACGGAAAATTTAAATAGCGCCGGCTTGACCGAACGCGACGCGGCGTTGAAGTCGAAGCTCGATCAATTCTTAAACCGCTCCATCGCCGAGTTGGGCAAGCTGACCGAGATATTCCCTGACCGCGAGGGAGCCGATGACCCCAACCTACTGACCAACATGGACGACGCGACCATGAACGCGCTGTTGCGCAACTTGATCGCCAAGCTCAGCCAAAAAGATTTTCCCGGCTTTAACGAAGGCGACGGTTATATCCGCAAGGAGCTGGCCAAGAAACGCACGCCGGTGCAGGAGCCCAAAGCCCAGCGGGCGGACAAGAGCATCAGCGACATTAAGAATCAGTTGGAGAAGTTGCTCAACGAACCTGCGCAAGCCTTGAGCGACGCCGACAAGCGCGCCCTGCGTGAGTTGGCCCAGCGCCAGGATGTCTTGAAAGATCGCACCGACTCGCTCCATGAAAAGTTGGAATCGCTGTTTCAGCTCTTCCCCCAGCTCGATCCAAAAATCGTCCAGGGCATCGGCGAGGCCGGCAAAGCCATGGGCAGCGCCCAGGGCCGTTTGGGCCAGCTCGACTCGCGCGGCGCGGTGCCGCCGGAGCGCACGGCCTTGGAACGCTTGGGCCAGGCCCAGCAGCAGATGCAGCAGTCCATGCAGCAGATGGCCCAACGCGGCCAGATGGGCAACATGCCGATGACTCGCTTGTTCCGCCAGGGCGGGCCGGGCCGCTTCATGCCCTTTGGCAGCATGATGCCGCTGCCGGGCATGCCGCAATTTCCCGAGTTCGACTTCGAGCAGGGCTTCACCGGCCTCGACACGGAAAAATTCCGTCTGCCGGGCAAGGAAGAGTACAAAGCACCGCGCAACTTCCGCGAAGAAATTCTCGACTCTCTCAAGCAGGGCGTGCCGCGGCAGATGAAAGAGCAGATCGAGCGCTATTTCAAAAATCTTTCCGAGTGATCGCCGCTTGAAGTACCGAATCGCGCCCCTCTTCCTTTGCCTTTGCTTATGGTCCGGCCTACTCCACGGCGCCGAAGCCGAGCGCGAGTTCAAGGCCGGTGAAGAGATTCTCGAAGCCTGGCGCTTTCCCGAAGCCGAGGCGATCGCCGCCAAGGCGCTCAAGGACAATCCCAAATCGGCCGCCGCCTTGGAGTTCGATGGCCGGATAAAATTCTACCAAGGGCGCTACCAGGAAGCGCTGGCGACTCTCGACCGCGCCCTAGCCATCGATTCCAAAGATCCGCGGCGCCAGGCGATGAAGCTGCTCACCCAGCTCACCCTCGACGTCCATAAATCCTTCAAGCGCCATGAGAGCGCCCATTTCATTCTCTACGTCGACGACAAGCGCGACGCCATCCTGGTGCCCCACGCGCTCGACGCCCTGGAGAAAACCTACGAGGCGATCGGCGCCGAACTCGGCTACTACCCCAAGGAAAAAGTCCGCGTCGAAGTGGCCCCCGACGCGCCGAGCTTCAACGCGATCTCGACCTTGTCCTTGCGCGACATCGAAGAGACCGGCGCCGTCGGCATCTGTAAATTTAATAAACTGATGATCATCTCGCCGCGGGCGCTCTCCTTCGGCTACCGCTGGGTCGATTCGCTGAGCCATGAGTATCTCCACTACGCTATCGTCAACCTGTCGAACAACCAGGCGCCGATCTGGTTGCACGAAGGCATGGCGCGCTTTTACGAAACCCGCTGGCGCAAACCGGCGCCGGCCAAGGATGCCCATGAAGATTATCTGACCCCAGCCAATCAGACTCTGATCGTCCAGGCGCTAGAGAAAAATCAGTTCGTCGGTTTCAAAAAAATGGAACCGTCGCTGATCCACTTGGACACGCCGGAACAGGTGCAACTGGCCTACGCCGAAGCCGCCTCCGCCGTCGACTTCATCAACCAGAGCAAAGGCAAAGCCGGCGTGCGCGATCTATTGGCGACACTGAAAGACAAACCGACGCCGGAAGCGGTGGAAAAAGTTTACGGCATGGCCTTCGACGCATTTGAAAGCAAATGGAAAGCGTTTCTTAAGGCCAAGGGTTTGAAATCTATTGAAGGCAGCCGGGTGCGCCGCTTGCGCGTCAAGAAAGATCAGAAGGAAGATGAAGAAGTGGTCGAGCTGCGCGAGATTCAATCCGCCATCGCGCGCAACCGCACCCATCTGGCCGACCAGATGCTCGCCAAGGGGCGGCCAGTCGCGGCCTTGAACGAATACCAGCGCGCCCTGCAAGCCCAGCCCCAGTCGCCGGTAATCTTGAACAAACTTGGCCGCGTCATGCTCGAACAGAACCGCGCCGAGGAAGCGCTGCCGCTATTTAAAAAAGCCCTCGACATCGATCCCGACAGCTCCAACACCTACGTCCAGTTGGGGCGTGGCTACCATGCGACGAAGAATTTCAAGGAAGCTCGCGCCGTCCTCGAAGAAGCGATTCAGTTGAATCCGTTTCATCCCTTGATCTATCGTCTGCTCGGCGAAGTTTACACCGTGCTCGGCGACGCCGAAAAAGCCCGCCAGGCGAGAACCACCCTGGACAGCTTGGGCCGCGCCAACTAATTTGCAAAGGAAGAGCGTGAACACCATGGAAATGGAAGCACCCGAGATCGAGCAACATGAGATCGCCGAGATCGAAGAGTTCGCTAACAAGCGCGAAGCCATGCTCAATGAGATCGGCAAGGTCATCGTCGGCCAGGACCGGGTCATCGAGGAAGTTTTGATCGCGCTGTTCGCCCGCGGCCATTGTTTACTGGTCGGCGTGCCAGGATTAGCCAAGACTTTGCTGATCAGCACCCTGGCGGAAATTTTAGACCTCGACTTCAACCGCATTCAGTTCACGCCCGATCTCATGCCGTCGGACATCACCGGCACCGATATTTTGCAAGAAGACGCCGCCACGGGCCGGCGCCAGTTTCAATTCTTGAAGGGACCGACCTTCACCAACATCCTGCTCGCCGACGAGATCAACCGCACGCCGCCGAAGACTCAAGCGGCGCTCTTGCAATCCATGCAGGAGTACAAAGTCACCGCCAGCGGCCGGACCTATCCGCTAGACTTGCCGTTCTTCGTTTTGGCGACGCAAAACCCGATCGAGCAGGAAGGCACCTATCCGCTGCCCGAAGCCCAGCTCGACCGCTTCATGTTGAATATCGAGATCCGCTATCCCGACTTCGACGACGAAGTGCGCATCGTCATGCAGACGACATCCAATGCCAAACCCGCGCCGCAAAAAATCATGGATGGCCCGGCGATCCTGCGCTACCAGGAACTGGTCCGTAAAGTGCCGGTGTCGCCCTTCGTGGTCTCCTACGCCGTCGCTCTGGCGCAGCGCTCCCGGCCGCAGGGCGCGGACACGACCCAATTCGTCAAAGACTATGTCGAATGGGGCGCCGGCCCGCGCGCCTCGCAGTTCTTGATCCTGGGCGCCAAGGCGCGGACCATCCTGCAAGGCCGCTACGCCGTCTCCATCGAAGACATCCAAGCCATGGCGCCGTCGGTGCTGCGCCACCGCATCGTGCCCAACTTCAAAGCCCAGGGCGAAGGCATCACTTCCCTCGATATCGTCAACCGCTTGCTGGCCGACGTGAAAGCAGCGATGGACGGCAAGGCGGCGCGCTAAGGCGCGACGCCCATTACAAATTCCAGATTCCAATTTCCAGATTGTCGGAATCCGGAATATTTGGAATCTGGAATTCACAAAGTGACAAGCGATAAAAACTACTTCGACCCCAAAGTGCTGGCGGGCATTTCCAACCTCGCCCTGCGCGCGCGCTGGGTAGTCGAGGGATTACTGTCCGGCGTCCATAAGAGCCGGGCCAAGGGGTTCAGCGTCGAGTTCGAGGAGCACCGCGAGTATTCCCCCGGCGACGAGATCCGCCGCATCGACTGGAAGGCGCTCGGCAAATTCGACCGCTACATGATCAAGGAGTATGAGGACGAGACCAACCTGCGCGCCTACATGCTAGTCGACGGCAGCAACTCGATGAACTATGCGTCGGACGGCATCACCAAGTTCGACTACGCCTGCACGCTGACCGCTTCGCTGGCCTATTTAATCTTGAAACAGCAGGACGCCGCCGGCGTGATCACGTTTTCGAATAAAGTGGAATCCTTCATCCCGCCGCGCTCCAAGCGCGACTATCTGTTGCAGATCATCCATGCGTTGGAGAACCGCGGCCCGGCCGGAGAAACCAACGTCGCGAAAATTTTAGAAGAGCTGGCCGGCCAGATTCGCCGGCGCGGCTTGGTGATTTTAATCTCCGATCTGCTCGACGAGCCCGATCAAATCGTCAAAGGGCTGCGCCAGTTCCGCTTCAAGGGCAACGACGTCATCGTCTTTCATTTACTCGACCAGGCCGAGCTCGATCTGCCCTTCGACGGCAATATTTTGTTCGAAGACTTGGAAGCCGCCGAGCTCCAGGTGATCGCCGACCCGCGCGCCATCCGCGCCACCTACAAGGAAGTGGTCCAAGAGTTCATCGACAACATGCGCAAGCAGTGCCATGACAGCGCCATCGATTATCAACTGATCTCCACCGCCACGCCGCTCGACCAGGCGTTGGCGAGCTACTTGAGCTGGCGAGACTAGCGCGCCATGTCGGTGTTTTTTCTCTACCCCTTGTTTCTCTTCGGCCTGGCCGCGGCGTCCTTGCCGATCTTGATTCATTTGCTCAACCGGCGGCGCTTGAAGCGCATCCGCTTTCCCGCCGTGCGCTTTATCCTCTTGTCGCAGAAGCGCATCTCGCGCAGCTATCGCTTGCGCCACTGGCTGCTCTTGGCGCTACGCACCCTGGCGGTGATCTGCCTGGCGCTGCTCCTCGCCAACCCGATCTTTCAAACCGGCGCCGGCCTGTTCGCCGGCGGCGGGCCGTTGTCGCTGGTGTTGATCCTCGACAATTCGCTCAGCATGACCTGGTCCGGCGACGGCAACGGTTTCAAGCAAGCCAAGGAAGCCGCGACCTTGCTCATCGGCGGATTGAACGAAGGCGACCGCGCCGCGGTGATCCCGACCAATGTTAACGGTAAGGAAGCCTTCCGTCTCAAAGATCAGAAGAGCGTCTTAACCAAAGACATAGCGAATATCGAAATCGCCGACGGCAGCGCCAACCTGCCCGCCGCGCTGAGCAAAGCCTACGAACTCCTCAACCAACCAGCGGGGCAAAAAGAGATCCGCATCGTCACCGATATGGCGCTCACCGGCTGGGATCAATTTTCCGTCGCCTCGCTCAAACAAGCTGATCCATCAATCCCGTTGAAAGTGATCCGCATCGGCAGAAAGCAGCAGCCGCTCAACGGCGCGGTCAAAGAGGTCCGGCTGGGCGGCCAAGGCGTCGGCGTCAACCTGCCGTTGCAGATCGAAGCCACGGTGGCCAACTTCGGCGGCACGGAAATCAAAGAGCTACTCGTGCAACTCTCCATCGACGGCCAGAACAAGGAACAAAAGCTCGCCAACATTCCCGCTAAGGGCGAGACCTCGGTGAGCTTTCAGACCCGCATCAATCAGGCCGGCGCCCATGCCGGGCAGATCATTCTCAAGAAGGACGGCTTGGCCGGCAACCCAGTAGCCAACTTCGCCATCGATGCCCAGGATAAATTGAAAATCCTATTGGTCGACGGCGACCCGCAGACTGCCCTGGTGCAGAGCGAAACGTTTTTTCTCACCCGCGCGCTCAATCCCTCCGGCGAGCGCGACGCGTCGCTGTTTCTGCCCACGGTGGTCTTGCCCGACGGTTTGGGTGCCGTCAATTTGGAAAACTATCAGGTGGTGATGCTGGCCAATCTAGCTACGCTTCCCGACGGCTTCGTCACCAAGCTGCAAAGTTTTCTCCGCCAGGGCGGCGGCCTGCTGATCTTCGCCGGCGATAAGTTTTCCGCCGACAGCTACAACCAGAAACTCGCCGGCACGTTGCCAGCTCAACTGCGCGACAAGAAAACCGGCCTGGAATCCACCGGCGAGAAGATCGACAAGATCGATCTCACCCATCCGGCGCTGCAAAATCTCTCCGACAGTATCTTGCAGGAATCGATCAAGAGCGTCCGCGTGTGGGGCTACCAGCGCGCCGCCGGCAAGCCGCTGATCGCGCTCGCCAACGGCGAGCCGCTCCTGCTCGAACAAAAAGTCGGCGCCGGCAAAGTCATGTTGATCGCCACCAGCGCTGACCGCGACTGGAGCGATCTGCCGGTGAAAACGGTATTCCTGCCGCTGATCCAATCGCTGACCCAATATCTCGCCGGCGGCAAACGCGGCAATCTCGACGCCGGCATCGCCGTCGGCGCCAGCAAAGAATTATCGTTCCCGGCCACTTTCACCGGCCGCAACCTGCGCATCACCAAACCGGACAAGCAAACCAACGAAGTCGCCATCGCCGGCGCCAAAGACCGCGCCGTGGCGACTGTGGACGACAACGACAAAGCCGGCATTTACCGGCTAGCGCTCAGCGCCGGCGGCGACAAAGACAGCGGCGCACCGCAAATCTACGCCGTCAACCCACCGTTCTTGGAATCGCGCCTGGACGAAATCGGCGCCGCCGAGTTGGCCGAAAAACTAAAACCGATCCGCACCGAAGTGGTCGACGTCTCGGCGCTGAAAGAAGGCGGCAAGCGGGTTGATTTGGCACTGCCGTTGTTGGCTCTTTTGATCGTGACGCTGTTATTTGAGGGATGGCTGGGGCAGCGGTTTTAAAAACAATGGATAATTGATAATGGATAATTCCCCTCCCCCCATTATCAATTATCAATTGTCCATTATCCATTTGTACCCATGATGCACCGCCGCCACTTCATCAAACTGCTCGTCGGATCAACTCTGCTGCCACAATTGGCGTATGCGTCCCATCCCGCCGACAAGCGCCGCCTACAGTTCGTCTTCGCGCAGCTCAAATACCGCGGCGGCGATTGGAATCCGCACCCGTTGTCGGTCACGCCGTTGATGGAGGAACTGATGGCGCGCACCAGCGTCGAGGCGGCGACGGTGCGCCATGAAGTGAGCTTGACCGACCGCGACCTGTTCAATTACCCGTTTCTTTATTTGACTGGCAAATATGAATTCGATCCGTTCACCCAGGACGAGATCGAGATATTGCGCCGCTTTCTCACCTACGGCGGCTTCCTGCTAATCGACGACGCTTTGGGCCAGCAAGGCTACGGCTTCGACAAGGCGGTGCGCCGCGAGATGCTGCGGGTATTTCCCGGTCAAGAATTCAAACGCATGCCGGCCGGCCACGCGGCGCTTCGCAGTTATTACTTACTGCGCCGCATCGGCGGCGTGCGCATCGTCAGCCCGGCCTTGGACGGCATCACCATCGGCAACTCGACGCCGGTGATCTATTGCCAGAACGGCCTCTGCGCCGCCTGGGAGCGCGATCAAGTGGGCAAGTGGACCAACGCCTGCACGCCGGGCGGCGAACCGCAGCGGCGCGACGCTTTTCACTTGGGGATCAATCTGATCCTCTACGCCATGACCGAGAATTACAAAGACGATCTCATCCATGTGCCGTTCATTCGCAAGCGCCTGACCCGGTAACTCATGATGAAAGATCTCTATCTCATCGGTTCGCTACCGGGCTGGCTGGTGGCGCTCATCGGCGCCGCCACCGTCGCGCTCTTGGTGCAGCAATTCTTCGGTCTGAAAAAACGGCTGCCGGTCGGCCAGGCGAGCATTCTCACCGCCCTGCGCGCGCTGGTCTACGGCGTCTTGATCTTTTTTCTCTTCGGCCCGGCGCTGATCGACAAGCGCGTGACAAAGTTACGCCGGCCGCTGACGGTTTTAATCGACAGTTCGCAGAGCATGGGCTTTCCGGCGAGCGCGAAGAGCGCGCCGGGCGATAAACACGCCAAGAGCCGCCTCGATCTGGTGCGCGAAAAACTCGACACCGGCGGCGGCAAGGACTCGCTCCTGCAACGGTTGAGTCGCGACTACGATCTCAAACTGATTCGCCTGGGCACTGGCTTGGAACCCATCTCCACTGAAAGCCTGGCGGGCTTGAAAGCGCAAGATCCCGGCACGCGGTTGCTGGAACTCCTGCAAACCGCCGCCCGCGACAGCAGCGCGGCATCGGCCCTGGTGCTGTTCACCGACGGCATCACCAACGGCGATAAAAAGACTTTGGACGGCGGCCCGGCCCTCACCGTGCCAGTGTTCGCGGTCGGCGTCGGCGAGGCGGAAGGATTTACCGATGTGCGCATCGCCAAGGTCGGCGCGCCGGAGTTCGCCTTTCGCGGCCGTGAGTTCAAGATCGACCTGACCATCCAAGCGGCGGGCATGAAGGGCAAGTCGGTGCCGCTGTTTTTCAACCGCGGCAAAAATATCGTCACCACCCGCACCGTCGCCATCGACGCCGATGTCTTCGAGCAGAAGATCACGCTCGCCTTCACGCCCAAGGATCTGGGCACCCATGGATTTTCCGCCAACATTCCGGCCCAGGTTGGCGAACAGATCACCCAGAACAATCAGAAGGAATTTAAAGTCGACGTCCAGCGCGACAAGATTCGCATTTTAACCTTGTCTGGCTCGCCGGCGTGGAATTATCGATTTTTGCGCATGGCGATGAAGCAAGATCCGCTGATCGAGCTGGTCTCCTTTGTGTTTCTGCGCACCCCCACCGACACCGTCGACGTGCCGGAGAGCCAGCTAAGTTTAATTCCGTTTCCCATCGACGATATTTTTCTCGAAGAGCTAAAAAACTTCGACGTGATATTCTTCGACGATTTTTCCCACCGGGCATACTTCAATCCCAGTTATCTCGAACGGGTGCGCGACTTCGTGCGCGACGGCGGCGGCCTCGCCATGCTCGGCGGCCCGCGCTCCTTCGACGCCGGCGGTTACGGCGAGAGCGCTTTGAAAGAGTTGCTGCCGGTCGAGCTCGACGGCAAAGGCGCTTATCAAGCGCCGGTCACGCTCAGCGCCGCGCTCACGCCGGCGGGTAAGGCACACCCGATCACCCGGCTCTTGCCCGATCCCAAAAGCAACGAAGAAGCCTGGAGCAAAATGCCGGCGCTCACCGGCATGAATCAAGTGCGCGCCGCCCGCGGTGAGACGTTAATCAATACCAGCGCCGACAGCGGCGGCGCGCCGCTACTCACCATCGGCCGCTTCGGCAAGGGGCGCACCCTGGCGCTGATGAGCGACGACGCCTGGCGCTGGAACTTCATCGCCGTCGGCAACAAAGAGTCGCCGCAAAATCATTTGAAGCTGGTGCGCCAAGCGGCGCGCTGGTTGGCCCAGGAGCCGTCCTTCGAACAGGTCCAGCTCCGTCCAATAGCGTCGGTCCAACCGGGCGAAAAAAGCCAGATCAAATTGAAAGTGTTGAAAGACGACTTCACGCCGACGCGCCAGGCCGCCGTGCAACTGCGCGTCTTCGACCCCGACGGCGCGCCCACCGTGGTCGCCGCCAGCGCCGACAGCGAGGAAGGCGAATACACCGGCGAATTTATACCGACCAAGGAAGGCACCCACCGGGTCGAAGTCGAAGCCAGCCTGGGTGGCAAAGTGCTGGGCAAGGACCGCGGCAGCTTCAGCGCGGCGTTTGCTTACGGCGAAACCGACGACGGCCTGCCGCGCTTGGATTTGTTAAAACAGATCGCCGAGAACAGCAAAGGCGAATATTTCTCGATCAACGACTGGAACGACAAAGCGCTGGAAAAAATCGCCACCAAGCTGGAAACCATCGCGCCGTCGCAACTGGTCGAACAGCGGCAAACCAGATTATGGAGCACGCTGTGGCCGTTCAGCATCGTGCTCGCGCTGCTCAGCGTCGAATGGTGGATGCGACGGAAGTGGGGGTTGATTTAGTTACAGGTTTTGAGTTTCGAGTTAATCCGAAACCCGAAACTGGAGAACCCGCCGTGGAGTGTGCTGAATGATAGGAATCATCCGCACAATGTCGTTCATGTTCGCGCTGCTAATATCGCCGGCGCGCGTTCTCCCCTTCTGCCACGAGCTCGAAGTCGTCCAGCAGGGCAGAATCTTCCGCGCCGCCGCGGCCAGCGCGCCGCAGGTGACCATCGAATGGTTGGGCCACTCGACCTTTGAAATCACCTCGTCGAAAGTCACCCCGGTGCTCACCGACCCGCATGGCGCCTTCGATCTGCCGCGCCCGACCTTGCCGCAACATATCGTCACCGCCAGCCACCGCCATGGTCCCCATAGCAGCGTGCATATGGCGCCCGGCACGCCGGTGATCCTGCACGGCCTCACGCCCAGCGGCGAAGACTGGCAAAAGATCTCCACTACCATCCGCGACGTCTCGGTCTACGTCGTCCCCGCCTACCACGACAAAAGCCGCGGCATGCAGCGCGGCAAAAACGCCATCTTCGTTTTCAAAATCGACGACATCTGCATCGCCCACCTCGGCGATCTCGGCCACGTGCTGACACCCGATCAGCTAAAAATGATGGGCAAGATCGACATCCTGCTAGTGCCCATCGCCGGCGGCTACTTCACCGTCACCCCCAGCGAAGCCCGCGAAGTGACAAAATTGGTGAACCCCAAAATCGCCATCCCCAAACACTTCTGGTGGGACCAAGCCGTCCAGGAATACACCCAAGGTTTGACCCGGGTAAAAATGCTCAGCACGCCGGTGCTGAAGATATCCAAGCAGGAATTGCCGCAGCCGATTGAGACCATGGTGATGCCTTGGGGGCAGCGGTAGGAGTTGAAGATTTCTTGCGACGGCTAAAACAGATAAGGCAACCTAGGAGCCCCAAGCCAATCAACGTCGAGGACAATCGAACACGAGATTACAAGCAGATCGTAACTCTGTGCGACATTGGACTAGCCCGAGGCAGCTAACTTTCGCCGCCCCCGCCCAGACGTTTCAGCGCCGGGCCGCCGCGGTTTTCGCGATACCGTTTTGAACTCACCGAGCTGTTCTCGTCGCTTCAAGTCACGATAGATCGCATCCAAGTCGAAATCGAACTTGGCGGCATAAAGTTGGCGCGCCTTACGGACCTCTTCAACGATCGAATCTTTAGCCATTTTCCTAGTTCTCCATGAGTTCTTCGGGCGTACACAGTATCGGCGGTTCGTAATTTTGGTGGCGGCAAATCGATTCGATCTCGCTCCGCATGAGCGCATTGGCGATATGGGCACAATTCCAAGTTAACAGATACTCGACTCCGTGGACCGCGGCAATCGCGACATGCAAGGCATCGACCTCAGCTTTTTGGGGAATCGGCCCATGATCGATCAGTGTTCGCGCAAGCCTCACCGCGTCCGGGGTGAGCTCTAGACTCGGTAGACCTTGAATAATCCCAAGCCGTCGTCGAGCGCGAAACGGATCTCCTGCGGCCGCCTCCTGCATCACCAACGGCGAAACGTAAAGATCGAACCGCGACCGGTGGTTCTGCCACCAGGACCTTGTCAATCGCTGGTGTGCGCGCTGGACAACATCCTTGCTTGGCCGAGCCGTTAAATAGCTAATCACGGTGGTTTCTAAATAAACGCTCGCCATTACCAAACCATCGTAGCCCAATACTAAGGTCGCGTCTAATGCCAAACGACGTGGCTAGGGTGCCAACCCATTTTTAGAAGGGGGGGGAGCGTGCTTAATGCCTTGCCATCCTTGTCAATCCGCGCGACTAACCACCTCACCGATAATTCATCACCCCACGCGGCTGCAATATCCTAATCTCGGTCGGCAGCGGCAGGGCGTCTTTACTCACGGCCAGGGTGTCGGTGTTGAGCATTTGCGCCTTCATGCCGGTGGCGAATTGTTTGAGCAGGTAGGGATTGTCGCGGTGGTGCATGGGGATGGCGATTTTCGGTTTGAGCTGGGCGAGCACTTCCTTGGCCAGGTCCGGTCCCATGGTGCGCCCGCCGCCGATGGGGGAACTCATCGAGGAAAGAGGATGTACTCGGACATTATGACTTGTCCTCGACGATATGATCCAACCGAGCCCGAGCTTGAGCCATCGCATCATGCAACCGCTGCCGTAGGAGATCCTTTGACGGCAGGTCGGTCAGATATTCCGCGACGCGAATGCCGGTTTTTTCCAGCTCCAGGAGTTCGATCCGCTCGCCGGATTTTCCAGCGCATAGAATGAGCCCGATTGGAGAGTCTTCGCCTGGTTGGCGCTCATATCTGTCCAGCCAGCGCAAATAGAGTGTAGTCTGGCCAAAGTCAGCTGCTTTGAACGCGCCCAGTTTCAGTTCAACGAGCACCAATCTACGTAGGCGCCGGTGATAGAAAAGCAAGTCCAAATAAAAATCTTCGCCATCGATAGTGATGCGTTTCTGACGCTCGACAAACGCAAAACCGGCACCAAGCTCCAATAAGAATCCCTCGATCTCCCGGAGCAGGGCCGCTTCCAAGTCCTTTTCTGAATAGCCGTCGCGAAGACCGAGAAAATCCAAGATGTACGGGTCCTTGAAAACCAAATCGGGAGTCAATCGGTCTTCGTCTCTAAGCGCATCGAGTTCGGTTCGGATCAGCTTGGCCGGCTTCTTTGAGATCGCCGTGCGCTCATACAGCATGCCGTCTATTTTCTGCTGCAAGGTGCGCGTGTCCACCCTTCGATCCGGCACATCTCGGCGTAAAACTCCCGTTGCAACGGCTTTTCCAAAGGCAGAATTAGCACGAAATGGGTCCAACTCAATTGCCCAGCCAGTGCCTGCACAATCTGGAGATCGGGAAACACCTCGGCAAACCGCACCATCGACGCCAGGTTGCGCGTCGAAAACCCTCGGCCAAACTCGCCGACCAATTTTGCAGACAGCGCCTGCAAAATCTCTTCGCCATACTGAGCCCGCTTCTCCTTGAGAATATCCTTCCGTATCCGCTCACCCACCCGCCAGTAAAGTAGCGTCAGCCCGGTATTAACCGCCCGCGCCACGGTCTACCGCGCCGAGTGAATCAGCTCGCGCAGCTCCGGCAGCAGACCCGCGGGCACAAGGATCGACGACTTCGCGGTTTTGCGGCGCGTCACTTTCATGGCTCTAGCAAACCTCTAAAGGCCGAACCCGCGAGATCGGCAGCGGACAACAATCTGAACGCCTCCTCTTCACAAACCCATCCAACAGGAATCCTGATTCACCGATAATTCATCACCCCACGCGGCTGCAATATCCTAATCTCGGTCGGCAGCGGCAGGGCGTCTTTACTCACGGCCAGGGTGTCGGTGTTGAGCATTTGCGCCTTCATGCCGTTGGCGAATTGTTTGAGCAGGTAGGGATTGTCGCGGTGGTGCATGGGGATGGCGATTTTCGGTTTGAGTTGGGCGAGGACTTCCTTGGCCAAGTCCGGGCCCATGGTGCGGCCGCCGCCGATCGGCGTCAGCGCGATGTCGACTTTGCCGAAGGCTTTGATCTGTTGCTCGTTTAGTTTTTGGCTGAGATCGCCCAAGTGGGCGATGCACAGGAGCCCGGTGTCGAAGACGAAAGCCGCGCCATGAATGCCCTGGATGAAGTCGGCGTTTTGATGGATCGGCACGCTATAGATCAACGTGTCCTTGACCGTGGTGCTGACCAGATTCCAATCGGCGCCGTAGTTTTTTAGGCCGCGCAGGATTAGCGGATTGCCCTGCACGATCTGCACGGCGTTGTGGTTAAACATTTCCTTGCCGACGGTGACCACGTCGGCGGCGACGTTGGGGTTGGGATACCAGCCCGGCCCGAGCGGATCGGCGACGATGCGCGTGCCCTTGCTGGTGGTGATGAGAAAAAAGTTGTGGCCGAAATATTGAATCGTCGCGTCGACGTTGGCGGCGTAGGCGAGCGACCCGAAGCCGCGCGCGACATCGAGATCGCGGCAGCCCGCCTGGGCGGGCGGGATAAAGCATAGTGAAATATGCAGGAGCGCCAGCGCGCTTATGAGGTAGCGGCGGCTTCTGCTATGCCGAAGACAGCTCATGAAGCCAAGCTAGTGGAATGACCGGGGAAAAACAAATGGCCGGCGCGCTAATGCAAATACTTCTTGTAATCGGCGATCACCGCGTTGAGCCGGTCGGCGACCGTGACGTCCTCGGAGATGATTTTCACCCCGGCGAATTCTTCCTGCGGGATATCGCTGCGTGAGATCACCCGGCCCATGTTTTTGATCAACAACTGCCCTTCCTTGGACAGCACGTAGTCGATAAACACCTTGCCGGCGTTGGCATGGGGCGCGTGGGCGGCGAGCGCCAGAGGATGAATATTTTTCGTCACGAACGGCAGCGGCGCGATCTCGATGGGCGCGCCGCGTTTTTTGAAGCGCAGCACCTGGGTGTCGTAGACAAAACCGATGGCGAACTCGCCGGCGGCGATCATCTGCGTGACCAGCACTTGAGCGCCGCGAAAATTTAACTCCTGGCGCGCCAAGCCTTGGAAAAACTTGCGCCCGCGCTCCTCGCCCATGATTTTCAACATGGCGGCGAACCAGGAATACTGCCCTTCGGGAAAACCGATCTGCCCTTTCCAAGCGGGATCGAGCAGATCTTCGTAACGCCGGGGAATTTTATCCTTGGCCACCAACCGGGTGTTGTAGGCGACCAGGCGCAGGTTGGAATACATATCCGCCCAGCGCCAGGTGGGGTCTTTGGCGTCGGCCATGAAGGCGGCGAACTCAGGGCTTTGGTGGCGCGCCAGCAAGCCCATTTTACCGAGCAGGTGAATTTCCATGCCGCTGTTGGTGACGGCATCGAAGAAGTGACTGCCGGCGCGCGCCTCGGTGATCAACCGCTGCATGAGCTTCTCGCTGCCCAGGCGGGTGATGTCGACGCGGATCGCCGGGTACTTGGCGGTGAAAGCGTCGGCGACGATCTTGCTCTCGTCGGAGCCCATGGACGTGTAGAAGTTGACCCGGCCTTCCTTTTTCGCCAGCTCAAGCGTTTTATCATCCGCCGCGCCGCCAATGCGCGCGCAGCTTATGACCAACAGCAAGGCAAGAATATTTTTCAGCGCGGTCATGGTCGTTTTTAGAACTGTTTGCCGCAGGCTTGCCTAGAAGCCATAAAACCGGCGCGGATTGTCGTCGACGATCTTGCGCGCCACCGCCGCCGGAATATCTCCACTGGCACCGCGCCGTTCGATCACATCCAACGCTTCGATCTCCGCCGACTGGTCGGCGTGGCTGTAGTCGGTACCGATCATCAAGCTGTCTTCGGTGCCGTATTTTAGAATGTAAGGTAAATCGTCGTTAGTATGGCAGGCGACATAGAAACGGTACTTGCGGAACAGATCGTCTTTGACCTCGATGGGCAGAAAAGTTCGGCGCAGCATCTTGGCCATCAGATCGGCGTGAAGAAACGGCACCCACGACGCGCCAGTTTCGATGAAACCAAATCTGAGTTTGGGGAATTTGTCGGGTACGCCGGCCTCCGCCAGCGCACTGAACGCCGCGATCGCAATCATGCCGCCGCCCAGACCGTTGCCGGGCACCGTCATCGACTGGATGTGGCTGGTCGCGTTGTGAATACATATCGGCATGTCCAGACGGCTCGCCTCGTCGTAGACTGGAAAGAAATGCGGATCGCTGGCGGCGCGATCGTCGCACTCGATACCTTTCTTGAATACGCCGCAGGCGCCGTGATCCTTGGCCCAGCGCACTTCTTTCACCGCTTCATCGATCGACAGATAGGGCATCATCGCCACCCAGCGCAGCCGTCCCTTGCTCTTCTCCGTCGCCGCCGCGATCCAGCGGTTGTACGCCTTGCACAACGCCAGCTCGATCTCCGGCCGGGCCGTGTAGGAGTGCAGAAACATCGTCGGATAAAGCACCTGCACGTCGACGCGCAGCTCGTCCATGTGGCGCAGCCGCTTGTCGACATCGAGCAGCTCGCGGGTCTCTTTGACCGTTCCAGTGCGTTTATCGTCGCGCCAACGACGCAGCAAAATCGTGCCGTCGATCATCCACAAGCGATGCGGCCGCGCGTCGCCATGGGCCGTCGCCCCGCCGGGATCGAGCGTCACCGGCTTAAAACGTTTATCGCTCTCCGCGAGGTAATCCCAAGTAGCATCGGTTTCGTCCACATGGGCATCGACATCTATTCGCATCATAACTCCTCCTTGGCTGACGGTTAGGGTCTGACCGATGGGCGGCGCCCCTGGCAAAATTCCAGCTATGCGCCCGCTTTGGGCTGAGGCACATCCGCCGGCCAATTCTCGATATGCACCGGCTCCGGCGGAAAGCCCAACACGTTCAAGTACAGATATTCGCGCCAGGCCGGGAAAAAGCGCACGTTGTCCACCGGCACGTTGAAATATTTGCGCAGGAAGTCGCGCCGCGGCGGATCGAAGACCGTGCGCGGCCGGCTGTTGAGGGCGATTTTTTCGATCTCGCCGATGCGCCGGCGGATCGGCGCTTCGCCGTAGATCTCGATCTGCTCCCAAACATAATCGTGGAGCTTCTGCAGGATCGCGTCGTGATGGGTGCGCTCCTCGGCGTGCACGACCTTCTCCTCGAAGTCGAGCAGCTTGGGCGTGGTGATCTGAATGCTCTGGATGCTCGCCGCGGTGCAGTGGCCGTAGGGCCACAGGTTGCCGGAAAAAAGATAGCTCAAAAAATCCCGCTTCATAATCTGGTGGTGCTCGATGCGCGGCGTCAGGCCGTACTGGCGCTCGAACTCCGGGTCGGGCTTGGAATGATCGCGGCTCGGGTCGATCGAGTTCGCCTGGCGAATGTAACCCCAGCCATGCCCCGCCTCGGTGCCAATATGCTCGCCCAACTGGCGGCGCCAATCGGCGTCCATCTCGAAATGCGCCATGGCGTAGCACGCCGTGCCGACGGTGACTTCAAGCTCGTCGCGGCCGCGGTGGGCCAGCCAGCGCGCCAAGCGCTCTTTCTCCTCATCGTCCTTGGGCGGCCGCTTGATGTTGTCGCGGCTCTTGCGAAACGCCTCCAACTCCGCGCTGATCGGATTGTCCTCGCTGTAAGTGATTTTTTTGCCGACGCCTCTGATATCCGCCATGTGGTCCTCCTGAAAAATTTTTACTTCGCCGCGTAAAGCGCGCGGACAAAACCTTCCTTATCGATGCGCTCAAGTAAACTCATGTCGACCACGCCGAACGGGTTGCGCTGGGATTGCGGCGGCGACAATCGAATCACCGTCTCGACCGCCTCCTTGGGCACCAGCGGTAGCCGCTCGTAGAGCGAGATGGTTCTTTGATAAACCTCGTCGATCACCGCCGCATCGCTGAGCCGCATGTTCTTGGCGATGCTCTTCTTTGCCATATCCGGATTGGTCGACGCAAGTTTGACCCCATGCATGAGCCCTTTGAGAAAGCGCGTCAGCGCCACCGGCGACTGCTCCAACAGCGCTCGCGTCGTCACCACCGAGGTGAACATGCAGGGAATCCGTGCCGTCACCATATCGATGACCATGCGCAGCCCTAATTTTTTCGCTTCGATGGTTTCCGGCGGCGATAACAGCGCCGCATCGACCACGCCGGTGAACAGCGCCTGGGACACCAGCCCGAGGCGGCCGAAGGCGATCAGCTTAACGTCGCGCAACGGATCGAGGCCGGCGCGCTGGAGCAACACCGCCGCGGCCAAATTGAGCGACGTGCCGGGAATCGTGTTGGCGATCAGTTTGCCTTTGAGATCTTTGAGCTGGGCGATCTCCGGCTTGGCCCACAATTGATAGGGTACGGTGTTCACCAGGCCGCCAATGATGCGCACCTCGACGCCCTTGAGATAAGCGCTCAGCGCCTGGCCGCCGCCGACAATAGCGACATCCAAGCTACCGCCATCGAGCGCGCGAATCATGGTGCTGCCGGCCGACTGAACGAACTCGACGTTGACACCGTAAAGCTCGAACAATTTATGTTCTAGGGCCAATGCGCCCGCCAACTGCGTCGCCGTGGCGCCGGAGAAACCTAGCCGCAGCGATTCGGCGCCATGAACCGAGTGCAATTGAGGCGCGCAGAGGAACGCCGCCAGCGCCAACAGTGCGCGCCACGTTACCCGGAAAAAATAATTGGTGATCGCCAACATGGGAACCGCGGATGCGAAATTCTTTCTAACATCCAACGGCCGAAAACTACAAACGATGGCGGCGTCCAGCGCCGGCGCCAGAGCGCGCCGATGTCGTCCGCCGCGACCACTTCGAAGAAACCCTGCTTCACCAGTTTGAGCGCGAGCCTACACAGTCTTTCAAGACCACCACGCCCGATGGAAACTATTTTTTCGTCGCATCGACAAAACCGCTCTGTTCGAGGCGGCGAACTATCGACGCGTCGAAAATCAAATTGGCATCGGTCTGCTTGGCCTGGGGATACTGGAGCGAGAGAATATCCAGGCCGCTTTTGATCACCGCCAGAGACGGCTGGGCCGAGGCATCCATGGTATTCATCGTCGTCTGATAGGCTTCGTCGAGCACATCATCGGCGGTGCCGCGCAAATATTTTTTCCACACCGCCAGACTTTTTTCCTTGTTGGCGCGAAATATCGCCCGTCCTTCGAGAATGATTTTGAGCACTTTTTCCAACAGCTCGGGCTGTTTGGCGATGGTTGAGCGTAGTGTGGTCACGGTGTTGTAGGGGTAAACGATGCCGATGGATTCGTAATTGACCAATTCGCGGAAGCCCAGCTTGCGCGCCAAGGCCACCTGCGGCCCGGAGAACGACGCGCCCTCGACGATGCCGCGCTCCAAGGCTTGCAACGCCAGCGCCGGCTCACCCACCGGCAAGATTTTCACGTCGCGGTCGGGCACAAGATTGAGCTTGGCGCGGAGCACGTAGCGCGCCATGATATCGCCCAGCGCACCGGGTCGCCCCGAGCCGATGGTTTTGCCTTTCAAGTCTTCGCCGCTCTTGATCTCGGGTCGGGTAAAAAGCACGCCGGGAACTTTACTGCTGAAGGTCAGCACGATCACCTGATCTTTGGCGCCGAGAATATGCGAAGTCAGCGCGCCGGTGCCGCTGGCGATCACCGCCAAGGCTTCGCCGCCGAGGAGCAACTGCTGCGGCCGGGCGCGGCCGGCATAGACCGCTTTCAAATCGACGCCATACTTTTTGCCGATGCGATCTTCGACGCCGATCCACAGCGGCACATAGTCGCCAGAAAACGACGAATAACCTATGGTGACGCTATCGACTTGGGCGCCGTCGAGCGAGGGCGCGACCAACAACAACCAAGCGAGCCAAACAATTCCCGGGAGTATAAAATTCGACATCAACGACTCCTGTCATGGCAAGACGGCGATGAGCCGAGTTACCACCGCGCCAGGACGGGAGTCAATGGAAATTTCGCTGGGCGATTCGCTGGGCGATTTGAAGATCTATCGCGAGCTGGCCCCGCGTTCGATGGCGCTGGGGTTTTGGCTTGCCGGCGCGCGCAGCGTCACGGATTGGCGCAAGAGCTCGGTCAATTTCTTCCTTTGCTCGGCGTTGAGTAGCGCCTTGCCTTGCTCGATGGCGCGGATGCGCGCGATGCGCAGGTCGGTGCGGAGTTTTTCTTCTTCGCGCATTTTGGTTTCCAGCTTGGCCATGTCCACCGGCTCGTTGTCGAGCAGCGCGCCCATGTCGAGTTCGAGGATGCGCAGATCGGCTTCGTTGCGAATCGTTTGGCGCGAAAAATTATCGCGCAGCTGTTCCAGGCGGCGCACTTGATCCGCCGACAATCCCAACGCGTCTTTGTTATTCAGCATCTGGCTGATCACCGGGCGATCCTCGCGAGCGCCGCGCGGCCCGACGCGCTCCCACAGCCGCCCGCCCCACTCGTGCAAGGCGCGCTGAAAACGTTCCCAACTTTCGGACAGCTCCTCCGGCACCGGTGAGCGCTGGCGCTCCGGTTCCGCGCTCAGTGCCGGAGCCGCCACCAACAATTGCAAAGCTAAAACCAAGAAAATTAATTTGCCGTGCATCGCCACCTCCGGTTTGCGCGAACCAATTCACTGACAAAAATTAAACCGCCGCGTCGCCGTGAAGTCAACTTGACGCAGCGTGGAATCTGTTCAACTACAACGTAAATAACTGAGCGACAAAAATAAGGGCTTGACATTCATCTTGTGCAGTCGTAGAGCGGAGGCAGACTCACTGAACGCCGCCAGGCGTAGGGGCAAATGAGTCGCAAGCTAAAGTGTAGCCCCAAGGTGTGAAAGGAGGTCTTTGCTATGCAGGACGGAAATCCACCGAAGCACGTATGCCCGCTGTCTGCGGGCGGCTCCCGACCCGGAGATCGAGCCCAACTCACGCAGCGGCGTTAACTAACCGGACCTCAACTAAATTGCCTGAAGGCAAATCGTCGCTTCGGCGACCCAGTGAGGAAGGTCGTAGGTAGTCTGACACGCGGAGGTCACTCACGTGAGTGCGTTCCGGATCGCAGCCCATCAAGCCGTTGGCAGCGGGAATGATGGCAAAATAATTAGCGCAGATGAGCGCGCGATATGCGCCGCAAGGGCGCCCTGCTATGCGGGGCGCCCTTGTCTTTTTTAGCGGCGGGGATTTCCTGCCGACGCCGAAAGGCTGAAACCACCGCCACAACCGCCACGGAGAAACTCATGATAGAAACCGATCATCGATATCTACGTTATGCCTTCATGGTCGCCGAACGGGCACGCGACCATGGCGACCGGCCCTTCGGCGCCGTGCTAGTCAGCAGCCGCGGGCGGATTCTCATGGAGGCGGAAAACGCCAAACATGCCAACCATGACTGCACCAGCCACGCCGAGACCCGGCTGCTCGCCCAGGCCTCGCGCCAGTTCCCGCGCCACCTGCTGAGCCTGTGCACGCTTTACGTCAACGCCGAGCCCTGCCCGATGTGCGCCGGGGCGATCTTTTGGAGCGGCGTCGGCCGGGTGGTGTTCGGCATCAGCAACGCCCGCTTGCGACAGCTGGTCGACCAGCCCTCGGAGCAATTATTCGAGCATTGCGCCGAAGTGCTCGCCAAAGGCACCCATCCGGTGGAAGTGGTCGGGCCGCTGTTCGAAGAAGAAGCCGCCCAAGCCTTCTGCCAAGGACTGGTCCTGCCGGAAGCGATGACGGTGTGACTATGGCGAGCGGCTGAAAATAGCTTGGCGAAACCGGGCAACCAGGGAGGGAAACCACCATGCAAATCATCACCATCTATCAGGGCGCATCGGGGAGCGGTGAAGAGTTGGCCGATAGCGTGGCACAAGCGTTGGGCTACGGGAGCGTCGACCGCGAAGTTTTAGTCCAGGCCAGTTTGCAGTACGGCATTCCGGAAACTAAGCTCAGCGAAATCGTCGAACGCGAACCAAGCTGGTGGGCGACCTTCACGCGCAATCTCGATCCCTATCGGATCGCCTTGCAGGCGGCGTTCTGCGAGCTCGCCCGCGATCATGGCATCGTCTATCACGGCCATCTCGGCCATGAGCTGATTCCCAAGTTTCAACATGTGCTCAAAGTCTTGCTCACCGCGCCGATCGAAATGCGCATCGAGCAAGTGCGCGCGCGCCAGAACCTCAACCAACTGGCCGCCCAGCGCTACGTCGAAGAGGTCGACAAGGCGCGCACACGTCGGTTGCAAGGCATGTTCGGCGCCGACTGGCGCGATGCCAGCCGCTACGATCTGGTGGTCAATCTCGGCCATATGAGCGTCGCCACGGCCAAACAATTGATCGTCGCCGCCGCCCACGCGCCGGACTACCAGATGACGCCATTGTCCAAACAAGCCTTTGAAGATTTCGCCTTGGCCATGCGGGTGCGCGCGACCCTGGCCCTCGCCGAAGACTTGTCGCAGGTGCGCGTCGAGGTCAAAGCCAACGGCGGCGATGTTTTCGTCTCCGGCACGGTGCCGGAATGGGTCACGGCCAAGCAGGTGATCACCCACATCGAAGCGCTCCCCGGCATCAAACATGTGCAGGCCGACCTGGCAACGCTGCCGTCGAGCTTGGGCCATGACCAGCTGAATCAGATGGACAAATCACGCCACGATTCTGTCATTCCGAGGCAACGCCGAGGAATCTCGTCTTCTTAATAAGTCTCATTCAAGACGATATCCCTCGCTTTGCTCTAATTCGCGGACGTAAGTCCCCCCGCTGGACACTGAAAATATTTTGTGGCACAGTGGACGGCGATGGACAACAGCGTGGTGGTGTGCGGTCGTGTTTTTCCGCACGCGGTTCTCAAGCGCATCGATGCGGCGGTGCGC
>CAMDBU010000053.1 GCA_945889495.1 Syntrophobacter sp. SbD2 | reverse complement strand
CGTCCAGAAGTTGACGCAACGCGTGTGGGGATTCACAATAACTCCAAAACTTTGCCGTTCGCACATGAAAACACGAAACCCGCGTGTTGCGCTCAAAAATTAGCAGGCCGGGTTCTAAAAAAACGGGGTTTTCTGTCAGGCACTAGTTAGCAACGGCGATCTGTGGAACAACGTCGCCATCACGCTATGGCGCGTCGCCGCCGGCTTTGTCGTCGCCGCGCTGGTTGGCCTGCCCTTTGGTATCTTGCTCGGCGCCAGTCGTAGAGTAGGCGATTTCTTCGCGCCGGTGATCCCGGTGTTGAACACCGTCTCCTCGGCGATCTGGGCGATCTTCGCGATCATCTGGTTCGGCATCTCCAACGCGACCACCATCTTCGTCGTCTTCATGACCGCCATGCCGCTGATCGTCACCAACGTCTGGCAGGGCACGCGCACGGTCAACGCCGATTTTATTGAACTGTCCAGGGTGCTGCGCATGCCTAGCTGGAAAGTGATGGTGAAAATCTATTTCCCGACCATCCTGCCGCACTTTTTTTCCGGCGCGCGCTTGGCCTTCGGCTTCGGCTGGCGGGTCTCGCTGGTGGCCGAGACCATCGGTGCGTCGAGCGGCGTCGGCTACCGGCTGCGCCAGGCCGCCGATTTGATTCAGACCGATCAAGTATTCGCCTGGACATTGACGCTGGTCGTGCTCATGGCGACGTTAGAAATGGGCCTGCTGACGCCGCTGGAGAATCATCTATTTCGCTGGCAAAAAGAGGCGCCGCAGACATGACCGGGGGAAATCACACCAGCGGCAATGCGGCGATTCGTCTCACTGGCATTGACAAGAGTTTTTCAAATGCCGGTGAGCCCCTCGCCGTCCTGGGCGGCATCGACTTGACCGTGGCGCAAGGCGCCATCGTCGCCCTGCTCGGCGCCTCGGGCTCGGGCAAGAGCACGCTCCTCAACATCGTCGCCGGCCTGATCCAAGCCGACCGTGGCGAGGTTTGTCTGCAAGGCGCCGCCAGCAGTGAGTTCAACGACTGGCAGCGCCTCAGCTACATGTTTCAAGAAGACCGCCTGCTGCCCTGGCGCAGCACGTTGCGGAATATTGAGTTCGCCTTGGAAGCCGGATCCATGGCGAATGCCGAGCGGCGCCGGCGCGCCCGCGAAGTCTTGCAGCTGGTCGATCTCGGCGCTTTCGAAAAAGCCTTCCCCTACCAACTCTCCGGCGGCATGCGCAGCCGGGTCGCGCTGGCGCGCAGCCTGGTGACCGAGCCGGCGATCTTGTTAATGGACGAACCGTTCTCCCGTCTCGATGCGCTAACCCGCGCGCAGATGCACGATGAAATCCTGCGCATTCACCGGGCCAAGCCGCTGACGATTCTGTTCGTCACCCATGATGTCGAAGAAGCGGTGGTCTTGGCCGACCAGGTCGCCGTGGTCTCGCCAAGGCCGGCGACCATCCGCGCCACCATCAACATCGAGCTCGCCCGTCCGCGCGACCCGACCCAGGCCGAGGTGACGCGTTACATTCAACGGCTGCGCGATTTGATCTGACCGTCCAAGATAGCGATTGCGCTCGCCGCGCGCTTTGATACCATGCGCGGAAGAAATTCTTGGAGGTTCTCGTGATCGCCAAAAAACTAACTGTGCACGCCATCGCCGTTTCCTTCTTGCTGTTTGCCAGCGCCCTACCAGCCACCCTCCACGCGCAAAAAATCAAAGTCGGTTACTGGACCAGCGGCTTTAGCCTGGGTTTCGGCGCGGTGATGGAGCAACAGAAATTCGCCGAGAAAGAAGGCCTCGACGTCGAGTGGGTGAAGTTCGCCGAGGTTAACGGGCCAACCCGCGCCATCGTCACAAACTCCATCGACCTGGCTTTCGCCGCGCCATCGACCAACTCCATGGCGATCGCCGCCGACGGCGTGCCGGTAAAGATCGTCCTGGCGACCCAGATCGCCGAAGCCCAGGTCGTCGTCCTTGACAATTCGCCGATCAAAAGCGTCGCCGAGTTGAAAGGCAAAAAGATCGGCATGTCGCCCGCCGGCAGCGCCACCCACGCGCTCGCCACGGCGATCTTCGATCAGAACTTCAACATCAAGCCCAGCGACTTCACCGTGGTGCCGGGCAATGAAGCGCGGCTGGCGCAGTTCTTGAGCCAGCGGGAAATCGACGCGGCGGTGATCCGCTCGGTGACCATCGCCCAGATGGACGAAGTCAAACTGCGCTACCTGGCGCCGGTGGTCGACGAATGGAAAAAGCTCACCAAAGGCAACGCCGCGCCAATCCTGGCGGTGACCATCGTGCATAACGACTACCTGGCGAAAAACGCCCAAGCGGTGGCGAAATTCATCGCCGCCACGCGTAAAGTGGTGGAATACGGCTCAAAGAACAAAGCGCGGGTCGCGGAGCTTCTGCAAAAGGTCGCCAACATGAACAGCACCGATGCGCGCGCCTACGCCGACCAATGGGACGGCGCCTACATGGCGACCTTCGAGCCCCAGGACATCAGCTCGCTCAAACGCATGCATGAGATCGTCAAAGTCGAAGGCGGGATAAAAAAAGACCCGCCGGAAAGCGCCTTCGACGCCGGCGCCTATTCGCTGTCCAAGAAAATCAAATGACGGGAACGGATTGACACGAGCGGTGAATGCTTGGACATGAAGGGAAATGTTTTTGACTAATTTCTTTCATTCTCCGTTCGTCCTGAGCCTGTCGAAGGACTCCGAGAACGTTGCCGTAAAAACTGTTAAAGAGGATCAACTATGAATGACCAAGACGAACTCGCCCACCGCCTGACGCTCCTCCAGGGCGTCGAATTCTCGCCCGCCGATCTTGAAGCGATCGGCCACGAAATTGTCGACAACCTGCGGGTGGTCGCCGAGCTCGAAGAATTCGCCAAAGACACCGCATGGATTTCCCATCAGGCGCAACCCGCCGGGAAGCGAGCATAGCTATGGCTGACGCAACGATTCTCGAAAATAACCTCACCGATCTCTCCTGGCTCATCGCCGCGCGCAAGGTATCGGCGCTGGAAGCTCTCGAAGCGGTGCTCGGGCGGGTGCGCGCCCTCGACGACAAGCTCAACGCCTTCATCACGCTATGCGAGGATGAAGCGCGCGCCGACGCCAAGCGCGCCGATCAGGAGATCGCCGCCGGCAACTACCGCGGCCCGCTCCATGGCATCCCGGTGAGCATCAAAGATTTGTTTGAAACCGCCGGCGTGCTCACCACCGGCGGTTCGAAAATTTTTAAAGACTGGCGCCCCGAACGTGATTCGGCGCTGGCGGAAAAACTCCGCGCCGCCGGCGCGGTGATCTTCGGCAAGACCAACTTGGACGAGTTCGGCCATGGCGGCACGTCGACTTTGTCGCACTACGGCCCGGTGCATAATCCGTGGAACTTGGAGCGCATCGCCGGCGGCTCCAGCGGCGGTTCCGCCGCCGCGGTGGCCGCGCGCATCGGCCCACTGTCCTATGGGACGGAAACCGGCTCGTCGGTGCGCCGGCCGGCGTCCTACTGCGGCGTCGTCGGTTTCAAGCCGACCTTCGGCATCATCAGCCGCCATGGTTCGTTCCGCGGCGCCTGGAGCCAAGACCACGCCGGAGTGTTCGCGCGCACGGTCAAAGACATCGCCTTGGCCCTCGATCCGGTGGCCGGCTATGACGCCCGCGATCCCGCCAGCGTGCAGCAAAGCGCGCCGGCCTACGCCGAGCGCTTGAATGAGAACGTCAAAGGGTTGCGCGTCGGCGTGCTGCGCAAATTTCTCGACGGCGTCGACCCAGCCGTGCGGGAAGCGTTTCTCGCGGCGTTGAAAGTCTTCACCGACGCTGGTTGCAAGATCGTCGACATCGACGTGCCCGAACTGAGCTATGCGGCGATGACTTCCGCGCTCACCAGCTCGGCGGAGAGCGCCGGCATTAACCGCATTTGGTTTCGCCAGCACGCCCATGATTACGTCCCCCATGTCGCCCGCGGCATCGCCGTCGGCATGGCGATCACCGCGTCGGAATATCTGACCGCCCAGCGCGCCCGCCACCGCATCAGAGAAGCGGTCAAAGCCGCCTATGAGAACCTCGAAATCATCGCCGCGCCGACCACCGCGCGAGTGGCGCCGCCACTGGCCAACGGTGTCCAGGGCAACGGCGACGACTCGCGTCACGTGAGCTACAACCAGTCCAACCTCTTGCGCTTCCCGAGCATGCTCGGCCTGCCGGGCTGCTCGCTACCCATCGGCCTGAATCCCGACGGCCTGCCCATCGGTATGCAGCTCATCGGCGCGTCCTTCGCCGATCAAACCGTGCTCAACGCCGCCGCGGCTTTTCAGAGCGCGACGGACTGGCATAATCGCAAACCGGCATTAGTGGGATGAAGAAAGATTAGGACTCACCACGAAGGCACGAAGGACACGAAGGTTTCGGACAATTATTTTTCCGAATTTCGCGTCCTTCGTGTCCTCCTTCGAAATAACGTGGTGGAGATTAACTGCGCAAGGTCGAGGGGGGCCTGTTTCCGTCATACCCGCGAAGGCGGGTATCCAGGTTAATTGAGCAGGGTATAAACCTGGATTCCCGCCTGCGCGGGAATGACGGATTGATGACAGGGGCGCATTATCCATTTTCGTTCTCTCAAGGTGTGCGCCAGGACATGGAACACTTCGTGGTGAAAAGAATTTTTCTTAAAACATAACTGGAGGCTTCGTGGTTAAGAAATCCCTAAAGTTAAGCCGTCGCGAATTTCTCAAGCACACCGCCGCGCTCGGCGCCGGCGCGCTCATCGCGCCAAAAATATCGAGCGCGGCTTCGCGCGACCGCGTGACCATCTACCACAACACTGTCGCCGACTCGATCCATCTCTACAAACAGAGCTCCGGTTCGATCTACGGCAACTGGCAGCATGTCTTCGAGCCGCTAGTGGAGCTCGACTACAAGAAAAAAGATTGGGTTGGCGTCTTGGCCGAGTCCTGGCAGTTCCAAGGCAACCGTTGGCTGTTCAAACTGAAGATGGGCATCAAATTTCACAACGGCGCACCGCTGACCTCGAAGGACGTCGCTTATTCGGTCGACAGAATGCGCGACGAAAAGGGCGGCAGCCTGCAAGGCTCGAACTTCAAGGATGTCGCGGAAATCCAAACTCCCGACGATCAAACCGTGGTATTCGTCACCAAGCAGCCGCTAGCGATTTTTCTCGACCGGCTGCGTAACCGCTTCATTGTCAGCAAAGTCGCCGGCGACAAGTACGGCGACCAGTGGTTTGAAAATCCCATCGGCACCGGCCCCTTGTATAAGTTCACGAGCTTCCAGCGCGGCGGCAATTTGGTCTTCACCCGCAATGAAGATTACTGGAACGGCAAGGCGCAGATCCGCGAAATCATCTTTCGCAAAGTCACCGAAGACGGCGCGCGCCTGGCCGCCTTGGAGTCGGGCCAGGCCGATTTCATCAACGACGTGCCGGTGCATGAAGTGGTGCGTCTGGAGCGCCATCCGCGCGTTCGCGTCGACCGCATCGAAGGCTTGGAGATGTATTTCTTGATGATGAACTTGGCCTACAAGCCCTTCGACAACAAGCTGGTGCGCCAGGCGGTCAACTACAGCGTCGACGCCGCGGCCATCGTGAAAAATATTTTCGACGGCTTGGGCTATCCGACGCCCGGCCCGGTGGGCGCCAATGTCGTCGGCGCCGATGCGCGCCACAAACGCTATCCCTACGATCCTGCGAAGGCCAAGCAGCTCCTCGCCCAAGCCGGCTACGCCAACGGCTGCGACGTGCAGCTTTATTACTCCGCCGGCCGCTATCCGAAAGACAAGGAAGTCTGCCAAGTGGTGGCGGCACAGATGGTCAAAGGCGGCTTTCGCGTCGAACTGATCTCGCAGGAATGGGCGCTATTCTGGGGACCCGACGGCGTCAACGGCGGCAAGCTGCCCTTTTATTATAACAACCGCGGCTCGCTCACCGACGCCGACACTTTGTACGATCAATACTTCCGCACCGGCACCACCAAGCGCTGCAACTACAGTAACCCAGCCTTCGACAAACTGATCGACGAAGAGCAGCAAACCCCGGACAATAAAAAGCGCATCGCCATCCTACAACAGGCCGGCAAAATCCTGATCGACGACGCGCCCTACGTGCCGCTCTACAACCTGGCGACCATCTACGGCGCGGCGAAAAATCTGCAATGGAAAATGCGCCCCGACGAAAAAGTCCTAGGCTGGGACATGAAGATCGCCTGATCTCCCACAAGGACCAGGAGGCAAAATCCGAAACAGTTGGAACCGTTGGAACGATTGGAACGGCGCGCAGCGCCTGGAACACAGCGCCTGGAACCCCTTGACGGTTCAGTCGCGGTCTGTTACCCCAAGCACCATCTAGCCGTTATCACCTTTGCTCATTTGGAGGATTATTTATGACCACCGTCGAACCCAAAGGCACCGTTCACTGGATCGATCATTATGTCGTCGGCACCAACGATCTTCCGGGTTGGAGCTACTGGGCGCTCCACGCCACCGGCCTGCCGATCCGTCCGATCAATGGACTCACCACCAACATGCGCAAGAAAAACACGCCGATCTTCTGCTTCATGTGGTGGGACGACGAGTCCTGCCGCATCGGCGCCTTCTTGCAGCCGGAAAATTATCCCAAGGCGAAAGAACTCGGCAAAGATATGCCGCGCTGCGGTTTCTACGTCCGGGCCGAAGACATGGACAAACACCTGCGCCGCCTCGACCAACATAAAATTCCCCACACCGATTCGGTCAAGAGCGTGGAAAACGGCGAGGAAGGCAAGGTGGTCTGCTTTGCCGATCCCGACGGCAACCAGTATGAATTCTGGGCGCCGGTGAACCTGCCCAAAGGCGCCATGGAAGTACACACGACGGAAAACGTCGGCCGCATCAGCCATTGCGTCTACGGCTCCCGCGATCTGGCCAGAACCGCGGCGTTCTTCGAAAAATATTGCGGCATGGAATCCGAGCGCAACGCCCAGACCGGCGAAGGTACCTTGGTGTTGAGAATGCACGCCGGTGCCCGCTTGGTTTACAAGTTAGTCGACCAACTCGACGAACGCATCGCCGGCCACAGCCCGTGGTGGGACATGCACACAGCGTTCACCTTGCGCGACGAAGAATTTTTCCCCAACTACCGGCGCATGTGGGACGGCCTGCCTGAAGAAGCCGGCGCTAAAGAGCATCTCAACGACTCCCGCGACAAAGAAGACAACTTCCCAGCCCGCACCGGCCTGCACCGCAGCCCAGTCGGCTACAAGTGGAAAGAAATCTACCAGCGCGGCGATGAATTCTACGACTGGGACGGCCACGCCTTCCATTTCATCGGCGGCCTGCCGAAAAACGCCGACGGTTCACTGGCGCTCTACACGCCCAAGGAGCAGGATGAATACCTGCGCGAGCTGGCAGAGTCGTTGAAGAAGAACCAAGCCGGCGTCAGCAACAGCGATTGGCGCGCGAGCACGGTCGATCCACAGTCCAAGTAAATCACCAGGCGAGAGAACGTCGGCAGCGGCGAGTATTGCGGTTCGTCAAGGATTCAATTCGGGTCGGGATTGGTCGCCGCTAAGAGATCCGAAAGTCCCATTGGCGACTGGCTCGAAACCCATAAGGGGAGGTAACCGATCTTATCCAAATCGCGGCGCATCGACCCAATCGTAATCGAGGATTTTGGTTACTATTTTCTCGGATTCGGCAACGATGCGTTGGTACTCACTAGCCGACAAATCCTCTTTGTCGCCTTTGAAATAGATCTCTAGAAACACGATATATTGAATCTCGTCAATGATACTGCGGCGATAGATGAGGCGGTAGCCGCCACTCTTGCCTAAATTCAGGTGCGGCACCCGAACTCGCATTTTCCTGAGTTTTGAATATTTTGGGATCGGAACGCCGAACTCGGGATTGACGGCTAATACCGTTTTCAGGTCTCCTAAACACCGGTCAACCGAGTGCTTCGAGCGTTTCAGGCTTGCTTGGAACCTGCTCGTAAGATGGAATTTGGCATCCAACTACAACCCCTCGGAGTCTTCCTCTAATCCGTAATGCATGAGGCTGTGCGACATCTTGTCCAGCATCACCGCCGCAACCCAGGCAGGCTCCTTGTGGGACAATTCGGAAAGCGCCGTGGCGGTCCAACTCCCGTAAGTCACGCAGACTCGCTCGATCACAGCCAGCTCGCCCGAAGAGAAATGTCGCCGATCCGCCGCCTTGAGCGAAGTAATGCGATTCATTTTCATCGAACTATCCAACTCGACTAATTGCGAGTCAATCGCACCATCCGCCTTTAGTTTCTTGATGGATTTTTCACCTCGGCTCGGAACCGGGCCATGTTCATATTTGATGTAGTCAGAGCCGGTAATAGATTGGCCTAGTTCCCGTAGTGCAAGGACGTCCGATAAATAGATCAACTTATAAAGTTTGGTCAGACCTAGCTGCGACACCTTGCAGTGAGATCCGATTAATAGAATCAGATTTTTGAGCTTGTCCGGAACTAGCGCCATAACTGCCACCTATTTGGTGCTCTCAATACTCATTCGCCCCTGACATACCAGGTTAGCATGATAGGGGTCAAGTGAATGCCCATCGCGTAACTAACGGGATGATCGTTGAATAACCCGAGCAACTCTTTGAAGTCTGTCTGTAGTTCCATGAACTTGACAGCGCAAATAATCTACGGCGGAGACGCGCTCCTGGGGCGTTTTCTTTAGCCAATAGGCCAAGTCGGCCTGACTGCTATCGGACTCTCGTAAACCGACTTTCTTGACGACCTTCTCGATCATGGGTGAATTTTATCACACCCCACTGCGATTTACAGACATTTCATTTCGCTTCGATCCTGCGTCAATTCTCTCCCGCCCCGCAAACCAGCCAATTTATTTCACCAACCCACCCAGAAATTTGATCTGGCCGGCATGACGGGTGGTGCAACCGTGGACGTTGATGCTCCCGCCAACCCGCTCTCCGGCGGCGCTGTGATTGGACGGTTTCATCGTCATGCTCTCGCCGAAATATGCTAGAGTGCCTTATCCCAACCCGTCGAAAGGAATAACCCTCATGGCCAAAGTCTTTTCCGTTGCGTCGTGGAACGTCGAGCACTTCAAGGATGACCCGACTCGGGTGAACCGCGTCGTCGATCTCGTCAAGGCGCAAAACCCCGATGTCTTCGGTTTGTACGAAGTCGAAGGCGCCACCGTGTTCAACGCGTTGGTCGCCAAGATGCCCAACTACACCTTCCAGATCACCGAGGGCGTGCAGACCCAGGAAATCCTCGTCGGCATCAAGAAGCCGCTCACCGCCTTCATCACCCAGAAGACCGAATTTCGCTCAGGCACCACCCACATGCGCCCCGGCCAGCTGGTCACCGTCGTCAAGGACGGCAAGAACTACGCGCTGCTGTTTCTGCACTTGTCGAGCGGCACCGATCCGCGCGGCATGGGATTGCGCGACGACATGCTCGAGCGGGCGTTTGAGTTTCGCCGCTCACTCGATAGCGCCGCGGGCGGCGCCGGCAAGGCGCGTTATTTATTTCTCGGCGATCTCAACACCATGGGCATGGACTATCCCTTCGACCAGGCGATCGAGCCGGAGTTCGAGCTCAAGAAGTGGGACAAGTACGCGGCGCGCGCCAAGATCGCCATGCGCCGCCTGCCCAAGTCGCACGACGCGACCTTCTTCAACGGCAGCACGTCATCGCTCCCGCCGTCCAATCTCGATCATGTCTACGCGTCGAGCAACCTCCAGTTCAAAAAATTTCCTCACCCAACCAACGGCACTCAAGTCGAGGTCGAAGTGCGCGGCTGGGTCAACGAGACCACCAACGCCAGCAAAGACGCCTGGATCGGCAAGTTCTCCGATCACTCGCTGCTTTATTTCGAGATTCATGAATGAACCGAGCGGTCGCTGAGATAAGCGGAACAGGTTTCGACGGGCTCAGCATCGACGAACTTTACTCAATGGTTTCAATCTAGGATCCGTTCGTCCTGAGCCCGTCGAAGGACTCCGATGGGTTAGTCAGCAATTTGTTCGACGACGCGCCAACCATTCACAAGCGGTTACAGTCACTGCTCCGCCGCTGGGAACCAACCCTTGTACTTCACCAGCCCGCGCAGATATTCGATCTGGCCGGCGTGGCGCGTGTTGCAGTTGATCACGCTGGCCAGGCGGATGCTGAGGGTCGGCAGCGGCGAGTATTGCGGTTCGTTGAGGACACGATTCAGGTCGGCGTTGGTCACGGTCGATAGATAATCTCTGGTCTGCGCGAACACCGCGTCATGGTAAGCGAGCAAGAGCGGCTTGTCGGTGCATGTAAACGCGTCCACCTGCTCGCGGGTTTGCCGGTGGCCGGTGCCGTAGTCGCGCGCATCGGCCGGCATGTCGAAGCGCCGGTGCCAGCCGTCGGCGATCCACAGCTGCGGCCGGTCGAGCAAGCCGGAAAAGTTGGCGTCCTGCACCCGCGCGATATGCCAGGCCAGCCAGGCGATATGCGGCTTGGGCGGCGCTAGCAACTCCTCCGGTGTCAAATCCTTCAGCGCCTCGCGCACCATATCGCGCACCCGGCTCAAGGCGTCAAGAACCAGTGCTGCTGCTTCCATAAATCCCTCGACAAGGTTTACTTCGGCGTTAATCTTCAGACCTTTCCGTCAATTGAAAAACATCGAACAACCGTCGACGGGCTCGGCATGAATCGATTCATATCAGCATTATCGATTGGGAGTTTAACACTGGAATCGGTCAACAAGAGAACTCCGAGCGGCTGTTAAGAATCCGGCTGCGCTGCGCCACGCAATTTTGCGAACTAACGACCAACCGCCGCTTCCTCGCGGTCAACATGGGAATCATTATGTCAATGGCCCGGCCGCGCTCTGCGCGTTACTCCCATGAGACCAGGCGGAACCGTCGATACTGCCTGATCTCTTCGAAGTCTTGACCATTGAGTGTCATCACCGTAGCACCGACCGATCATGCCGTATGCGCGATCAAAACATCGAAAGATAGTTCTTGGATTTTGCGCTTCTCATAGTGTTTGGCGGCCGCGATCCGAGCGACGATATCCCCACGTCTTGCCAAATTCGTTCTGTCAGCGTGTAGAGCCAAAGATTCGCCGCTAAATCGAGAGCAAGCTCTCGCTCCGCCGAACAGTTAGCTCCCCCTTAGCAGTTCATGAATGACGACCGAGACGCCACGAAACAAGAAGCGACTTTCCGCGATACCTTGGTTGAAGCGGCCGCGACGAACGTTTTCGATATAAACCGAAGTATCTGTTACCGCGAGATCGACTGTTCTCGAAGGCATTTACCTGTCCAACACCGCTATGTTTGCGCACGACCCGTTCGTGGGCCGCCTTCTCCGCGACAAAATCCAGCGCGGCCTTCATGGTATCGGAAGGCCGACGGGGTTTGAGGTAGTGGCTTGCTCTACGCAACTGTTTTTCTTCAACTTGAGCAGCAAACAGTCCTCTTGCCCAGCACGGGATTCGTGCTACTAGCCTGCTAAACCAACTGCCGCCGCCTCATCGCAGCTGCCCGCCGAGAATATGTGTGAACGCACTCATCTCATGCGCGAAGGTCACGGGCTGCGCTTTGCAAACGTAGTTGGCGTTAAGCTCGCCGACGTTCTTGACACCAAGTAGCGCCATGTCGATGGTGATTTCTTCTTCCAGGAGTTCGAGCACTTTGACCACGCCGTCCTTGCCGGCGGCGCCCAGGCCCCAGCCTTGGAGTTTGCCGATGTTGACCGCGTCGGCGCCGAGCGCCAGCGCTTTGACGACATCGGTGCCGCGGGTAATGCCGCCGTCGAGAACGATGGATGCTTTGCCGTTCACCGCGGCGGCGATCTCCGGCAAGGTGTCGATGGTGCCGAGACCGTGATCGAGCTGGCGGCCGCCGTGGTTGGAAACATAGATCACGTCGACGCCATGGTCGACGGCGAGCTTGGCGTCTTCCGCCGTGGCGATGCCTTTGACGATCAGCGGCATGCCGGCAATTTTTTTCATCTGCACGCACATGTCCCAGGTGAGCATCGCTTGGAATATCCGTCCCTGCTCGCGGTGGCGGCTGGGCGGCTGCCAGCGGTTGAGCAGCGGCCGTTCGCGCCGGCTGTAGTGCGCCGTGTCGACGGTGATGCAGAGCGCCATGTAGCCGGCCTTCTTGGCGCGCTCGATCATGCCGGCGCACCAGTCGATATCGCCGCGGATGTAGAGCTGAAAGATTTTCGGCGTGGTGGTCGCCTCGGCGATCTCTTCGAGACTTGGCTGGGTCACCGAGCTGACGAAATTGATCGAGCCGAATTCCGCCGCCGCCTTGCCCACCGCCACGCCGCCTTCCGGCGTCATGGTTTGCAGCGAACCCATGGGCGCGAGCATGACGGGAATTCTTAGTTTCTGACCGAGAAAAGTCGTCGAGGTATCGATCTTGGAGACGTCCACCAGCACGCGCGGTCGCAGGCCCAAGCAGTCAAAACCCAAACGGTTGCGCCGCATGGTGGTCTCCGACTCGGCGCCGCCGGTGAGATAATCCCATACATCCTGGTTCATGTTGCGCCGCGCCGCCTGAATGATTTCCTGGTTGCTGACATATTCAAGAGCATTAGCCATAACGAAATCTCCTTGAGAGCAAATTGTAAACTGCGCCCGAGACTATCTAACCGCGTGGCGAGCTGTCAAAGGCATTGACGAAAAAAAGGGAGGCACGTAGCCTCCCTTTTCTGAGTTCGCAAAAATGAGCGACGGCTATCGCGTAATCGCCCCCTCCGAAGCTGACGATACCAGCTTGGCATACTTCGCCATGACGCCAGTCTTGTAGCGCGGCTCGGGCGCTTTCCAAGTCGCCAGACGCGCTGTCAATTCCGCGTCGGAGATCTCGACGTCGAGACGGCGCGCTTTGATATCGAAGAGGATCGAATCGCCGTCGCGCAGCGCGGCGATGGGTCCGCCGTGCGCCGCTTCCGGCGCCACATGGCCGGCCATCAAGCCGTGGGTCGCGCCGGAAAATCTGCCGTCGGTGATCAGCGCCACGGAATCGCCCAAGCCGGCGCCGACCAGTGCCGCGGTGACGCCCAACATTTCGCGCATGCCCGGCCCGCCTTTCGGCCCTTCGTAACGGATCACCACGACGTCGTTGTCCTTGATCTGGCCCGCTTGCACGGCGGCGAAAGCGTCTTCTTCGCGGTCATAGACCCGCGCCGGGCCGCGGTGGATCATGCGCTCGTGGCCGGCGACTTTGACCACGCAGCCTTCGGGTGCGAGATTGCCTTTAAGTATAACTAATCCACCGGTGGCCTTGAGCGGATTGTTGACCGCACGGACCACTTCCTGGCCGGCGGTTTCCTTGGTCATCTCGGCAGCCTCGGCGATGGTCTTGCCGGTCACCGTAATGGTGTCGCCGTGAATCAAGCCGGCTTTGATCAAACGCTGCGCGACTAGTTGAATGCCGCCGGCATGATAGAGATCGCTGGCGACAAACCGGCCGCCCGGTTTCAAGTCGGCGATCAGCGGCGTGCGGTTGCTGATGGTGTCGAAGTCGTCGATGTTCAATTCCACGCCGGCTTCCTGCGCAATCGCTAGCAAATGCAGCACCGCGTTGGTCGAGCCGCCGGTGGCGGCCACCGACGCGATGGCGTTTTCAATCGATTTGCGGGTGAGAATTTTCGACGGCCGCAGATCGCGCTTGAGCAAGTCCATGACCAACACGCCGGCATCGAACGCCGCTTGGTCTTTCTCCGCCACCGTTGCCGGGATGCCGTTGCTGCCCATGGGCGAGATACCCAAGAATTCCATCACCGTCGACATGGTGTTGGCGGTGAACTGCCCGCCGCAGGCGCCGGCGCCGGGGCAGGCGGCGTTTTCGACGGCGAGAAATTGTTTTTCATCGATGCGCTTACTGGCGAAGGCGCCGACCGCTTCGAAAACATCTTGAATGGTCAAATCCTTGTCGCCCAAGCGGCCCGGCGCGATGGAGCCGCCGTAGAGCGCCAGGCCGGGAATGTCGAGACGCGCCAGCGCCATGACCACGCCGGGGTTGGTCTTGTCGCAACCGGAGAGACATACCAGGCCGTCGAAATGGTTGCCGCGGGCGACCAGCTCAATGGAATCCGCGATCACCTCTCGGCTGATCAGCGAGCACTTCATACCTTCGACGCCCATGCTGATGCCGTCGGAGATCGACACGGTGTTGAACTCCATCGGCGTGCCGCCGGCGGCGCGGATGCCCTCTTTGACCTTCGCCGCTAATCGGCGCAAATGGAGGTTGCACGGACCGATTTCGATCCAGGTGTTGGCCACGCCGATGATCGGCCGGCGCAAATCCTCGTCGGAAAAACCCGCCGCCTTGAGCATCGCCCGGGTCGGTGCCCGGTCCGGACCATCGGTAATCGCCGCGCTACGCGGCTTCAAACTGTCTGCCATGGAACTCTCCTTGAGAAATAGTGAGTCATTCAATTAACTATGGCAGTCTATGATTTGCAAGCAGGGTCTGACTCGACGTCCATAGCGAAACGAAGCACGGCGAAGGGACCGAATATGGAGAAAATCATCTACCGCTACGGCAACCGGCTCGATCTCGACCAAGTCATCGAGCTCTATCGCGCCTCGACCTTGGGCGAGCGCCGCCTAGTGGACAACCGGGCGACCATGGAGAACATGATCGAGCATGCCAACCTGGTAGTCACCGCCTGGGACGGTGAGCTGCTGGTCGGCATCGCGCGGACGCTCACCGATTTTTCCTACGTCGGCTATCTCGCCGCCTAGCCGTGCGCGCGTCCTACCAGCGGCGCGGTATCGGCGTCGAGCTGATCCGCCAAACCCGCGCGCGCATGGGACCGAGCTCCATGCTGGTGCTGGTCGCCGCCCCCAAAGCAATGGACTATTATCCAAACATTGGCTTCAGCCAGCATGGCAGCGCTTGGACCTTGCACGCCGGCGAACCCCTAGGCAATCCTACCTAACGACAGATATCGCCCAGGTTCTTTAAGAAACCGACGGTTTTCGTTAGACTGTTATGAATTTGCCAGCTGGCGGTGCATCCGATCCTATGACTCGGTCATCTCAGTACCAACAGCCAGGAGCGGCTGGCATCAAAGCTTAAAGGGAGAAATTGTGAAAAACCCGATCAAGAAAACTGTCTTCGCCGCGATCCTGGCGGTGCTCACGTTTACCGCGCCGCTACCCGCCAACGCCGACAAGCCGGTGATGATCGGCGTCGCCGGCCCGGCGGTGAACTTGATTTATGCCTACCTGGCGCAGGATGCGGGTCTGTGGCGCAAGTATGGCGTCGACGCGCGGGTGATCCTGTTCGAATCGGGCTCCACCCTGGCCCAAGTCGCCCGCGCCGGCGAATTGAGCTTCGCGATCAATTCCGGTCCAGCCACCATCGCTTCTCGCACCCAGGGCGCCGATACGATCATGATCGCGGCCATGGTTAACACGCTGCCCTACAGCGTCATCGCCGCCAAAAACATCACTACGTGGAACCAGCTCAAGGGTAAGAGAGTCGGCGTCAGCCGCTTCGGTTCAGGCACCGACACCGCCATGCGGCTGGTGGTGCGACGTTACGGCCTCGATCCAATGAAGGATCTGGTGATCCTCCAAGGCGGCACCCAGCCGAGCCGGCTGCAAGCGGTCACGGCCGGTTCCCTCGACGCAACCTTGGTCTCACCGCCCCTCGACCTGACGGCGAAAAAGCAGGGGCTATCGATCCTGGTCAACATCGCCGAGCTTGGTATTCCCTATCCGCAGCTAGTGATCGAAACCTCGGAACGCTTCAACCGCGAACAGCCGCTGATGGTCAAGAATTTCTTGAAGGGCTTCATCGAAGCCCTGCACTACGCCGCCGCGCAGAAGGAAGAAACCAAGAAAACCATCACGAAATATTTGAAGACCAACGATCCGGAAATCCTCGAAGCGACGCACAAGAGCTTCATCCAAGTCACCGACTATAGCGCGCTGCCGAATATGGAAGGCGTGCGCAACGCCATGGACGAAGTCGCCGCCCGGTTGCCGGCGGTGAAGTCCAAGAAACCCGAGGACTTTGTCGATACTAGATTTGTCAAGGAGCTAGAGAAGGAAGGCTTCTTCAAGCAGTTTCAAAAGAAGAGCTAATGCGAAATCGCCGGGCAACGATAGGCGCAGCCGGATGGAGATTGGGTTAACTAGGAGTCGCGGCGCCGCTTGAGCAAGCGCTGCCAAGGCAACGGGTTCGATTGCACGGCGCTTTTCGGCTTTTCGACAAACATGCGCAGCGTGTTGATGACAAAGATGCTCGCCAATATGGCATAGGTTAACAGATCGAAAAACATGTTGCCTCCTGAATCATGGCCGGTTCGGGGGCTTAGGAGAGCAATTCCCAAGCCAGCGGAACTGTCGAGCTAAGCATTCGGATTGTTAGCAATTTGACTTGGCTGCTGGCCCGACATGCGTAAATTTTGCGCAATGCTAAAGGGATCATGGTGCAAAAATCAGCGCAACGGCGTGCCGGGTTGGCAGTTTCGGGAGCGTCAGACTCCATGACCCAGTCGCCCAAACGCCAAGTCTTTGACAAGCTGCTCGGCATCATCGCCATCGGCACCGCGCTCTGTTTCAACCTCGCCTGCACCGGCGTCGACACCAAGCCGCCCAGCACCGACCAACGCCAAGCACTCAAAGAAAAAGTCGACCAGTTCATCGCTAACGGCGAACTCGATCCGGTGCCGGCGAAAACCACCCGCTTCAGCGAAGCGGAGCTCAATCAAATTCTCAACGGCCAGATGGTCGATTGGATCCCTAGCGGCATCAGCGAACCGCAGGTGCGGCTACTCGGCAACCAGCGGTTCACTCTGCGCGCCATCGTCGATGTCGATGAGTTCAAGCGCCGCCGCGAGCGCCAGCGCAGCGCCGGCCCGCTCAATTTTTTCACCGGCAAAATGCCGGCGTTGGTGCGCGGCGATCTCATCACCGGCGACGGCAAGGGGCAATTGAAGCTGCAATCGGTTGAAGTGAACGGCATCCCGCTGCCGCGCGCCCTGGCCTTGGAACTGCTCGCCACCCACAGCAAAACCCGCCGCAACCCGGAAGGCGTCGACATCGAAAAGCCCTTCGACCTGCCCAACAAAATCCGCCAGCTGCAAATCAATCCGAGCGAGCTGGTGGTGATCCAGTAAGCGCCTGAAAACGACGAAGAAATCTCGCGCCAAGGCCGCCAAGCAAATTCGGCGGGAAAGCTATTCTTCCTTTGCGCCCTTGGCGTACTTTGCGCGAGATATTCTGATTTCTTCTTTGCGCCCTCGGCGGTGAATCCCGCTCTTAAAGATGCGGCATAATTTCCTTGGCGCAGATTTCCAAGTGCTCGGTCTCGTCGAACATCGGGTTGAAGACGATCTGCTGGGCGCCGGCTTTGACGATGGCTTGAATTTGCTCAGTGCACTTGGCAGCGCTACCCCAGATGGAAACTTTGGGACCCAGGTCGGCGTTTTTGTAGCGCCGGCCGAACCACTCGCGGATGCGCCGTTCGCCGCGCGCTTCGTCGTTGTCCACCGCCATGTAGACCCGCTTGGCGAAATGAAAGGTCGCCGGATCGCGCTTGGCCTCGCCGAGCATGTCGCGAATCCGCGCCGACTCGCGGATGAACGAACCGGCCGACGACGAGCCCGCGCCCATCCAGCCGTCGGCGTACTTCACGGCGCGGCGCAGGGCGTTTTCATGGTGGCCGCCGAAGATGATCGGCAGGTTCGGCTTCTGCACCGGCTTGGGTTCCATGGAAATGTCGTCGAAGTTCCAATAGCGGCCGTGAAAACTCGCCTTGGGTTCGCTCCACAGTAGCTTCATAATCTGCACCGCCTCGGTGAAGCGCGTCACCCGCCCCTCGCGGGTATAGCCGAAGACCTCTTCGTGGGAACCCAAATGGCCGCCGCCAAGTCCAACGCCGATCACCGCCCGCCCACCGCTCATGACGTCGAGGGTCGAGTAAGCCTTGGCCAGCTGCACCGGATTGCGCAGCGGCAGGAGAATCACCGACGTGCCCAATTTCAATTTGCTGGTGATCGCCGCGACGTAACTGAGCAGCGTCACCGGTTCGAGCATTGTGAAATCGCCGATCACCCGTTCTTGCAGCCACAAACTGTCAAAGCCTAACGCCTCCGCCCGCGTGGCGAACTTGCGGATATGCTCCATGTCCGTCGGCCCGTCGAAAAATACCTGCGGCAGTTCGATGCCGCAGGGAGTGTGATTTGCCATGATGTAGTGTCTCCTTCGCGGATTTGTTAACCACAAAGAGCACAAAGTTCACATAGCAAAATTTAATTTCCTAGTCTTAACTTTGTGACCTTTGTGCTCTTTGTGGTTAAATTTATTCGCTAATCCACGCCGTACAACCGCGCGCAGTTGTCCCAGAGGATTTTCTTGCGCGCGCCGCTGGGCATTTCCATCGCCATGAAATGGTTGACGGCGTCGGGCCAGTGCGAGTCGGCGTGGGGATAATCCGTCGAGATCACCAGGTTGTCGGCGCCGATTCTCTTCACCACGTCGCCGAGCAAATCCTCTTCGACGTCCACCGAGATGAAACATTGGCGCAGGAAATAATCGCTCGGCTTCATGCTCATGGACTCGTTGCAGTAATCCTTGCGCATCTCCCAGCGCTCATCCAAGCGGTACAGCGCCCAGGGTAACCAGCTACAGTTGCCTTCGAGAAACGCCACGCGCAGCTTGGGAAATCTTTCGAGCACGCCGCCGGCGCAGAAGCTGCCGACGGCGAACATGAGCTCGATGGGATTACGAAAGGCGTTGATCAGCACCGCCTCGTTGGACTGGCCGCGGAAGCGGTGCACCGCCTGGTCTTGATTGGGGCTCGCCGCCGGATGGAAACACACCGGCACGCCCAACTTTTCCGCTTCGCGCCACACCGGATCGTAGTAGCGGTCATGAATATGTTTGCCGTTGCTCGGCTCGGGCACGAGACATAAACCGATGGCGCCCAGATCGGTAATCGCCCGCCGGGTCTCGTCCACCGCCAGGTCGACATCGTGCAGCGTGATCAGCGCCGACGGCCGTAGCCGCTTGGCATCGGCTTTACAGAAATCCGCCATCCAATCGTTCCACGCCCGGCACAGCGCGTTGGCGTACTCGGGTTCCAGACTGTCATCGCAATGCAGCGGGAAGGTGCGGAACAACACCGCGACGTCCAAGCCCTCGTCGTCCATCGCCGCCAACTGCGAGACAGCATCGTAACCGCGCGCTAAGGGCTTGGCGTAACGATGCGCGACTTGCGATTCGCCCGGCGAGCTTTCGCCGCTGTTGGGTTTCGGCGTCGTCGCGGCCAACGCCTGGGTGCCCGACGGCCGCAGCGGCCGGCCATCGGAGTAAGTGAATTTGATCTGCCCATGCTTGGTGCGCGGCTTGCCGCGCGGAATGCGCTCGCCCCATTTAGGGTCCATGTATTTCTCGTAGAGGTCATAGGGTTCGAACACATGCATATCGCTGTCGAGGATCTTGTAGCCGTCGCGCGCCATGGCGTTACTCCTTTGTTTCAATCGCCGAGAATCTTCTTCATCCGCACAATCACATCGCTGGGCTGGTCGATAACTTTCTTGGAATGGCCTTGGAGCTCGTCGCCGCTCTTGGCTTCGAGGTGCCAATCGAGTTTTTTCGCGTAGGCGATAATCGCCGGATCCTTCAACGCCCTGAGGTACGCCTCGCGCAACTGCTTGACGCGGTCCGCCGGCAACCCGGGCGGACCGATCATCGGCCGGCCAAAGGCGCCGGGCGCGAGAATCACTTCAGCGACGCGGCGCAGCGCCGCCGGCGTCTTCTCCTTGTCCATCAGCTCATAAATCGTCGGCACGTCGGCCAAGCGCGGGTCGCGCTGCGATGAGGTCTGGATCAGCGCGCGGATCGTGCCGCTTTTGCGCCAGGAGTTGAACGGCTCGCGATCGGCGACATAGGCGGTAATCGTGAACGCCCGGCATTGCAGCTCGCCGCGCTCGATGGCGAGGTTGAGTTCGGCGCCGCCGGGATAGCCGGTGACGATGTTGAACTTCAACCCCAAAGCCTCTTCGAATAAACGCGGCAAGTAATAGCCGGTGGAACCGAGACCGGTGGCGCCGCACTTGGGCGGCTCGGCGGCGCGTTTGATGTCGTCGAGGGTTTTGTACGGCGTGTCGGTGCGGACGAAAAAGACATGTTCCTCCTGCACCGGCGAGCCGATCCACGAAAAGCGTGACCAATCGAACTGCACTTCCTTGCGGCCCACCAGTTGATCGAAGTAAAGCGACGGCAAGATCGTCGCCGCCAGGGTCAAGCCGTCGGGCTTGGCGATGGTGAATAAATAATTGGCCGCAACTCTATGGCCGGCGCCGGGCATGTTCTGCACCAAGGCGTCGGGATTTCCCGGCAGGTTCTTCGCCAGCGCCGGCGTCAACACACGCGCCCATTGATCGTACAGATCGCCGGCCGATGTGCCGACAATCAACTTGATCGTCTTGCCTTGGTAGAAAGGCGCCTGCGCCGACGCCACGCCGGCCTGTGAACTCAAGAAGGCGATGGCGAACAACCAAACCGAGCGATGAAAATAGCGCTGCATAACTTGGCCCATCACTAGTATCCAGCCAGTGCGCTGTCAAACGAAAAAGTCCCGCTACGCAAAGGCCGATAGCTACGGATTTCACCTTGACAACAATCACTGGAGCTGTAAATGATTCCGCAGCGCATCACCGTTACGGAATTATTTTTCGGGAGGTCCTCATGCTTACCTTGAAGACAAAATTGGCGCTGATTATTTATTTGGCATTAGCGTTAAATCTGACCAGCCTGAACTTCGCCAACGCCCAGAGCCGCATCACCGTCGGCGTCACCGAAACCATCGACACCCATAACCCCTACGGCGACAGCGTCTCGCTCATGTACGGCATCTGGAGCGAGATCACCGGCCCCTTCTGCACCTACAGTTACGCTAAGGGCGACTTCGAAGGGCGGCTCGCCGAAAAATGGAAAGTGGAAAATCCCACCACGTGGATTTTTTCCTTGAATAAAAATTACAAATTCAACGACGGCTCGCCGGTGACCGCCGACGATGTGGTCCATTCAATCATGAACCGGGTGATCAAGGACCCGCAGTCCAAACAGAAAGCCTCGGTGGCGCCCTCGGTGGTCAACGCCGAAGCCATCGACAAGCTCACGGTCAAAGTCACCACCGACAAACCGACGGCGCCGCTGCTGTCGTTTTTCTGCGACCGTTTGATCATCACCAGCAAGGCGATGTTCGACAAACATGGCCGCGATGTCGCCGACAAGGAACATATGATCGGCGCCGGCCCCTACCGGCTAAAAGAATTGATCCCCGGCCAGCGTTTAGTCCTGGCGAAAAATCCCAATCACCCCGAAGCCAAACGCAATCCGCGCGCCCCCGACGAAGTGGTCTACCGCATCATGCGCGAACCGGAACAGCGGGTAACCGCGCTCTTGAATGACGAGATTCAAATCGGCCAGTTCGTGCCGCCGCATATGCGCGGCCGCGTCGAGACCAACAAGAGTCTGCGCATCCTGCCGGTGGATTCCGTCGAGATCATGTTCCTGGCCATGCAGCCCAAACCGCCCTTCGACAAAAAAGAAGTGCGCCAGGCGGTGTGCCACGCGATCAACCGCGACCAGATCATCGCCACCCTGTTGGAAAGTTTTGCCAGCCGCCTAGACGGCCCGTTGGGGCCGGGGCAATACGGCTACGATCCGGCACTGAAGCCCAAGCTCAGCTACGATCCGGAGAAAGCCAAGAAGCTCCTGGCCCAGGCCGGTTTCCCCAACGGCATCGATGCCGAGCTGCAAGCTCCGGTGGGCCGATACACGCTCGACAAGCAGCTCAGCGAAGCGATGATCCCGATGCTCAACGCCGCCGGCATCCGCGCCAAACTGGCCACTCCCGAATGGGCGACGATGTGGGCCAATGTGCAGAAAGGCACGGTGCCTTTCTACTACATGGGCCGCGGCTCGATCCAAGATCCGAGCGCCGCGCTGCACCAATACTTCCACACCGGCGAAACCCCGCGCATCGGTTATTCCAATGCCAAAGTCGACGAGCTACTCGACAAAGAGCAACAGGAATTCGACCCGAAGAAACGGCGGCAATATTTGTCCCAGGCCATGAGCCTGATCACCGAAGACGCGCCCGCCTGCTTCATGTGGCGCCACAAACTGCTTTGGGGTTTGCATAACCGGGTCGATTACAAACCGTTGCCCGACTCGCGCATCTACGCCATCGATATGGCGGTGAAGAAATAGTCACGAGCGTACCGACTCAGGAATTTGGAATCTGTAATCTAGAATATCCCATCGATCCGGAGGCCATATGCAAGGGGAAAAATTCGTTGACGTCGACGGCATCCGCACCCGCTACTTCGAAGCCGGCAGCGGGCCCAATGTCGTGTTGTTCCACGGCGGCCACTTCGGTTCCCATGACGCCGCCGATTGCGCCGAAGATTGGAGTTTGAACTTCGACCAGTTGGCGCAGTGGTTTCACGTCGTCGCCGTCGACAAGATCGGCCAGGGTTTCACCGACAATCCGAAAAAAGATGAAGACTACACCATGGCCGCCGTGGTGCAGCACGCCTATCATTTTATGAAAACTCTCGGCCTGCGCGATGTCCATCCCGTGGGCCATTCGCGCGGCGCCTATCTGGTCGGGCGACTGGTCATCGAGCATCCCGAACTTTTCACCACTTGCATCCTGGTCGACACCAACACTTTGGCGCCGGGCATCAGCAAGAACGAAACCGTCATGGCCAATCCGCCCCAGCCGCGGCTAAGCCGCGAAAGCCAGCGCTGGATCGTCCAACGGTACTCTTATGGCCATGAGCATATCACTGAGGAATGGTTGGACGTGATGATGCGCGTCGCCGCCACCGCGAAATATCAGGAAGCGGTGCGCAAAATGGAAGATGTCGGCCTGCGCACCACCCGCTTTCTGCCGCACTTAGCGCGGCAGAAGGACGAAACACTCGGGATCATTCGCGACCGTGGCCTGGGTAAGCCGACGCTGCTCGCCTGGTCCTATCAAGATCCCACCGCGACCATCGATCAGGGCTACGCGCTGTTCGACTTGATCACCCGCAACACGCCGGACTCGCGCATGTATATTTACAACCGTGCCGGCCATTTCTCCTACCGCGAGCACCCGGCTGAGTTCAACGAAATGCTGAGAAGCTTTATCCAGCGGGTGGCTTAGCGCGCACTGCTGCGAATCACCATGGACTACCGAGTTTCGGAATATCTCTCGCAAAGACGCCAAGATCGCAAAGGTCGGAATATAGGAATGAAAATGATGGGTCGTTGTTTGAGCCGTTCTTTTCCGAACTTGGCGTCTTGGCGTCTTGGCGAGAGCCATTTCCGAATGTCGGTTGCGGCTTCGCCGCGCTGGGTCATTCCAACATGACCGGTTATCTCCTGCGCCGCCTCGCCGGCACCGTCCCAGTGCTGGTGCTGATCAGCTTATTGGTCTTCCTGCTGATCCACGCCGCCCCCGGCGACCCGACGCTGATGCTGCTCGGCGAGGAGACCAACGCGGCCGAGATTGCCAAGGCAAAAGCGCGCTGGGGCTTGGATCAACCGCTCTACGTTCAGTATTGGAAATTTTTAACCACGGTGGCGGCCGGCGATTTCGGCAAGTCTTTCAAATACGCCGAGCCGGTCACCAGCGTGATTCGCTCCCGGCTACCGGCGACCATCGAACTGGCGTTCTTCGCCATCGTCATCGCCACGGTGCTGGCGATCCCGTTGGGCGTTTGGGCCGGCGCTCGGCCCAACTCGTGGATCGACAACCTCGGCACCACCTGCGGCCTGTTCGGCATCAGCATGCCGAGCTTCTGGCTGGCGATCATGTTGATCCTCTTGCTCGCCGGCGTGCTCAACATTCTGCCGACTTCCGGCCGCAGCACCTACGGCATCGCCGGGCCGGAACAGACCGGCTTTTATATTCTCGACAGCGTCATGCAGAAAAACTGGCGCGCGGTGTGGGACGCGCTCAGCCATTTATTTTTGCCGGCTCTGGCATTGGGTGTGAACATGCTCGGCATCCTCATGCGCGTCACCCGCTCGTCGATCCTGGAAGTGATGAACGAAGACTATGTGCGCACTGCGCGCGCCAAAGGGTTGCGCGAAAAGAAAGTCGTCTGGCGCCATGTCAGCAGCAACGCCTTGATCCCGGTGATCACCGTGGTCGGCTTGGAGTTGGGCACCTTGCTGAGCGGCTCGATCATCGTCGAAACCGTGTTCGCCTGGCCCGGCGGCGGCAGTTTACTAATCACCGCGCTCAACGCCCGCGATTATCCGCTGGTCACCGGCCTGGTGCTCACCTACACCACGGCGTTTGTCGGCATTAATTTAATTATCGATGGACTTTATGCAGTCGTTGACCCTCGAATCCGCTACTGAAAAAGCGCCCGGCGCCTTGGCTCGTCTACTGCCGCGGCTCCACGCCAAGGCGTTCACCGGCGGGCTGATCGTCTTGACGTTTGTCTTGGTCGGCGTCTTCGGCCCCTACCTGGCACCCCATGATCCCAACAAACAGCAACTCACCGCCATGATGAAACCGCCCCAGGGCATCGGCGCCGTCCATGTGCTCGGCACCGACAACTTGGGCCGGGATATTTTCAGCCGGGTGATCCATGGCACGCGGGTGTCGCTCCTGGTCGCCTTCGCGGTGGTGTTCGTCTCGGGACTGATCGGCATAACGCTCGGCGCGGTGTCGGGATACTTCGGCGGCAAGGCCGATTTTCTGATTCAAAAATTGGTCGAGGTCATCTGGGCCTTTCCGCCGCTCTTACTCGGCATCACGATCATGGCGTTTTTGGGCCAGGGGTTATTTAATTTGATCCTCGCCCTGGTGGCGCAGCGTTGGATTCCCTACTGCCGGGTGGTGCGCGGCCAGGCGCTGTCGCTACGCTCGCGCGACTTTGTCACCGCGGCGCAGTCGTTGGGATCGACTCACGGCAAAATTATTTTACGCCATATCATCCCCAATCTGATCCAGACCTCACTGGTCATCGGCACCTTTGCCATGGCGTCGTCGATCATCGCCGAGGCGAGCTTGAGCTTTTTGGGCGTCGGCGTGCCGCCGCATATTCCCACCTGGGGCACCATGCTCGCCGACGCGCGCATTTATATCAGCACCGCCTGGTGGCTGCCGCTATTCCCCGGCGCCTGCATCTTTATCACTGTCCTCGGCATCAACCTGTTGGGCGACGCCCTGCGCGACATCCTCGACCCACGGCTAAAACGAACCGGCAGCGGACTGTAATAGTTGTCAGTTGCCAGTTCTCAGTTGGCAGTTAAGATTCGGAATTTTCCCAACTGACAACTGACCACTAGCAACTGATAACTGGCGCCGCGCTGCGCGCGCGCGTTGATTCCCCCACCAGCTAGTGTAAATTGTTCGGAATGCGCCGCACCAAAATCGTTTGCACCATCGGCCCCGTCAGTTCGTCCGAGAAAATGATCGAAGGTTTGATCCGCGCCGGCATGAACGTCGCACGGTTAAACTTCAGCCATGGCGACTACGCCTCGCACCGCCGGGTGATTCGCACCATTCGCAAGCTCGAGCGCAAACTCGGCATGCCGGTGGCGATCTTGCAGGACTTGCCCGGTCCAAAGATCCGCATCGGCGCCATGGCCGGCGACCGGGTGCGTTTGCAAACCCGCGGCCGGCTGGTGCTAACCACCCGCAAAGTCACCGGCACCGAGCTCGCGGTATCGGTAAGCTTCCCCGGCCTGACTCACGCGGTAAAAAAAGGCGACCCGATCTTGTTGGGCGACGGCGAGATCGAGCTCGAAGCTCTGCAAGTGAGCAAGCAGGAAGTGCGCTGCCGCATCGTCGTCGGCGGCATTCTGGGCTCGCACAAAGGCATTCACTTTCCGCGCAGCTCGCTCAACATCCGCGCGCTCACCGCGGAAGACAAAAAGGATTTGGCCTTCGGCATCGAGAACAATGTCGATTTGGTGGCGCTGTCCTTTGTGCGCAATAGCCAGGATATCACCTACGCGCGCCGCGAGATGCACAAGTTGGGCGCCAACATTCCGCTCATCGCCAAGATCGAAAAGCATAAAGCCTTGGACAACCTCGACAGCATTTTGCAAAACGTCGACGGCCTGATGGTGGCGCGTGGTGATTTGGGATTGGAAATCGCCCAGGCGCGCATCCCGGCCATGCAAAAGCGCATGATCCGCGAAGCCAATCACTTGGGCAAGCCGGTGATCACCGCCACCCAGATGCTGCGCTCCATGGTATGGAACCCACGGCCAACCCGCGCCGAGGTCGCCGACATCGCCAACGCGATTCTCGACGGCACCGACGCGCTCATGTTGTCGGAAGAAACCGCCGCCGGCGACTATCCGTTGGAAGCGGTGCGGATCATGGCCCAGGTGGCCGAAGAGACCGAGACCATCCTCGAACCGCGCCAGCGCTTCGCGGGCCTGCCTAAAACCGTGCCCGAAGCGATCAGCGTCGGCGCGATCTCACTAGCCCGCGATCTCGATGTCAAAGCGTTTTTGATTCCGACCACGTCCGGCAGCACGGCGCGCTTGATCGCGCGCTACCGGCCGACCCAGCCGATCATCGCCATCAGTCCGGATCCCCAGACGGTCAAAATGCTCTGTTTGGTTTGGGGCGTCTACCCGCAGTCGACCCGCGGTTTCAAGAACACCGACGAGATGGTCCAAGTGCTGCAGCGCAAAGCGCTCGAATCCGGCATCGTCAAACGCGGTGACCTGGTGGTGATCACCGCCGGTCTACCGCTGCACCAAGCCGGCACCACCAACATGATCACCGCAAAGGTGATCGACTGATTGTCGGATTATTTCTCGCTAACCGCTAACCCAGCCCATCCGCGGCAACAATCCAGTACTCCAGCGGCGTAAGAGCATTCCCCTGCACATAGTCCGTCACCTGGCGGCCCTGGGCGATATGTTGTCCGCCTATTGCAACCAAGCCACTCGCCTTGCAACCGCGGCGCGAATCGCGCTAGAAAAGAACAGAATCGATCTGGAGGTGACACGATGTCCGAAGCGCTGAAACAATTCGAAGAAGAGCTGCAGAGCAAAAACTTCAAAGGCTACTGGCAAAACCAACAGGGCGATATGGCGCGCACACCGGTGCCGTCCTTCGACGCCTGCCTGTGGAAAGGCAAGGACCTGTTCGCCGCCATGGAAAAAGCCGGCGACGTGGTCGGCCTCGACGTGTCGTTCCGCCGGGTGATTCAGATGTGGAATCCAGCCTTGAAAAACGGCACCTCGCGGACACTCGTTTTGAATCTCCAACTCCTCAAGCCCGGCGAGAACGCCGGCTCGCACCGCCATATCGCCGGCGCGATTCGATTTATTTTGAAAGGCCATGGCACCAGGCTGATCGTCGAAGGGGAATCGTTCGAGATCGGCGAAGGCGATTTCGTCACCACGCCGAGCTGGACCTGGCATGATCATGAAAACCGCGGCGAGAACATGATGTGGCTAGACGGCCTCGACGCGCCCCTGGTACGCTTGCTGGAAACCGATTTTCACGAACCCGATCCGCGCAAGAAACAGACGGTCACCCGCCCCGAGGGCTACACGCTGGCCACCACCGGCCCGCTGCGCCCAGCCTGGATTAAGTCGAATTCGATCCAGCCGCCGGCCTTTTGCTACAAATGGGCCGACACCGAAAGCGCCTTGAATAAAGTCGGCGAGCATCCCGGCGACCCGTTCAACGGCATCGTCCTCGACTACGCCAATCCATTGAACGGCGGGCCGACGCTGCCGACCATGAACTGCCAGATCCACATGCTGCGCGGCGGCGAAAAAACCCAGAGCCACCGCCACACCAGCTCGGATATCTATCATGTCTGGCGCGGCAGCGGCGTCAGCTACATAGGCGACAAGCGCTACGAATGGGAGCAAGGCGACTCTTTCGTCGTGCCGCTCTGGCAAAGCCACCGCCATGAAAACACTTCCAAGGACCCGGCGGTCTTCTTCGTCATGAACGACAAGCCGCTGATGGACGCCATCGGCCACTATCGCGAAGAAGCCGCGGGATAATTTCTCGGCGATAAATTTGTCATTGGGGCGCAGCATGCTGCGCCCTTCCTTTATCAGTGACCGCATCCCAAGGAGACCCAGGCCATGTTCACGCTCCCACAAAAACTCAACCCCGATGATTTCATCAAGACCTTTTTCGAGGTCAATCGCCAAGACCACCAGCGGCCGGCCCACCCTTGGGAAGAACTCTTTCGCAACGGCAGGTGCACCAAGGATCAACTCCAAGGCTGGGGCAAAGAGCGCTACTACTTCACCAAACAAGTGCCGGTGAAGGAATACTCGATCCTCTACAACTGCCCGCACACCGACGTGCGCCGCCTGTGGCTGCCCAAGGCGATCGAAGAGGAAGGCGAAGACCTGATCGGCAAATCCGGCAAGCCCCATCCCGAGTATTGGCTCGATGTCTGCGTCGGCATGAGCATGGATCGTGAGTTCGTAAAAAACTCCGAACCGCACTACGGCGTCAAGTTTGCCGTCGACGCCTTCGCCAACGCGGCGTTTAAAACTTCCTGGCTGTTGGGCGTGGCGGTCTCCGAAGGCGACGACACCGCCAAGGCGATGAGCCGCGACTTAGAGGTTTTTCGCAAGCACTACAGCTGGGTGCCCGATGACGCCCTGACGTTTTACAAACTGCACGCCGAAGTCGATCAAGAACATGGCCTCTTGCGCAAGGAAATTTTAAAAAAATACGCCGACACCAAAGAGCTCCAAGAAGCCTGCATCAACGCCCAGCTGATGAAAAACAGCATGCGCTGGGTGATGGCCGATGTGATCTACATGGAATACGTCGTCCGCGCCGTGAAGTTGAACGGCAGCGCGGCAGCCGCGGCTTAGTTTGATAGGCGAAACGGCATACGACTAACGCCGGTGATGCGAAATTCAAACGGGTCGCCCTCTCTTACCCCTTTCCCCTCGACGGGGAAAGGCTGGGATAGGGGTGCAAGCGCCATTCGAAGCTGCGAAATAGCACTACTCATTCTGGCCGCTTTTGTTATCTTCCCAACGATCGCCCACGCCGCCCCAGTGCGCATCGCCTACAGCTCGATCAGCGCCGCCATGCTGCCGCTGTTTGTCGCCAAGGACAAAAAGCTCTTCGACAAACAGGGCGTCGACGTCGAACTGACCTACATCCGCGGCATCGCCATCGAAGCGCTGATCGCCGGTGAAGTGCAATTCACCCGCGCCTCGCCGCCCACGGTCATCGGCGCCACTCTGCGCGGCGCCGACCTCGCGGTGATCGCCAACACCATCAACGTGCCGGTGTTTTCGCTCATGACCCGTGGCGATTTGAAACGGCCGGAAGATTTAAAGGGCAAGAAGATCGGCGTCACCAGCCTGGGCGATTCGCCCGACCTGGTGCTGAGCATGATCTTGGATAAATATAACCTGCAGCGCGGCCGCGATGTCACGGTGATGGCGATCCGCGGCGGCATGCCAGACATGATCCTTGCGGTCAGTAAGGCGTTCGTCGACGGCGCCATGATCTCGGCGCCGAGTAACCTGCGCGGCATGAAGTTGGGCCTGCGCGAACTCATCGACTCCGCCGACCTGGGCGTCCCCTACATGAACTCGCCGCTCAGCACCCGGCGCGCCTATATCAAGTCCAACCGCGACACCGTGCTCCGCGTGCTGCGCGCCTATTATCAAGGCGTCCAAGAAACCCACAACGACCGCGACGGCGCGATCAAGATACTTGCCAAATACACCCGCGTCGAAGAACCGGAAATCTTAGCCGAGTCCTACCGCATCTACGGCCAAAAACATTTGCAAAAAACCATCAACGTCGACCTCGAAGGCGTCAAACAATTGCTGCGCACGCTAGGCAAAGATGCCAGCGGCACAAATCCGGCAAGCTTTGTTGATGCTAGTCTCGTGCAAGAGTTGGAGAAGGAAGGATTGTTTCAGAAAAACCGGTGAGAAGGCTTACTTGGCTAAAGTAAATCGACGCGAAGATCACCGACTTTCCGCGTACACGCTTTTCCCCTCCCCCTGGTAACTCTCGTAGACATGCTCGAAGACCGCCGTGCACTTGGTTTGATAGACGTCTTTCGAGTAAGCGCGCGGTAGACCTTCGTCCAGCGCATCTTCAATGGCTAACCGCACCCGCGCTCGGCTGCCAACTCTTTGCCGCCAGCCAATCACTAGCAGCTCGTTCAACCGCTCCAACAACTGGCGGGCGACTTTTTTGACCTCGTCATGTTCTTCGGTGGTCAGGTCGGGGCCGGGGCGCGTCAGGATATCGAAAATCGTCAACTCTTCTTCGCTCAAGTTCTCGCGCACATGGCGGGTCTGCTCTTCGGTGAGGATGCCGGAGAGGTCGAGCAGTTCTCGGAATATATCGTCGATGTTGCGGCTACCGGCGTTGTAGCTGTCGATCAGGTCCTGAAATTTAGTCAGGTAATCGGCGCGCGTCCGATTAAGCCGCACCAGGCGCTCCAACTGCGCGCGCACGGCGGCTTTTAAACGCTCCAGATCGGTGTTGGTCGGTTTGTCCTTGGCGAATTTTTTTCGCAGCGCGGCAAAGTCGATCTTTGAAAGATCGAAGTAGCCGCCCTTCTTCTCGCTGATGGTAAACGGCACCGCGGCAATCGATTCGTCAAGCAGCTCCTGAATGCCTTGCAGCACATACGATATATCCGGCGGGTCCACGATGGCACGGATACGCTCGGCGATCGCCAGGATACAGCCGCAGCGTGGCGCGAGTTCGATCGCCGCGACGTCCGGCTTGACCGCGCGATAGAGCGCGCCGACCAAACCGGCCTTGCTCAAAAAGTCGCGGCGCAAGTTTTCCGGCGCCATGAGTTTATCCGCCGCCTCCTGGATCGCCCCCACGCGGGCGAAGTTGGCGGTCGAGATCGCCTCGATCCGCGCCAGTTCGATGCCATTTAGCCGGCAGAACGCCGTCGTGTCGTTGACCGCCAAACGCAACTGCTCCGCCAGCTCCTTCTTATCGCGCAGCGGCGTTTCACCGCCCTGCCCTTTGCCGTAGATCGCCAACGCTTTTTCTAGCGACGCAAACACGTTGGCGTAGTCGACGATCAAGCCGCTCTGCTTGCCGGGATAGACGCGGTTGGCGCGGGCGATGGTTTGCATCAGCGTGTGATTGCGCATCGGCTTGTCGAGATAGATCGTCGAGCAGCTCGGCGCGTCGAAACCGGTGAGCCACATGGCGCAGACAAACACCAAACGAAACGGATCGGCCGGGTCTTTGAATTTTTCGTCGAGCTTTTCAGCGATCATACGCTTGCGATGCGGCACCACGTCAATGCCGATGGCCTTAAGATCTTCGACTTCGTTCTGACCCGGCGACACCACCACAGCCATGTCGGTGGTTTTGAGAACCTCCAACCGCTCCTCAAGTTCAGCTCGAAATTCATCCGACGGCCGTTCACGCCTGAGCGCCATCTCCACCCGCTCGTACTCTTCCTTCCAGTACTTCCGAACCTTATCGTACATGCGATAGGCGGTCGGCTTATCGATGGACACCACCATCGCCTTGCCTTGAAAGCCGCGGCCGAGAAAATGGCGAACTATATCCTTGGCGACGGTCTCCAGCCGGTCGTCGCGCGTGATCAGATGGTACTGCCGGCCAAGTTCGCGCTCCAGCCGCTTCTCCGCTTCTTCGGACAAGTCGGCCTGTTCGATCAGCTCGTAGATGTCGTCGTTGAGATTGGGATTATCGAGATGCAACTCCGGCGTGCGGTTCTCGTAAAACAGCGGCACCGTCGCGCCGTCTTCCACCGATTGCTGGAAGTCGTAGATCGACACGTAATCGCCGAACACTTCGCGCGTGCGTTCCTCGCCTGCGATCAACGGCGTCCCGGTGAACGCGAGGAAAAGCGCGTTGGGCAATGCCGCGCGCATGTTGAGCGCCAGGGTGTCGTACTGCGTGCGGTGCGCCTCGTCGGTGAGCACGATCACGTCGCGCCGGTCGCAGAGCGATTCCGGCGTCTGAAACTTGTGAATCAGCGTGAAGACGTAGCGGTTGTTGCCCGTTAGTAGCTCGCGTAGCTCGGCGCCGGTTTCGGCATGACTGATGTTGGCATCGCTCACCGCGCCGCAGGCGGCGAAGGTTTTGGCGATCTGCTCGTCCAGCTCGACCCGGTCGGTCACGATCACGAAGGTCCAGTTGCCCGGCACCTTGCGCAGAATCTTTTGCGCGAAGAACACCATGGCGAAGCTTTTGCCTGAACCTTGAGTCTGCCAAAAGACACCGCCCCGCCCATGGCCCGCTTCGCGCGCCGCCAGCGTCGCGCGGATCGCGTTGTTCACTCCAAGATACTGATGATTTTGAGCAATGGCTTTGACGAGTCCGCTCTTGTGCTCGGAGAAAAGCGTGAAGTTCTCGACGAAGTCCAAGAGCCTTGTCGGCTCGCACAGGCCGCGCAGCATTACTTCGAGCGACACTCGCCGTGGCTCGTCCTCGCGTTCGATGCGTTTCCACTCGGTGAAGCGATCCCACTCCGCCGTCAGCGAACCGACGCGGCTATCGGCGCCGTTGGAAGCGATCAAGAGTGCGTTGTACCAAAACAGCGCGGGGATGCCGTTTTGCAGATGTTTATAGCTGGTGAGATTATCGTCGAACGCCTGCTTGGCGGGAACGCCAGGCTTCTTGAGTTCAATGATGACGAGCGGCAGACCGTTGACGAATCCGATCAGATCAGGCCGGCAAGTATAAAGCTCGCCCGTGATCGTCATCTGGCTCACGAGCAGAAAGTCATTCGCCTGTGGATTGTCCCAATCGACGACCCGCGCTCGCTCGGTTTTAATCCCTCCACGTTCGCGATCGACAATCGAAACCTTCACGCCGTCTCGCATTAACTCCCAAATTTCCCGATTCGCACCAGCGAGACCCATCGCGGAGCGGTCGCGTGCCAGCTCATCGATTGCGGAATTGATCGCGTCAATGGGTAGGTCCGGATTCAACCGCTCCAGTGCCGCGCGGAGTTTTGGGATGAGAACAACTTCCGACTTGGTCTCGCGCCCTAACCAACCCCCTCGCCCACCGGGAAAGGGCTGGGCTGAGGGTTCGGCGGAGCCGAATGTTTCTTCCAAAGCCGACACCGTCTGCCAACCCAGCTCCGCGAAGAGTTCAATGGCGGGCTGTTCGACAAGATACTCTTCGGTGTAGTCGCTTGGGCTCATAACTACGGATTATCAACTTTTGTCCACGCCGAGTCGCCGTTTCGCATCATCGACGAGTTCCTGTGCCCCATGGTTCATTTGAGCTTCGTACTCGTTTCGTAGACGACGAAAGATCCAGTCGAAAACCAGGGGACTTCGCTTTCGGCTCTCGAAAATCTCGTCCTGAAGAGCACGAGACTTGGAGAGAAGTTCGGTGCTGTTAAGGTGATTAAAGGCGTCAGCCCACAGCCGTTCCGCATGCTCCTTGAGTTTATCGAGTCTGGTCGCAGCCTCAGAGTGTTCGGTCCACTGCCGGACACCAAGGATAACAGCCGGCATCAACGGCGCAATAATCGCGAGAAACAGTTTTTCGACCGTCAATCCGCCGACCAATCCGAGGCCAAGAGCTGCTACACCGACAGCAACTAGCCCACCCACAATCCAAACGGTATACCGGCGGCGCTGCTTTGACTCCCACCAGCAGTTCGACCGCTGACATACAATACGGGCTAAGTCCCAGGAGAGTTCTCCAACGACGGGAGCATACCAGTTTTCAAGCGGCGGCATCTCTGGAGCCCTTTTTCTATGTTTGTCAGACTGCTCCTTTACAAGTTCAGCATCGGGCCAATTTCCCGTCTTAATATTATTCCAAGGTATTTGAAGCACCTCACAATCAAAAGATTCCTGGATTTTAGCTGCGTTTTCTCGGAGTCTCTTCTGCCACGGATTAAGCCACAACATATCACCTAATGACACGATCAAGCCCCAAAAAGCGGCATATCCCTTCAAATCAGGCATCGCTGTGATTGCAAGAACCGACGCGACAGCTATCGGGCCACCCAAAATCGCCTGCGCAGCTAATACTCGCTTCGCTGTGGAATAGAGCTGACGATGAGCGGCCAACCGATCAAGCTGCTTCGGCTCGTTTTGAAGTAAGTGAATATTATTCACGATTAATAATAGGTGGGAAACCCGTTGTTATAGAGTAAGCGCCACCATTCAAAAGCGTCGGATATTTTTCCGTTAGAAGCTGCGTCTCGTGCTTTCTCAGCCCGTACGGCCGCGGTCTCAATTTTTGAAATCGCATCTTTAAACTGCGCGTCACTCTTACAAGCGGGAATATAGCCCGACACCCCCATCGGATCTTGCATGTCAGCCAGTTGCGCATCGGCTAGCTGCCGAAGGATTCGTTTTATGTCGATATCGTATACGATTGATGATTCGCCACGAGCATATTTAGTGCCTGACAGAAAACCCCGTTTTTTTAGAACCCGGCCTGCTAATTTTTGAGCGCAACACGCGGGTTTCGTGTTTTCATGTGCGAACGGCAAAGTTTTGGAGTTATTGCGAATCCCCACACGCGTTGCGTCAACTTCTGGACGAAC
>CAMDBU010000052.1 GCA_945889495.1 Syntrophobacter sp. SbD2 | reverse complement strand
GCGGCTTCCACCATCGTCAGCTCATTACGTAACGATCGTTGTATGATGTCTAGTCGTTTCTCGTCTCTCATCGTCAGGGTTCTCATCCTTCCACCCTGACATATTCACGTTGCCGTTAGACCCTGACAGATTCACTTTGCTACAACAGTGGCTGGCGCGCCGCTTGACAGCTCGGCGCCGCTGCAATACTTCTGCATAAATCGAGAAAGGAACTATCCCTATGAGCATCAGAGGAAAAGCAGCGATCGTCGGCATCGGCGAGACCCCCACCGACCGGCTCGGCGGCAAACCCGGCGAACCGCGCAAATCGACGGCGGAGTATCTCGCTTGGGCCGCGCGTCTAGCCATCGAAGACGCCGGCTTGACTAAAAAAGACTTCGACGGCCAGGGCCTGGCCGCGATCTACACGACCAATCATTCCCAGCCCTTCTGGCCCGAGGAAGTGGCGGCGATCCTCGGCATCACGCCCGGCGTCTCGCTCGCCGGCGGCAACGGCGGCGCCAGCTCGGTGTCATTGCTCGGCCACGCCGCAGCGGCGATCACCGCCGGACTATGCGATCTGGTGCTGGTCATCGCGGCGGCGGCGCCGTTCAGCGAACGCGGCGGCCATCGCGGCGCCCATGGCGATACCAGAGATTTTGAAATGCCCTTCGGCGTCATGGGTCCCAACTGCAAAATCTCCTTCGTCATGAGCCGCTATATGCATGAGTCGGGCATGACCGACGAGCACTTCGGCAAAGTCGCGGTCACCGGCCGCTATCATGCTTCGCTCAATCCCAACGCTTATCTGAGAAAGCCGATCACCATCGACGATTACAAAAAATCGCGCATGATCTCCGATCCGATCCGCCTGTTCGACTGCGTCATGCCGGCCAACGGCGGCAAAGCCTACATCATGACCTCGGCGGAACGCGCGAAAACCATGAAAAAACCGCCGGTCTATCTGCTCGGCTGGGGCGAATGCAACAACGCCAGCTACGGCCCGCGTTATCGCGCGAACCCATTAATCACCGGCATCACCCAGTCCGGCGAGCGGGCGTTTAAAATGTCCGGCGTGGCGCACAAAGATATCCGCTGCTTGAACCTCTACGACGATTACATTCCGGTGGTCATGATTCAGATCGAAGATCTCGGCTTCTGCAGGAGAAACGACAAAGCCTTCTTCGAGAAAACCGATTTCACCTTCAAAGGCGACCTGCCGATCCAAACCAGCGGCGGCATGATCAACTGCGGCCAGCCGTCGACCACCGGCGGCATGCTGCACGTCATCGAAACCGTCCGGCAAATCCGCGGCGAAGCCGGCGACCGCCAAGTGCCCAATATCAAATTCGGCATCAGCACCGGCGTCGGCGCGGTCAACTACGGCAAAAATTTTGGCTGCACCGCCGCGGCGATCTTGGGAAGTCAGTCGTGACTCGTGCTCGTGGCTCGTGTTCGTAAAGATCGGTCCGATTCCGAACCACGAGCACGAGCGACGAACACGATCACGAGTTACGAACACGACAGGAGTTTAAAATGGCAGAAGAAAAAGTAGCGAAAAAACCTCTCCCCGATGTCACGCCGGTCAACCAGCCCTTCTGGGACGGCGCCAAGGCTAGCAAGTTAATGATGCAAAAGTGCACCAACTGCTCGACTTGGGTTTTCCCGCCGCGCCCGGTGTGCGGCGATTGCGCCAGCGAAAAGCTCGACTGGGTGCAAGTCAGCGGCACAGGCAAAGTGTTCTGCTTCACCATCATCCGTGAAGTGGTCGGCACCGCGCTGCGCGGTTTCGCTCCCGACATCCCCTACGTCACCGCCTGGGTCGACCTCGACGACGGCCCGCGCCTATGCAGCAACGTCATCGGCTGCCCCGTAGAGCAAGTGAAGATCGACATGCCGGTGGTGACCGTGTTCGAAGATTCGGGAGATGGGATTACATTGCCGAAGTTCAAGCCGGCGTAAGGCTAACAACGTAACGATGCGGTTCGCTGCGCTCACCACATCCTACAACCTCGAATCCGCTCAATCCGATTTTCGTAGGATGTGGTGACCAACGGGAACCGCATCATCTTTAACCAACAGCTAGGTCTCAGATGACGGAATATCGCCGTCCATGGGTGCCAGGCGCCACTTGGTTTTTCACCGTCGCGTTGGCGGATCGCAAAGGAAATCGCTTACTACTCGACAAACTCGAAGATTTGCGCGCGGCGACGCGCGCGGTTCGATCACGCCACCCATTCCAGATCGATGCCGTAGTTATCCTGCCGGAACATCTCCATTGCATTTGGACACTGCCACCCAACGACGCTGATTTCGCGACCCGTTGGGGATTGATCAAAGGCCAATTCTCCCGCGCCATCGGAAAAGGCGAATATCGCTCACTCAGTAGATCGAAGAGAGGCGAACGAGGAATCTGGCAGCGGCGCTTCTGGGAGCATCTCATTCGCGACGAGAGCGATTTGAACGCGCACATAGATTACATTCATTGGAATCCGGTCAAGCATGGCTGGGTGCAACGCGTCGCGGATTGGCCGCATTCCAGCTTTCATCAATACGTGGAACGAGGAATCTACACGGCAGACTGGGGTGATTCGCCTGGCCCCGACCTACCGGCCGGTGAATAACTAGAACGATGCGGTTCGCTGCGCTCACCACATCCTACTGGGGAAATCCGCGAGCGAGCGAAACTTGTAAGATGCGGTGACCACCGGGAACCGCATCATCTTCAAGATAGCAATCACCCTACCGCCCGGTGATCACTGCGATGCCACCGACGATCATCAGCGCGCCGATGACCACCAGCTTGTTGAGCTTTTCCTCGGCGCGCAGGAAGGCCGCGGTGAAAATGATGATGAACAGAGGCGTGGTATTGATTATCGGGCTGACCACCGACAGTTGGCCGAAGTGAAGCGCGCGGAAGGTGAAGAACTGGCCGAACAGGGCAAAGATCGCCGCGCTGCAATAATACGGCAGGCAGCCGCCGCGGAATTTGAGCGACTTGAATCCTCCCGACACCGCCAGCGAGCCGGTCAAACAGACAAAAGACGTGGTAATGCTCACCGTGGACGCCAGCAGCGGCGCGGCGGTGACGTTGAGGCCGAGCTTGCGAATGTTCTGTGAGACCGACGCTAATAACGCCGCGCCCAGCGGGTACAAGAGGTCGATCTTGCGCCAGGCTTTCTCGCCCAGCCGCTCGTAGGAAACCATCCAAGTTCCCACCACGGTGATCAGCCCGCCGAGATAGACCACCAGGCTCGGCCGATCGCCCAAGATAAAAAACGCCAGCGCGACGGTGAACAGCGGCGCGGTGCCGCGCACCGGGCCGGCACGCGACACGCCAAGACGAATGATGCCCACGTAAAAGAGCACCCGCACCATCGCCGGCTGGATCACGCCGCTGGCAACGAAGTAGAGATTGCCTGGCTGCAAAATCTCGGCGAAGGAATAGTAATACAGCACCAGCGGCACCAGCGCGACGACGTTGACGGAAAAGCTCACGAACGCCGCCGTCGACGCGTTGGAAAACGCCGTCCCCTTGCGCACCAGGATCGAATCCACCGCCCACGCCGCCGCCGATAACAGTGCCCAAATCTCGCCGCTGATCGCCAAGTGAAATTCCTCGCCGCCTTCGAGCTTTAGCATAGCCGCGGCGGCCAAGATAGAAGCCAGCGAGGCGCGATGAAATCTTAGGCTGTCATCCTGAGGCCTGAGCCGAAGGATCTCGTCTTCGTATGCCGCATCCAAGTCGAGATTCTTCGCTGACGCTCAGAATGGCACCCAGAGAACTTGCGCCGTCATCACCAGAATCCATCGTGGCGCCAATTTAGTTGTATTCGATTTTTCGCCAATATATGTTGGCGCGAAGTTGTTCGGTAAACCATCGGCATCGAGGCATTGATGAAAAAACTCTTGGGATTGTTGGTGATGAGCGGGGCGGTGACCGGCGCGCTGTTTTTGTTGACCAGTCTTTCCGGTCCGGGTGGCGGCCAGCCGAGCCAGGCGATCACGCTCAGGGCCGGCTCGCAAATTCAGGAAGGCTCCATCGTCTCCATCGAATACACGCTCACCGGCGATGACGGCAAAGTTATCGACTCGAGCGTCGGCAAGGAGCCACTCACCTACATCCACGGCGCCGGGCAAATCGTCAAAGGACTGGAGCGCGAGCTCAACGGCCTCAAGGTCGGCGATCAGAAAAAAGTCAGCATCAAACCGGAAGACGGCTACGGCATGCCCAACGAGAAGGCGGTGCAAGAAATCCCCCGCGAAAAGCTTCCCGCCGATGCCTTGAAGGAATTAAAGGATGGCCAAACCTTGGTGATGAAGGCGCCCGACGGCCGGACCATCCCGCTCAAGGTCGCTAAGGTCAACGAAAAAACTGTCGTCGTCGATTTGAATCACCCGCTGGCCGGTAAGACATTGCACTTCGACGTCAAGGTGAAGGACATCAAGGCGGCGGAAGCACGGTAACACAACCCGGAGTGATGGAGTACTGGAGTATTGGAATGATGGCTTAAGATTAAGAACCGTCCGAAACCCACCACTCCATCACTCCAATACTCCATTCCCCCATGCGTCCCCGTTACTTCTACGGCTACGTCATCATCGCCCTGTGTTTCGCCAACATGGTGGTGATGCGCGGCGTCAACGGCGCTTTCGGCGTCTACTATCTCGCCCTATTGGAAGAGTTTCCCTGGTCGCGCAGCGCCGGCGCAAGTATCGCGTCGGCGAATTTTTTCGTCTACGCGCTGGCTTCGCCGCTGGTCGGTCTGGCCTTCGACCGTTACGGCCCGCGCGTGCTCATGCCGCTGGGCGCGTTTCTCACCGGACTCGGCTTGGTGCTGTCGTCCTTCGCCCACTCACTCGGCGGACTTTATTTTACCTACGGCGTCGTCACCGCCTTGGGCCAGGGCGCGCTTAGCTTCGTCGGCCACAACGCGCTGATCTCCTTTTGGTTCGTGCGCAAGCGTGCCACCGCTATCGGCATCGCCTCCATGGGACAGGGTTTGGGCGCGCTGGTGATGGTGCCGGCGACGCAAATGTTGGTCAGCTCCATCGGCTGGCGCTGGACCTACGTCGCCACCGGCGGGCTGCTGTTGCTCATCTTAGTTCCAGCCAACGCTTTCTTTCAGCGCCGCACGCCGGCCGAGGTCGGCCAATTTCCCGACGGCGACGCCGCGCCGTCAAGCGGTAGTAGCGGCGGCCGCCATGGATCGAAGCAGCCAAGCCAGCGCGACTGGACGCTCGGCCAAGCGGCGCGCTCGTTTCCATTTTGGTGCATCACCATCGGCCACCTGGCGCTCGGCACCGCGCTATTCATGATCAACACCCACGCCATCGCCCACTTCGTTGCCGTCGGCTATGAAAAACTGGCGGCGTCTTTTTACTTCGGCTTTATCGGCTTCATTCGTATCGGCGCGACGCTGGTTTGGGGCTCGCTCTCCGATCGGTTGGGGCGCAGTAAGACCTACGCCATCGCCACCGCCGTCACTGCCTTGGGTGTCGCCTGCATGATCGCGCTCACCTTCGGCGCGCCGCTCTGGCTGGTCTATCTCACCATCGCGCTTTACGGCATCGGCCATAGCGCCGGCAACCCGACCTACGGCTCGGTCATCGGCGATATTTTTTCCGGCCACAAGATCGGCTTGATATTTGGATTTTTAGAAATCAGCTTCGGCCTCGGCAGCGCCTTCGGCTCCTGGATCGGCGGCTTTCTCTTCGACGCCACCGGCACCTACGCCTGGTCGTTCACGGTCTGTCTATTTTGCTTCATCGTCTCCGGCCTGGCGATTCACCTCTGCGTGCGCTGGCATGAAAAAAATCAATGGATAATTGAAAATGGATAATGGATAATTTTCGGCCTCAGAAATCATTATCCATTGTCCATTATCCATTATCCATTTGTATGAAGGAGCTTCTATGAACTTTTGCCTCCATGGTTCCGCGCGAACCGTAAAGGAAGCCGTAGAGCGCGCTCGCCGCGCCGAGGCGTTGGGCTTCGAGGCGATCTTTTTCGCCGATAGCCAGATGAACAACGTCGATCCCTACCAAGCGATGGCGCTGTGCGCGGACAACACTAAAACTATTCGCTTCGGCACCGCCGTGACCAACATGGTCTACCGCGACCCGACCATCACCGCCTGCTCCTACGCGACGCTCAACGAGATCTCCAACGGCCGCGCCATCGTCGGCCTGGGCACCGGAGACGGGCCGGTATACAGTCTGGGCAGAACCGCCACCAAGCTGGTCGACTTCGAAAAGGGCTTGCGCGTGATCCGCGATTTACTTCACGACCGCGGCATCGACGTGCCGAACAGTCATGAACGCGCCGGCGGCAATGTGAAATTGAAGGCCGGCCAGCGGCCGGTGCCGATTTATATCTCAGCCGAAGGACCGAAGACCCTGCGGGTCGCCGGCCGCACCTGCGACGGGATTATTTTAGGCACCGGTTTTGACAAACCAGTCACCGACTGGGCGCGCCAGCGGGTCGCCGAAGGGGCCAGAGAAGAAGGACGAAAGCTCGAAGACATCGACATCATGCCCGCCGGCATGATCGTCGTCGACGATGACGGCGCACGCGCGCGGAAATTGGTGCGCAGCCGCATGGCCAACCGCGCCCATCATAACTTCCGCTTCACCATGGAGACCGTGCCCGAAGGCGAAGCCGCCGGCATTCAAAGATTCATGGATAACTTCGACATCTCGAAGCCGATCGAAGAGCGCGTCGATCCCGACTTCGTCACCGATTACTTGCTCGACCGCTTCACCATCGCCGGCACGCCCGCCGAGTGCATCGCCAAAGTGAAGCGGCTCGAAGCCGACGGCATTAAAAGAGTGTTGCTCACGCCGCCGGGCGCGATCTACGATCAGGTGATGGACAAGTGGGGCAAAGAAGTAATTGGCAAGTATTAGCAGTCTGAAATCGCAAGGCAGAGGTCGGAATGCGAAAATCGATGCGCCATCTTCTATCCGCGGTAATAATTGTTGGCTGCTTCGTCGTCGCGCTGCCAAAGCAGACCCAAGCGCAGCTAACAAAACTGCGCGCCAGCTTCGCCGGTACCACCGGCTATCATCTGCCGATCTGGGTGCAGAAGCAGGAAGGGTTGGATAAAAAATACGGCCTCGATCTCGAGATCCTGCTGATCGCCGGCGGCGCGCGGATCATTCAAACGCTGCTCAGCGGCGAACTGCTGCTCACCCACTCCGGAGCTTCGACGGTCGCCCGTGCCGGCATCGCCGGAGCCGACTTGACCATGATCGCCACGGTGATGAATCAGGTCAATTGGAAAATCGTCGCGCGCAAGGAGATCCGCGAAGTGAAAGATTTGCTCGGCAAGAAGATCGCCATCGCCTCGCGCGGCGGATCGAGCGAGTTGGGCTTACAGCTGGCGTTCAAGAAATGGAATCTGGATTTCAGCCGAGTGACTCTCTTGAGCTTGGGCCCGAGCCCGACCCGCATGGCGGCGCTGCGCGAAGGCGTGGTCGACGCGACGGTCTTCGCCTATCCAGAACTGCTGATCGCCAGCAAAGAAGGCTTTCCCGTCATCGCCGACCTGCGCCCCTACGCCGACCTCACCGATACCTCGGTGGTGGTGACCCGCGCCGGTTTGGACAAACAGCGGCCGCTGTTGAAACGCTTTCTCCAGGGCTACGTCGAAGCGATCGCGCGCATCAAACGCAACCCCGAGTCGGCCTACCGCGCGCTGTCGCGCTACACCGGCGTCAGCGACGCGGCTGCGTTGGAGGAAACCCGCAAGTTCTACGCCGACAGCTTCACCAGCATCCCGCGTACGGAAATGAATGGCTGGTGCAACTTGATCGCCACCCTGGGCAAGAGCGAAGCCGAGATGGCACGCTTTGTCGATATGAGCTTGCTCGATGAAATACAAAAAGATGGATTCTTCGAGCGGCTCGGCAAGTAGATGATATTTCTCGCTACGCTCGAAATGACAATTACTAGCGGTCATCTCGAACGAAGATAACCATCCCGCGACCTGGAACGGCTTATTTCGTTGAGTTCATCGCCGGCACCATGTACTCTGGGCGAACTTTCCAATTGCAGTAAACGTTTGAGAGGGGAACTACATGCACGAAAAACTTATCGCTTGGGTCGTCGTCGCGGCGATGTTACTACTCGCTTTGACCCAATCGGCCTCCGCGGCGGAGAAAACCAAGAACGATAACCTGGTCAAGGACGGCATGTTGGTCAGCATGGAGTACACCCTCAAGGGCGCCGACGGCAAGGTGATCGACGCCAGCAAAGACCGCGGACCGCTCAAGTACGTGCATGGCCAAAAAATGATGATCCCCGGCCTGGAAAAAGAGCTCACCGGCATGAAAGCCGGCGGCGAGAAAAACGTCACCGTCAAACCGGAAGACGCCTATGGCCCGGTCAACAAAAACGCCTTTCAAGAAATCCCCAAGGATAAACTGCCGCCCAACGGCCTCAAAGTCGGCGCCATCCTTCAGGGCCAAGACGACCAAGGTCGGCCCATGAAAGCGCGCGTGCATGAGATCAAGGAAAAGGCCGTGGTCATCGACATGAATCACCCGTTGGCCGGCAAGACTTTGTTCTTCAACGTCAAGATCGTCGATGTGCAACCGGCGCCGCCGCCACCGGCGGCTGGCGCTCCGTCCGCCACCCCGGCGAAACCGGCGGAGCCCGCCAAAGCCGCCACTCCGGCGCAACCGGCCAAGCCCGCCGAGCCGGCGAAAAAATAATCAGCCGCGAGCGTAGTTCATGGAGCTGGAAGAGTTCGCCACCCGCGTGCGCAAGTCCGAGGCTCTGGTATTTTTCACCGGCGCCGGCATCAGCACCGAATCCGGCGTACCCGACTTCCGCAGCCCCGGCGGCGTCTGGAGTAAATACCAGCCCGTGCTGTTGCAAGATTTTCTCGCCAGCGAAGCGGCGCGGGTGCAGCACTGGCAATTGAAAAAAGCCACCTACGAACTTTTCAAAACCGTCCAGCCAAACATCGGCCACCAGGCGATCCGCGACTTCGAACAGCGCGGCCAGCTGTTGGGCTTGATCACGCAAAATATCGACGGCCTGCACAAAATCGCCGGCACGTCGGACGCGCGGCTGGTGGAACTCCATGGCACCGACCGCAAAGTCACTTGCCTCCAGTGCGGCAAAGTCTACCTACCCAAAGACGTCTACGAAGATTGGCACGAGCATCTGCCGACGCCCACCTGTGACGACTGCGGCGGCTACTTGAAATCGGCCAACGTTTCCTTCGGCCAATCCATGCCGGTGGAGGCCATGCAGCGCGCCCAACGCTGGAGCGAAGCGGCCGATGTCTTCATCGTCATCGGCTCATCGTTGCAGGTGCAACCGGCGGCATCGTTTCCGGTCATCGCCAAACGCAGCGGCGCGCTACTCGCCATCGTCAACCGCGATCCGACGCCGCTCGACGACTACGCCGACTTTATTTACAACGGCGCCATTGGCGAGTTCTTCGGGCAACTCAAATCGCTGACCCTCGACGCTTGAGCCGCGTGCGCGGCCCGGCGATTTGGCATTTCCATTTCGATGGGCGACAATGACGCGCACCTATGCAGCTCCACCGCCTAACGGAAGCGCCGATCAGCGACCGCGACCTAATCTGCGCCTATTCGCGCGTCCAAGCACTCGTCGTGGTTTGCGCCATGGTCGCGGTCACGGTCGTGGTCATTTTTCTAAGCGCGCTCAAAGACAGCTGGCTCGGTTACTATTTCGCCGGCGTGATACTGCTCTTTTTGCTGATCATGCAGAAAAGTGTGACCGCCTGTTTCCAACCGTCCAACTGGCTGGTGCGCCTAACCGATCACGGCCTATTGATCAAATTTCGCTCCTATCTCAACGGCCACTTCCCGGCGCAAGATTACACCGTGGTCTTCATCCCCCACGCGGAAATCCGCTCGGCCAAACGGGTCGACGAACTCAAGGAGATCGCCGAACTCGACGACAATCGCCATCCGAACACGACGACCCGCACCCAGCGATGGTTGGAGCTCGAACTAGCCGGCGACACCAGAGAGCTCGCCATCGCCCTGGCCAATGAAACCGATACGGTGCTGCGCACGCGCCGCATCGGCGATGAGAAAATTTCGACGCGCTATCAACACTTCCCCGTGCTCTTACCGTCGCCGCAGATATTGCGAATCGAATGGGCGGTCAAACCGAAGCTTGACGTGATCCTGGAAAAGCTGACCCGCCACACCATGGTGCGGCCAGCCGAGTCGGCCAGAAAGGATTTAGCGAACCTGGAAGATCTCAGCCGTGCCGAACAAGAAACCCGCCTGCTCGAGCTGGCCGAGTCCGGCGATAAAATCAGCGCCATCGCCATGGCGCGCCGGCTCTACGGCTATGATCTCGGCCAAGCCAAGGAATTTGTCGAGGGACTTGCACATAAGCTGAGTTGAATCTCATAACTTTCTTGCCGCTACCTGCACAGCTCATGGCCATAGTAGCGGCATGAAACGTCAAATCAGAAGCGCCAAACTCGTTCTACTTGCGTTAACCGAAGCCACCAGTCCCTACTGGCGGCCGATCAAATACTCGCTCTTCCCGCCGCTCGGTTTGGCGACGCTGGCCGCCTATTTCGACGAGCGGGTTGACGTCACCATCGTTGACGAACATGTCGAAACCATCGCTCTCGATGACACGCCCGATCTGGTGGTGATCCAGGTCTACATCACCAACGCCAGTCGCGCCTACCGCCTTGCGGACTTTTACCGCGGCAAGGGTAGCTACGTTGCGCTGGGTGGTCTGCACGTCACATCGCTACCCGACGAGGCGGCGCGACACGCGGACTCGATCTTCCTCGGTCCCGGTGAATTTACTTTCCCGCAGTTCCTAAACGACTTGGCAGAAGGCTGCGCCAAGACAGTTTATTCATCGCCGATCCGCACGCTCGATGGCCTACCGCCGATACGCCGCGACCTGATCAAGCGCCACCTCTATCTCGTGCCCAATTCCATCGTGGTCTCGCGCGGCTGCCCGCATCACTGCAACTTCTGCTACAAAGACGGCTTTTTCCAAGGCGGTCGGACGTACTACACCCAGCGCGTCGATGATGCGTTGGCGGAGATCGCCCGTTTACCGGGCCGCCACTTATATTTCCTCGACGATCATCTGTTTGGCAACCCGCGCTTCGCCCGCGCGCTGTTCGACGGCATGCGCGGCATGGGGAGAATATTTCAAGGCGCCGCCACCGTGGACTCGATCCTTAGCAGCGACCTTTTGGAACGCGCCGTGGGCGCCGGGCTACGTAGCCTCTTCGTCGACTTCGAAAGCCTGAGTCCAACCGGTTTGGCGCAAAGCCAAAAGCGGCAGAATCTCGGCCGCGACTATCGCGCAGTGGTCCGTCGCCTCGATGACAATGGCGTCATGATCAACGGCAGTTTTGTCTTCGGCTTCGACGGCGACGATCCGAGTGTCTTTGCCCGCACCGTCGATTGGGCCATCGACAACGGCATCACCACCGCAACTTTTCATATCCTCACTCCCTATCCCTGTACCGGCTTGTTCGCCCAGATGGAGGCCGCGGGCCGCATCGTCAGCCGCGATTGGGACCGCTACGACACGCGCACGGTGATCTTTGAGCCTCGCGGCATGTCCGCCGCCGAGCTAAAAAAAGGCTACGATTGGGCCTACCGTGAATTTTACCGATGGCGCTCCATCGCCCGCGCCAGCAGCGCCCACGAAAGCCTGAAGCACCGCATCAAACACTTCGCCTACAGCGCCGGCTGGAAAAAATTCGAACCGGCGTGGAACGCGGTGATCCGCCTGCAACGGCTCGCCCATATGCGGCCGTTCTTGGAAGCGCTGCTGTCGCCAGTGTGCGCTGTGGATGACGAGCCCGTCGCGGCCAGCCACCTGAGCATCCGAGATTTCTTCCCAGATTGACGCCAACCTACTGGCACGATGAGACGAGCCGACTCGATGGTGATCGACTTTCTCTCAACTCCGCGTTCTCCGCATCGCCGCGGTGCAATTTTTTCTAACCCGCTACGCTTCCGCTTGCAGCTCGCGCACGACCTTTTCCAACTCGGTCAAGACCGATTGGTAAAACAGCTCGCCATCCTTGGCGCTGGCCGCGGCGGGGAAACCGTCGACGCCGATCTCGGAGTGTTCTTTGATATTCACATAACGCGTGATGCCCTCGCCGGAAATGAAACGGCTGTGGTGCAATTGATCCGAGCGGAAGCCGTCCGGCACCGCGCTCAAGTCGACCAGCTGCGGCGCCAGGTAGAGCATCAAGGACGTTTCTAGCTCGCCGGAATGGCCCATGCCTTTGGATTTGGATTTCTTCAGCGATTTAACCAGCTGCGGCACCAGATCCCAGTAGGCGATCACGTTGATCGAGAAGCCCATCTCGGCGTAGAGCTCCTGCCCGAGCACCTGCAAGCTGGCGCGGTTGCCGCCATGGCCGTTGAGCAGAATCATCCGGCGAAAGCCATGGGCATGCATGCAGACGCACACATCGCGCAGCAGATCGATAAACACCCGCGGCCGCAGCGTGATCGTGCCGGGGAAATCCATGTGATGCCCGGACGTCCCGGCCCACACCGGCGGCAAGGTGAGAATCTCCGGCACGCGCTTTTCCAAATCCTCGGCGATGCGGTTGGCGATAAAATGATCCACCTGCAACGGCAGATGCGGCCCATGCTGCTCCATCGACCCGGTGGGCAGTATCGTGACGATCTTCGACCGGTCCATCGCCTTCATCTGCGGCCAACGCTGTTCACCCCATTTCATGAATCACCTCATCCAGTTAGTCACTTACGTTGAGAGATAGAACCCGCGACCGCTTCACGGACGATAAATCCTGAGATCGCGGACCCGGGCAATCGCAGCGAAATCCCGATCGTTGTGAAATAGCTCCGCGCCCGCCGCCAGACAAGTGGCGGCAATCAAGCAATCGATGGTTTTTCGAATCGTCATGCCGCGTTTACGGCAGTCCCGGTAAATCGCCGCGGACTCCTCGACAATGTGGAGCTCGCCCTTTGCAGGATCGGATAACGCAACAACATCCGCCGTACCCGAGCAAAGGCCCGATCCTCTCTGATGCCCTGCAAACTTTCGCAGTAAATAAGATCGGTCAGCGCGATCGCCGCGCCGGTTTCGATGAGCTCGGCCAGATGGAGATCGAAACGCGATCCGCTGCCACCGAAAAACTCGATCCAGACCGTGGTATCGACGACGATCACGGCCTACCACGGCGCGATTCGTCAAGGTCTCCCTGCCAATGAATACGGCCGCGCAGGGACAGAATTTCCTTGCGTTTGGAGCTTTTTAAAAGTTCCTTTAGGGCGAGATCGACGAGTTCGCTTTTCGATTTGCACTTAAAGACTTTGAGTCCTTGATTGATCAAGCGGTCATCGAGCTCAATGTTAGTACGCGCCATAAAGTCACCTCGCACTCAAACTAAGCGCCGATCCTAAAGTTGTCAAGGTTGGATTGTCAGGTTGCTACGGGGTCGCGCGTAGCATTATTTTTTTCGCACCTGGTCGTCCCGCGGCCGCAAGCGCAACTAGACCTTGCGACAATAAGAACGTTTCCTCGATCAGCGGCGTCACCGCCACGCGTTTGGCCGCCAAGGCGTCGAGCGCGTCGGGGAACGGGCCGCAGCGCGAGCCGATAACGTTGATCTCGTTGATGACAATGGGTGCGAGCGATACCTGATGCTTGCCGGCGATGGTGCTCTTGAGACTCAGCGTGCCGCGCGGCCGCACCGCGCCGAGCGCCAGCTCCAACCCCGACGCCGAGCCGGTGGCTTCGACGACGATGTCGAACTGGCGCGCCTGCCAGTCGGTTAATAGAATCGTCCTGACGCCGGCTTTTTTGATCAAGGCGAGTTTGTCGGCGTGCTTACCCAGCCCCGTCACGCGCGCGCCGGTCAAGGCCAACACTTGCGCGCAGAGATTGCCGAGCTTGCCGTCACCGACGACCAGAACTTCATGGCCATGGTCGATGTGGATCTGCGTCAATATCTCGAAAGCCGCCGCCAGCGGCTCGGTGAACACCGCTTCTTCATCGCTCAGGCTGTCTGGCACTGCGTGCAGATTATGCACCGGCACGGCGACATATTCGGCAAAAGCGCCGTCGGCGCTGACGATGCCCATGACGCTGCGGTTGGCGCAGTGCCGCGCCAGCTCGCGCCGGCAGCTGTCGCAAACGCCGCAGCCGAAGTTGATTTCACCGACCACCCGCTTGCCGCGCCATGGCTCCGGCCCATCAACAACCGAACCGACGAACTCATGGCCCGGTACGCCGGTGAAATCCATGTAGCCTCTGAGAATTTGTAAATCGGTGGAACAAACGCCGGCGAGGTGGACTTTGACCAGCGCCATCGATGACGCATCGGTCGGCGCCGTGGGCTCCCGGTAGGCGGGATCGAAACGTAGGTCATGGCCGTCCCAGTGAAGTGCTTGCATGGTTTTGTCTAATGGAGAGCAAGAATTTTAACCACGAAAAACACGAACGACGCAAAAAATAAATTTCGGATCCCTTTCGTGCCTTTCGTGCCTTTCGTGTTTTTCGTAGTTAAATCCCCATCCCTCACCTGCGCAATGGCCGCGCCCATTTGGTCTTGGGCCGCTCGACCAACTCGCCGTCGACGTAAATATCGCAGCCCTGCTCGTGGAAGAAGCTCAACAAACCTTTGATTTTCGGACACTCGGGGATGGTTTCCATGTAGCCCCAGACCAGATCGTTGAAGGTTTCATTGCCAAGCTTGACCGACCAGTAGGACGCCGGCCCTTTGTACGGGCAGCGCGAGGTGGTCGCGCTGGCGACCAGCAAATCCATGCGCACATCTTCTCGCGGCATGTAGTAGCGCACCGGATGATTGGTCTCGAACAGTAAATGCGGCCGGCGGGTCTCGGCGACGGTTTGACCATCGATGGCCACGCGCACATGGCGCGCGCTCGGAATCGCATCGACGCGCTTGTAGGGATCGCGAGCGTGCTTGTAAAGTTCCTCTTCCTCCTCCATCCACTTGTCCATCTGCGGCCAGTTAAAGGCGAAATGGTCATTGATCGCCGCCGCCTCCGGCAAAGGCTCGACGTAACTCCATGCCGCGTTCGCCGCTGACTTGCCGTCGACATTGACCGACCAATAGGCCGCGCCACCCTTGACCGGACAAGTGGATTTCGCCGCACTGGCGACAAACAGATCGGTGCGCACATCTTCCTTGGGGAAATAGTAAGCCGGCAAGACTTCCGCTTCACGCACCAACTTGGCGCGCTTGCTATCGGCGATCGCCACGCCACCCAAAAACACCCGCACATGGCGCGGACTCTGGGAGATATGCAGCCAATGGCCGGGGTCGCCATGAACCGGCACGCGCTCTTGAGTGATATTGCTCTGCATGATGACCTCGACAATCGGATTCGGATGTTACTCCCGCAAAGGCGCCAAGACGCCAAGTTCGGAAAAGAATATTTTTCTTAAAACCTATGTGTACTTTGCGTTCTTTGCCGCCACCATTCCGAATCTGATTTCTTCCTTTGTGACCTATGTGCTCTCTGTGGTTAAATCTCCGTTCCTAATTCACCTTCTTCAATTTTTGCAGGCTGCGCAGTTCGCGCGGTGGTTGCAAGCGTTGGCCCATGATCGTCCAGGACACTTCGCCGACATAAATATCGCCGCGGGAATCGATGGCCAGGCCATGGGGCGCGATGAACTGGCCCGGCTTCTCGCCGGCGAAGATATCGCCCAGGCGCGCCAGCCGCTTGCCTTGCTTGTCGTAGATATCGACGCGGTTGCCGAGGTTGGGCGCGTTCAAGTTGACGCCGAGTCCCGGGCCCAACTCGCCGACGTAGCACAGCGGATCCTTCTTGGTGGTGTCCATGTAGAGCGCGCAGGGACGGTGCATGTTGTTCCATTGGGTTTCGTACTTGCCGTTGCCGTCGAACACTTGCACCCGGTTATTTTCCCGGTCGGCGACGTAGACCCAGCCGTCTTTGTCGGTGACGATGTTGTGAACGATGTTGAATTGCCCCGGATCGGCACCCGACTCGCCCCACGACAACAACAACTTGCCATCCGGCGAATACTTATGTACCCGCGAGTTGCCGTAGCCGTCCGACACGTAAATATCGCCCTGAGGCGAGAACGCCACATGCGTGCAGCGATTGAACGGCTCGCCGCCCTGATAGGTCGAAGACTTGCCCGGCACGCCGATGGTCATCAGCACCTTGCCGTCGAGTGCACACTTGCGCACGGTGTGATCGCCGTCGTCGGTGAGAAAGATCGTCTCGTCGGGTCCAATGGTCGCGCCATGGGCGCGCTTGAACACGCCGTCGCCCCAGGAGCGCAAAAAATTGCCGTCGCGGTCGAGCACGATCACCGGGTGCTTGCCGCGGGTGAAGCAGTAAAGCTGATCTTTATTGTCCACCGCCACCGCCGCCACTTCGTGAAACGTCCAGTCATCGGGCAACTTGCCGAAGCCCTCAATCACTTCGTAACGAAATTCGCCGCTGCCGATAATCACGCTCATAAATCCTCTATCGCTTCCGAGTCCCTATCTCCCCAACTGACAACCAACAACTGGGAACTGGCAACTATTTTTCATTCCGCCTCATGTTCATACACCTGTCGCCAAGCCTCGAAGCCGCCCATCATGCTGGCGACGTTGGTAAAACCGTTCTCAAGAAAATATCCCGCCGCGCCCATGCTACTGTTGCCGTGATAGCAGTAGACCACGACGTCGCAATCCTTGGCGGTGTTTTGCAAGAACTCCTGCACATTGCCATCGTTCAAATGAATCGCGCCAGGAATATGCGCCTGCTGGTACGACCCCGGATCGCGAATGTCGACGAACAAAGAGCTTTTCTCGTCAAACTTCTTTTTCGCCTCGTGAATCTGGATCTGCGGAATTTCCATTTTCTTCCTTTCGCCGCGGGGGCTTGGTAGTTTGAAAACCGATTATTCACCACGAAGACGCGAAGGACACGAAGTTCGGAAATTTCTTTATCCGGACCCTTTGTGCCCTTTGCGTTCTTTGCGGCTAACATTCCGAATCCCTCCGGTTGCGCCGCGCAACGTTGTGGTTCTATCAAGGTCGATTCTCGCTGTCCACAGTGGAAAAGCCGCCGGCCATCGCGTATAACCGCGCTGACTCGGCAACTTCGCATCGCCGCCATGAAAATCAAACCGCTGCAGCTCTATTCGCTGGCCGCCATCGTCCAGATCGCCGGCTCCTCTGGCGCCGCCATGTTGGCGCCGTTCTTCATGAAAGATCATGGCTACTCCATCGCCGCGGCAAGCGTGCCGTTGGTGGTCAACGGCATCGGCCGGGTCTGCTCCGATCTGACTTCGGGAATCTTGGCGAGCTATTTCAGCTCCGGCAGGTTGATCGTCGCCGCCTCGGCGGCGTCCATCGTCGTCGCCGTCGTTGCGCACATTTTTGTCGAATCGCCGGTGGTATTCATGGGCGCGTTCACCCTCCTCGGCATCACCGAAGCGATGTTCGCGCTGTCGATCCGCAAAATTGCCTTCGAACAATCCGAACCGAGCCAACAGGGCCGCGTCCAGGGACAAGTCGCCGCCGCCCTGGGCATCGGTTTTTCGCTAGGGCCACTCACCAGCGGCTTTATCGGCAAAATGTTCGGCTCCCAGATACTGTTCGCCTTCTACGCGCTACCGCAGATGATCGGCTTGATCCTGATTCTTCTCGGCGGTGCCCATCGCTCCCGCGCCATCACCCAGGAAAGTTCCGTGCAGCTCTGGCGCGAGGGCAAAACGTTATTAACCCGGCCGTCGTTTCTCGCCTCGTCCCTGGCGATCTTCCAATCCTTCGTCATGTTGGTCGGCGTCACTCGGCTGGCCTTTCCGTTTCTGGCGGTGAGCCGCGGCTACGCGCTCGACTGGGTCGGCACAGTTGTCGCGATCTCGCGCATCACCGACACCTTCGGCCGCTACACCGGCGGCTGGCTGTGCGACCGCATCACCGCGCCGCGGGTGATTCTCTCGGGCGTCGCCATCGGCATCCCGATGTTCATCATGCAACCCTACGGCTCCGGTGTCCTATCGCTAGTGCTGCCGCTGACGGTGATGACCATGGGTTTTGGATATTCGAATGTCGGCGCGACCACCTTCGCGCTCCAATCGGCGGGGCCCAAAGCCAAAGCTCTGGCGCTTGGACTGACGCGCTCGTGCACCTCCCTGGGCAATACTTTGGGACCGCTGATGGCCGGCCTATTGGTGCAACATTTCGGCTACGAGACCGGCTATCACGGCATGGCCGCGATCTCGGCCGTGATCCTGGTAGTGGCGTGGCTGGGGTTGAGAGCGAAAGCAGCGCGGGCGGACAAACCATTGGAGTGATGGAGTAGTGGAGTAGTGGGTTGTCCGAACCCCAACACTCCAATACTCCACCACTCCATTACTCCAATTCTTATCGTAATCCTTTATAGTCCTCGCCGATGGCGAGATCCTTCAGATACTCCATGCTGTTGTTGGCGTAGCCGACCTGGCCGGCTTTCTCGGCGCGCCAGCCGTCGAGGTATTTGATGATGTCGTCTAGCGGCAGCACGTCGGCGTATTTCTGATTCATGTCGAACAAGTTAATCGCGTGGCAAGCCTCATGGCGGTCGAAGACGCATTCTTCGGCGACCACCATGCGCAGCCGGTTGGTGGTGCCGTCGACCACGCTGGCGCGCACGCAGCCGCTGGTGCTCTCGCCGCAGGTGAGGATGGTGTCGACGCCGAGAAAATTCAGATGGCCGATCAGCGGCGTGCCCCAGAAAGCCGACGGCGAAACTTTTTTGAACACGGTCTCACCGGGGATCGGTTTCACCTCGTCGACGATGTCGTAGCGGCGGCGGAAGCGGTCGAGTTCCTCCGCGGACATCGTCGCGCGCTTCTTGGTGTCGCGGCGAAACGCCCAGGGCTCCACCGCGACACCGTCCATGCCGGTGACATGGATGATCGGGATACCGACCTCGCGGCATTTGGCCAAGAGCTTTTGAATATGCGGCAAGGCATCCCACCCCGACATGCCGCAACTCCCCGGCCAAGTCTTGATCGATTCCAGCACCGGCTCCGGCTTGTCGCCAAACACCCAACGATAAAGATCGATCAACAACAGCGCCGGACGCTCGCCAAAACCGATGCGCCGCTCCGCCTTGCCAACCAAAGTAGCTTTGTCCTGCTCCGAAAGAAATTTTTCCCAAACCCGTTCAGCCATGCAGCACCTCCGAATTGAATTGCCTGGAACCTATCACCGCGGATGTTGAATCGTCAACATCGCCCAGCGAAGACGCAGAAATAAGATTATCTCTCGCAAAGGCGCAAAGACGCCAAGGGTAGGAAGCCTGGAACACAAATGTCTTGGGATCGGTCCTCCTGATCTTCCGAACTTAGCGTCTTTGCGCCTTTGCGAGAGAACATCCGAATCCGAACCTCCTCAACTCAAGCCACCCATCGCGGGAACGCCCGGGATCGCGCGGAAATAGCACCGTGACATTCGCCGCCAGCTTGGTAATATGCATAACGAAGCCAAAGGAGCCCACCATGGCGACCAGACGAAAGTATAAAAAGAAGCCGACATCCTTCATCACCGCCGTCCAACTCGACCTCGACACCGAAGGTTTCTCCTACAACAAATGGGGCGGCCAGCAGGTCTGCAAACGCGGCGACTGGCTGGTCGACAACAACGGCGACAAGTACACGGTATCCGGAGATTCCTTCGCCAAAACCTACGAGCAGGTCAGCCCCGGCGTCTACACCAAGTCCGCGCCGGTCTGGGCCGAGATCGCCGATCAGCCAGGCAAGGTCAAAACCAAAGAAGGCGAGACCGCCTATGAGATCGGCGACTACCTAGTCTCCAACAACCCCGACGGCACTGACGCTTACGCCATCGGCGCTGAGAAGTTTTTAGAAATGTACGAAGCGGCGAAGGATTGAAACCGCTCTAAGCCGGCACATGCTCCTTGGCGGCCAGCAGGATATCAGCCCAAGGAATATCGTCGTTCCAAGTTTGTGCCAACGCGGCTTTCGCCTGAGCGAAATTTGGCAGCGCGGCCAAAACTTCCGGCGGGTCCGGCGTGTCCACCGCGTCCGGCCGGGTTCTTAGCCACGACATCACCCTCGGCACCATCACCTTAACCGTCCCGTCGTGGGTTTTCGGATCGAAGCCGGCGAGATCGGAAATGAACTTGCCGTATTGATGACCCTGTGGCACGAGCAGTAGCCAATCATGCTTCTGCGCTTCGTCGATTTCCGTATATCGCCGCGCGATGGCGATGCCGAGCTCCAGCGGCATGTTGAAGCGCGCCAACTGCTCGCTGCCCTCGCCTTTGCAGCGCGATAAATCATGTATGGAATACTTCGACGAGAACATCGCCCGGGTGATCCGCGCCATGCGCGGCTCGGCGACGCTGCCCGAATCGAGCGCGCTACGCGGCACAAAGCCGCAGCACACCGTTGCGAACACGATGGCATCGAACAGGGGAGCGAATTCAGCGTCGTAGGGACAGTTGATGAAAACCGAACGATTGGGATCGGGGGTTGGATTGATCTGCGCCACGCCGGGTTACCAGCTGCTGGGATCTTTTCTTAAGCTCTGAGCGAAGCTTTCGAGGCTCTTCAAGCGCTCGCGCAGTTGTGTCGTGTCTTTGGCGGCAGCCGGCGACGAATGAGCCGCTTGGGATTGCAGCGCTTCGATGACAGCGTCCCAACCGGCGGTGGGATCGGCCAAGCGCAGCGCCTGAAAGCGCGCGACGAAACTCGGCAACGGCGCGTCGCCAATCAGCACTGGGATCAACAATTTACTCTGGTCAGCCCAATAGGATTCCAGCGTGCAGCTCCATTCATGGTCCTGATATTTAGTCGGCGCGCCGCTGCCGGTGATCAACACAATGACGGCGTCGGCGGTTCGGATCGCCTCTTCCGTCTTGTCTTGCCAAGACTCACCGGCTTGCAAGTCTCGCGGGTCGCCGAGAATAGCGAAATGATGCTGACGCAGCTCGTCGATCAGACCGCGCGCCACCGCATCGTCGCGGCGGTTGTAAGAAACAAATACTTTTTTTGCTTGCCCCATTGCCGCACCTCGCGCTCAACTCTCGGAGAACATCAAACCTTCCATGGGCAAATTCTGCGCCGGCGGCTACCGGATGTCAATGAACCCACCAAGCAGCACCCGGGGCCTTCGGCATTCGCCTACCAACCCCGCGCGCCTCACCCCAGGTTCACTATTGGGCTTTCCCGTCATGGCAGGGAGCCGGGAAACGGACTCATGGACACCCGCTTACCGCGCCCGTTCGGTCCATGGACCGAACGGCTCAGGGCCGGCACTGTTACCGGGCGGGCGGACTGGGCAAGGCGAAAGCCGACGTTGTTGTTGCGGTTGTCGGTGTTGTTCCGGTTCCGGTTCGATGATCGCAGGTTCTCCGGTTCATAGTCCCGGGAGCCCATGTTATTTTATCCGTGACCGATTCCTGAGTTCGTCATGAATCAAATCCCACCATTGAGTCTTGATTGAACAGACACTCACCTGACGTCGTTCATCTCGATCAGCCTCTAAAACTCCATCATCAATGAGACTCATAATGTATTGTCGACATGCCGATTTCTCTTGAGAACTCAGATCCTCAGACTTCCCACCATGAACAATTTCTAAAAAGGCCTTACTGAGAAACGGGCGATCAACCCTCGCCCCCGATTCGCTTGAATTTGCGGCGACTATTTCCAGTAGAAGCCAATGATGATCCTCATAATTGGCCGTAAGCCGACGGAATATATCTTCACGTCGTGCAAGCACTGGGGTTTCCTCGAATGTTGGACCAGATATCCACGTTCTCAAATCGCTCAAGAGACCATTGTTCTCTTCGAAATCTCTCGGATTGATCATGGAGAACTGCGTCAGGCCTTCATGGGCTATGGATTTCTCCATGTAAATTCGCATCGGCACGGGGCGCCCAAGCAAAAAGGATCGATAAAAGAGAATGGCGATTTCCTGATGTATCCAAACTGAGCCCCTTGTCACAGCCGGCCTACCTTGAGAACGAACCTTCCCGCGGCTTTGAATGATCGCAACAAATCCATCGCAGCTTTGAAGTTCTCTGAACAAGCTTGAGTTGAGATCCGTCGCATCGTGCGCTTCATTCGCGAAAAATCCCTCCATACGACCGGTTGCAGCGATGACATTGATGACTTGTTTGCCAAGAGCCTTCTCATCGTCAGTCAGCTGACCACAGCTAACGAAAATCCGCTTGCGTGACATGAAACCTCCAAAACGATTGACAGCTTGAACGGAAGGAAGTGATTGAACAACTTGAACGATTTGAACGGTTCGATCCTTCAGTTTCTGAGTCACAAACTCCGCCATATCAAACACCGCGCCCAACGCGCGCTTTAGCCGTCTTGTTGGATGCCGCAACCGATCCACCGTTGAACAGTACCGTCTTTTTCGCCCCGTCCCCCCTGCGCTCCTGCATCTGAACAATTTTCGCAACCGCCCGCAGCGTATCGTTTATCACCTCGCGATTTGGAAATGGCCGCGCGACGTCGGGAGCGAGCACAACAACATTGCTGCCTTCGGCGTAGCGGCGCGCTTACTTACCGCGAACACCGCCAGTGAAGTCGTAGTGGTCGCGCATGTCGTTGTCTTTAGGTGTCGCCTTCTTCATATTTCCTCCGTTCATGACGGTTCACCCTCGGCGCTCATCCCGCCAGCGCATCCGCCAGCGCCAGCAACATCTTCCCGCCATCGCCTCTGAACGTGCTGCCATGCATGCACGCCAGCGTAGTCGGCGCGGCGGCGGCGAGTTTTTCCAGCATCGGCCGGGCGTTTTTGGTGTGCGAGTAATAGTCCATCGCTTGGCGGAATGCTTCACTCGGCGCCAGGATATCGGCTTCGGTGGTGGCCGGATGCTCGGCGCCGCCTTGGGTGAACAAATCGCCGCAAAATAACGTGCGCGTGGTCTCCTCCAGCAAGAAACCACACTCCCAGCCATGCGGCAGGTGCGGCGTATCGAACCAGCGCACGGTGTGTTTGCCCAGCGACAGCGTTTCGCCGTCGGCCAGCGCGCGAGCCGGGCGGTCGGCGATGTCGTCAATCGAAACCATCGCGCCGACTTGGCCGCATAGCGGCACGGCTTGGGGCGCGGCGGCGAGCCACTCGTTGAGCGAGCCGCACTCGTCGGCTTCAAAATGGGAAAAGCTCACGTAGCGCAGCCGGTCGACATCAATCACGCTCGCCACCGCCTGGCGCACCAGCGGAAACATCTTGCGCGGGCCGGTGTGAAACAGCAGCGGCGCATCGTCGTCGATGAGAAATTGATTGAAAGAGAAACCGCCGGCGCCCGGTAGCGCCACCGGCGTATTGATGCGGTAAATCCCGCCGGCGATTTCATGAACGTTAGTTCCCGACTGTGGGTTGGTGATGGGCATGGCAATACTCCTTTGTATCGAAAGCTCTAGCAGTGTACTGAAAAAATCCTCGGAGTCCTTCGACGAGGCTCAGGACAAACGGATCTGATATTGAAGTCGTTGAGACAAAACCGATTATGCTGAGTCCTTCGACGTGGCTCCGGACAGACTTGTCGAGGCATATTCCTTCGTTTTTCAGCGGCCTGCTAGATTTTAATTCGGTTCGTTGTCCGTGATGCCGCCAAGGCCTGCGCGCGGGTTCAGAAATCTTCGCGCACGCGCAGATAGCTGGCAAAGCGCGGCAGACCAGTCTTGGTCAGGCCGCGATAGGTATAAGTGACGGTCGCGCCCAGCGGCGGCGGTTTTTTTCTCACCGCGTCGGTGAAGCCGGTGCCGATCACAAACACTTTGCCGTCGGGCATGCGCACGCGCAGGGCGCCCATCATGCCGGTGTACTTGCCTTTGCCGGCGACATGCTCGACCACCACCGCTTCGGTGTCTTGCAGCGGTTTTAATTTGAGCAGAGCGTCGCTGCGGCCGGTGAGGTACGGCGCGTCGGCCAGATGCAGCATCAGCCCCTCGCCGCCGCCGCGCACCACTTCATCCAACTTCTTTTTCAGCGCGGCGCGGTCGGCGACGCGAAACTGCTCGACGGCGGCCAGCTGCGGCCACTGGCTACGCGCGACGATTTCTTTAATCCGCTGGGCGCGCTCGGCGAAAGTCCCGGGCGCGTCGGGCAGCTCGAAGATCATATATTTAACCTGGCGCCACTCGTCGTCCAACGGTTCGGTTTTACGCACGATGCCGGAGAGAGCTTCGAACTTGCCACGGTCGAGCCAGAGCTCGCCGTCGAGGGATTGCGCCGGCAGCTTGGCGATGAACCAGGCCGGCGCGCTCACCTGCCGGCCGCTGCGAAAGCGCAGCTCCGTGCCATTCCACAACGCGCGCACGCCGTCATATTTTTCGCTGACCAGATATTTCGCCGGATCAATTTGCGGCCCGAGTTCGTTGGCGAGCAGTAGCGCCGGGGGGGTCGAACTTGAAACACCCGCAGCGGTCGCACCCATTGAACAAGCGACCAATTCCACGCCCAAAAGCAGTAGCAAAGATTTAAAGAACATACAGCAAAACTGAAAATCCAACGTCGGAATCTTAGTCCAGACTGGCGCCAATTTTCAAGGGAAGATAAGCCATGGGCACTGACCACCTAGACGGCAGAACTCACCGGTTGCTCTGCTCCTCCTTCCGAAGCAACCAGTCCCTTTCAATTGAGTAGGCGAATCGCTTAACTTTCTTTTGCACGGGCCGTTACATTCTGGTATGAGGGAAGCTATAATTGAGGAAATAATCCAACCGCAATGAAAACTGAAAAACAAAAGATTATCCAGAGGCTCTTGCTTCTCCGCATCCTGGCGCAGGATGAGAACATTTGGGGCAATCTAAAACTTCAAAAACAGGTGTTTTTGAATGAACTCGCTCTAATCAAGTCCAACTTCGGCGGACTCTATTACAAATACTTCCGTTATCAGCTCGGCCCATTTAGCGCCGACCTAGCCGCGGACTTTCAGTGGGTGGCCAATACCGGACTCGCCCACAAGACAACCTATAAGGTCACAGACCGAGGTCAGTACTTAGTTGACTTTGTGGACGGCACGATCGGCGACTACAAAAACAATTCTCAGATTCTAAAATTGATAGACAAGACGACGGCGAGGTACACGCCCTATGACGGGCAAAAACTGATGAAACTCGTTTATCAATTAGCGCTCCCGCCTGAAGACACGCCTGGCACCGAAGTGAAGATCGAGAAAATGCCCACATTCATGGACATCCTGTCGCCAGAGCGCCATACATTCAAATGTGAGTTCCAGATTCCACCGTCGACCCTCGAAGATATTAAGGACGAGCTCGGCTATAATGAAGATCAAGAACGAAAGCTGAAAAAGAAACTTCCAACTTTACTTGCCCAATCAGGAAAGCGATTACGCGAGTCGCTTTCTAGTTAACGTCGTCTACGAGCGAGCACCATAAATTCACTTGCGGTGATCCCGATCTCCTTGGCCCATACCGGGGCCATGGTGCGACAGTCCAAATACGTGTGGCCCTGCGTTAGCTTCAATACGATCTGTTCATCCGTCAAACCTTTTTGGCGAGCGAGCTTGATGAGATCGCGCTTGTCATCGCTGAAAACCAACGATTTTGAGGGTTCTTTCTTCATCGATCGTTGCCAAATTCGGGAAGTATTAGTTTCCAATCCTGAACCGCGAGCTTATCGGTACTTATCGTTCGACATATTTAATTCATCACTGGCCTGGACCAATTTCGACAATCTGAAATTTGTAATCTGAAAAGCCTAAGCGCCGCGCGTTTAGGCCTCGTCCATCTCATCGCGCGCGCCGTATTCATCGCGTTCGGTGTAGTTCTCGAAACGGGTGAATTCGCCGATGAAGGTCAAGTCGACGGAACCGGTGGGGCCGTTACGCTGCTTGGCGACGATCACTTCGGCTTTGCCCTTCACGTCGTCATTGTTCTTGTTGTAGACCTCGTCGCGGTAGATGAACATGATGACGTCGGCGTCCTGCTCGATGGCGCCGGATTCGCGCAGGTCGGACATCTGTGGGCGGCGCTCGGAGCGGTCTTCGAGCCGCCGGTTGAGCTGGGATAACGCGATCACGGGAACGAATAATTCTTTGGCCAACGCTTTGAGCGAGCGGGAGATTTCCGAGATCTCCTGCTCGCGGTTGTTGGCGTTGCCCATGCCGCGCATGAGCTGCAGGTAATCCACGACAATCAAGCCGACTTTTTTCGAGCGGTCGCGCACCAGCCGGCGCGCTTTGGCGCGCAGCTCCAAGACCGAGATCGCCGGCGTGTCGTCGATGTAGATCGGCGCCGCGTGCAGCTTGCCGGCGGCCTTGGCGAGTTGCGGGAAATCGCGCTCGCCCAAATAGCCGGAGCGGACTTTGGAACTATTGACCCGCGCCTCGGAACAGAGCATGCGCATGACCAACTGCTCCTTACCCATTTCCAGGGAGAACACCGCGGCGCCGACGCCGGTGTAGGCGGCGTTGGTGGCGATGTTGAGGGCGAAGGCGGTTTTGCCCATGCCCGGCCGGCCGGCGACGATGATCAGATCGGTGGGCTGTAAGCCGGCGGTGATCTTGTCCAGGTCGCCGTAGCCGGTGGACACGCCGGTGATCATCTCCTTGCGCTGATAAAGCTTGTCGATGGTCTTGAGGGTCTCGGTGATCATGTCGCCGACGGCGACAAAGGACTGCTTTATTTTTTTCTCCGAGATGTCGAAGATGACTTTTTCCGCGGTGTCGAGAAACTCGTCGACGTTGCCCTGCTCGTCGTAGCCGCGGGTGGCGATCTCGGTGGCGGTGGAAATCAGATTGCGCAGGATCGCCTTCTCATGAACGATGCGAACGTAGAAAGCGATATTGGCCGCCGTCGGCACGAAGTCGGCAAGCGATGCCAAGTAGGCGGTGCCGCCGACGGACTCGAGCTCGTTGCGGGTTTTGAGAAACTCGCTCAGCGTGATCAAATCCACCGGCTCGCCGCGGTCGGTGATGTCGATCATGGCGCGCATGATGCGGCGGTGCGACTCGCGGTAAAAATCGTCCGGGCGCAAGACTTCCAGAACCACGTTGATAGCGTCGTTCTCGATCAAGATGCCGCCCAACACCGAAGACTCGGCTTCGAGGTTTTGCGGCGGGATCTTGCGTAGATTATCTTCTAGGGCGGCCATGGGATGTCAAAACCGAAAGCGCACTGGAATGACGCATCCTAACAGAAAAAATTGGTTTCCGAATCTAATGCCAAAGAAATAAAAATTACAAGAAAATTTTCCCTTAATCGGAAAATTTGTTTGGCGGAAATTCGCCGCTCAGATTTTGAGCAAAGCGGTCGAGCGAATTGTTTCGCGACGGTGCGCGCCGCGTTTAAAACAACTAAAAACAGCTTGTGAACAAGTTACTCACAACCCGCGGGGATTAAGTTTACCTACCGGACCCGTGCCCGGCGCGTTAATTTTGCGAATAGCTCGCCGTCACTGTCGTATGGATGCCGCCACGCACGTTGAAGTCGCCGACCACGGTCATCTTGCGCGGTTGGCAGGCGGCCACCAGGTCGTCGAGAATCTGGTTGGTCACCGCTTCGTGAAACGCGCCCTCGTTACGGTAGGACCACAGATAGAGCTTCAACGATTTGAGTTCGAGACAAATCTGGTCGGGCACGTAGGTGATTCGGATGGTAGCGAAGTCGGGCTGGCCGGTCTTGGGGCAGACACAGGTGAACTCGGGGCACTCCATGTTGATTTCGAAGTCGCGCTCCGGCCGCGGATTGGCGAAGGTCTCTAAGGTTTTACTCGGCTGGGTTGCCATGGTCTCATCATAGCGCACCGTAATACCATTGCAATTCGGCCACTTACCTTGACTCGCCGAAACTCGAATGATAACACCATGGTGCCTTTGCGAATCCTCTGCGAGATCGGAGTTGCGACCATGAAAGAACCCAAAGCCGGCGAAAAATTGACCGAGCAAGAAGCCAAAGAATACGTCGACTACTTGTATAAAGCGCTCTACAAGTACGCCCATGAGAAAATCTACAAGGGCACTTTCATGACCCAACTGCGCGACGGCAAGCTGCCGCTGCCGGTGATGCGCCAGTTTTTCAAAAACTGGGGCCACTTCTCAATGGAAGTGAACGGTCTCAACGCGGTCTCCTACTACACTCATCTGCCGTTCTTCGTGCGCCACTTCGATCTGCTGGGACCGTTCTGCGCCAAGATCGCCGACGAACTGATTTCCCCCAAGGCGCCCGGCCATGTGCTGGTGCTGCTGCAAACCGCCGAAAAGATGGGCCTCAACAAAAAAGAGATGCTCGAAGATCCCTACTTGCCCGCCGCCCGCTCGATCAACGACTTTTGCCACAAGATTTTCATCGACGGCTCCATCGTCGAGCTCTGGGGCCTGCATGTCTTCGAAGAATCGCTGTCCATGTGGTCCGGCCAGTGGTTCAATGCGCTGACCACCCACTACGGTTTTTCCAAGAAAGACGCAATTTATTTCTCGACCCACGAAGAAGCCGACATGGACACCCATAAACTGGGCGACAGCGACGAGGAAGCCATGGGCCATGGCGCCTTCAACCGCACCGTGTTGACGCGCGCGCTGCAAGAGAGCGTCGAATTCCGCGCCGGCTATTCACTCGAATACTGCGCCATGACCATGGTCGACCTGCACTGGCAGATGAAACAAGCCGCGCTCGACAATCCGTACAATCCGTAGGACGGCCAGCCACAGTCGGAAAATCTCGCGCCAAGCACACCAAGAGCGCAAAGGGAGAAAAAGTAATTCCCACTTTGCGACCTTGGCGCGAGCAATCTTCGAAACTCTTTCGTTAGCTAAATAGGGTCTGACCTGCGCACGACCCCAACAAACGCATCGCAGCAGCGACCGCGCTCGGGGCGATAGATTTTTCGCGCTTACCTCAATTCGCCCGCCGACCGGCAGATTCGCTCGACAATAGAATAGACCTTGCGGACGCCTTTCAAGTCGGGCACGATCAGTACCGAACCTCCAACGCCCGGACCATTAGATGACTGACGACGAACTCATTCCGCTGCGCGCGATACTCGCCGAGCTGGCGCCGCAACGGCGCGCCGCGCTGCTGCCAGCCCTGCATACGGCGCAGCGACTCTTCGGTTGGATAACCGAAGCGCTCGCCAGCGAAATCAGCCGGGCTTTGAGCGTGCCGCTTGCCGACGTCTACGGTGTTATTGAATTTTACGAGATGTTTCATCACGAGCCCGTGGGGCGAACGATCCTGCGTGTGTGCGGCGCGCCGGTTTGCGCACTGGCTGGCGCCGATGGCGTGGCCCAGGCGCTCTGCCGCCAACTCAAGATCGAACCGGGCACAGTCAGCGCCGACGGCGCTTTCACCGTCGAGCATGCGCCCTGCCTAGGCTTGTGTGATCATGCGCCGGCAGTACTAGTCGGTGAAAGCGCGGTGGGAAGTGCCGAAGCCACCCAAGCAGCCGCGATCTGCGCCGCCAACGCGGGGAATCCGCTAAGCCATGTCGGCGGCGACATTCGCATCCTGACCAGCAACTGCGGCCGAGGCCGCCCCACCAGTCTCGCCGAATATCAGGCGCGCGGCGGTTACGCCGGCCTGAAAAAAGCGCTGACGATGACGCCCGACGCGGTGCTCGCCGAAGTCAAAGCCGCCGGTCTGGTCGGCCGCGGCGGCGCGGCATTTCCGACGGGAATAAAATGGGAGGGCGCGGCGGCGGCGACGGGCCAACCTAAATATATCGTCTGCAACGCCGATGAATCCGAGCCCGGCACTTTCAAAGACCGAATTTTGATGGAAGAAGACCCGCACCGGGTCATCGAAGGCATGATCGTCGCCGCCTACGCCGTCGGCGCCAGCCAGGGCTACATCTACGTCCGCGGCGAATATCCGTCGGCATTTCAAATCATCAGCGACGCGGTGGCCGACGCGCGCCAAGCGGGCATCGTCGGCCCCAACATTTTCGCCTCCGGTTTGAATTTCGACATCGAAATGCGCCTGGGCGCCGGCGCTTATATTTGCGGCGAAGAAACCGCGCTGTTGGAATCCATCGAAGGCAAACGCGGCCTGCCGCGCATCAAGCCGCCGTTCCCGACCACCCATGGCCTGTTCGGCAAGCCGACGATCATCAACAACGTCGAAACTTTCTGCAACGTGCCGCTGATCCTCGAACGCGGCGCGGCGGAGTATCGCAAGATCGGCACCGAGCGCTCCCCCGGCCCGAAACTTTTCTGCGTCTCCGGCCAAATACAAAAACCTGGGCTCTACGAAGTGCCCTTCGGCGTCACCCTGCGCCACTTGTTGTTCGATCTCGCCGGCGGATTGAATGCTGGAAGAAAACTGCAAGCCGTGCTCATGGGCGGCGCCGCCGGCGCCTTCGCCACGGAAAAAGATTTAGACGTGATCTTGTCCTTCGAAGCTCTGCGCGCCGCGGACCTGCCGCTGGGCTCCGGCGCGGTGATGGTGTTCGACGACAGCGCCGATTTGCGCGATGTCTTGAAGCGCCTGGCGCACTTCTTCGCCGACGAGAGCTGCGGTAAATGCTATCCCTGCCAGCTGGGCGCGCGCCGCCAGTCGGAAATCCTCGACCGCACCGCTGGCGCCGGCCCGCTTGCCGGCGACCGCGAACGTTTATCCGACATCGGCTTAACGATGATCGACGCGTCCCTCTGCGGCCTGGGCCAGACCGCGCCGACGGCGATCCTGAGCGCCATGAAGTTGTGGCCGGAAATGTTTGATGGAAAATAGAATTCACCGGAAATATCACCACAGAGAACACAGAGGACACAGAGGGTCGGAAGAGCGAAGAAATTTTTTCTCTGTGAACTCTGTGCCCTCTGTGGTGAAAAATCTTAGTTACTTAACCGGTAACGCTTTCTTATGGCTGATATAACCCTCACCATCGACAACCAACCCGTCACCGTCCCCGCCGGCACGACGATTCTCAAAGCCGCTGAGCAGCTGGGCAGGCAGGTGCCGACGATTTGCTATCACGATCACTGCACCGCCAACGGCCTGTGCCGCATCTGCGTCGTTGAGGTCGACGGCGTCAGGCCACTCCTGCCGGCTTGTTTGAGCCGGGTCAGCGAAGGCATGAAAGTCACGACTTCGAGCGCCCGCGCCGAGCGCAGCCGCCGGACGATTTTGGAAATGCTCGATTCCGCCGTCGATCTATCGGAGGCACCGGAGATTCAAAAGCTGCTCGATGAAAATCACGCCGATCGCGCCCGCTTTCCCGCCGCGGAAAGGCGCGAGCACACCGTGCTCGACGACAACCCGATGTACATCCGCGATTACGACAAGTGCATCCTCTGTTGGCGCTGCGTCCAGGTGTGCGCCGACGATGCCCAGTACACCCACGCGATCAATTTCACCGGCCGCGGCTTCGACACCAGCATCGGTACCTTCTTCGATAAATCGATGCCCGACACCACCTGCGTGTTTTGCGGCCAGTGCGTCGGCGTCTGCCCCACCGGCGCCCTCAAACCCAAGCGCGAGGCGCTGCTCGAACAGGGAGTTTCACTGGACGAAATCCTGCAAGCCACCCGCGGCGGTCAAAAGCGCCGGAGGAAACCGTCATGATCAGCGCCGATCGTACCGTCCCCACCACCTGCCCCTACTGCGGCGTCGGCTGCGGCCTGCAGCTGCATATCAAGGACGAGTATATCTACAAAGTCACCTCGTCCTTCGACTCGGTGGTCAACCACGGCAATCTCTGCGTCAAAGGCCGCTTCGGCTACGATTTCATCTACAACAAAGACCGCGTCACCACGCCGCTGATCCGAAAAACCAAGCAGGCGCCCGGCGCACGCAGCCAAGCCTTCGACCGTAGCGAATGGCGCGAGGCATCCTGGGACGAAGCCCTCGATTACGTCGCTGAGCGCCAGTGCGAAATTTATCGGCGCGACGGCGACGGCGCCATGGCGGTCTACTGCTGCGCCAAGGCGACCAACGAAGATAACTATCTTTTGCAAAAACTCTATCGCGCCCTGTTCCGCTCCAACAACATCGATCATTGCACGCGCTTGTGCCACGCCGGCTCGGTAGTGGCTTTGCAGATGGCGCTGGGCTCCTCAGCCATGAGCAACACGGCGGCGGAAGTGATTCACAGCGACCTGTTCATCGTCACCGGGTCGAATACCGCGGAAACCCATCCGATCATCGCCCTGCAAATGAAAGCCGCCGTGGAAAAACATGGCGCCAAGCTGATCGTCATCGATCCGCGCCGGGTCGAGATGGTCAATTACGCAACCCTCTGGCTGCCCGAAAAGCCCGGCACTGACGTGCCACTCTATTCGGCCATGGCCCATGTGATCATCAAAGAAAAACTCTACAACCAGGATTTCATCGACAGCCGCACCGAAGGTTTCACAGACTTCGCTAAGTCGATGGAAAAATTCACCCCGGAATACGCCGAAGCGATTTCCGGCGTCGACAAAAATTTAATCATTCAGGCGGCGCGTATGTACGCCGGCGCGAAAAATGCGGCGATCTACTGGGCGCTGGGGATTCCCGAGCATTCGCATGGCACCGACAACGCCATGTCGCTGATCCATCTGGCGTTGTTAACCGGACACATCGGCCGCAGAGGCACCGGGCTGAATCCGCTGCGCGGCCAGAACAACGTCCAGGGCGCGTCCGACTCCGGCGCCATGCCCTGGCACTATCCTGGTTATCAGCGCGTCGATGACGAAGTGGCGGCGGGCAAATTCGAGCAGGCCTGGCGGATCGAGCCCGGTGGACTCAATCGCAATCTCGGGCTGACCACCACCGAAATCATGGGCGCGGTGGGCCCCGGCGGCGTGCGCTCGCTCCACATCATGGGCGAAAATCCAATGATGTCCGAGCCCAACTTGAACCACACCCGCCACATGATGGAGCAGTTGGAGTTTATCGTCGCCCAGGATTTGTTCATCAACGAGTCCGGCGCCTTCGCCGATGTGTTTTTGCCGGCCGCTTCTTGGGCGGAAAAAGAAGGCACCTTCACCAACACCGACCGGCGCGTCCAGCGCGTGCGAAAGGCGATCGAACCGCGCGGCCAGGCGCGCGCCGATTGGCAAATCGTCTGCGACCTCGCCGAGAGAATCGAGAAAAAACTCGACCGCAAACCGACCGCCTTCTGGGCCTATGAGAATCCGTCCGAAGTGTTGGAAGAAATGGGCCGCGTCGTGCCCGAATATGCCGGCGTCAAATATCCGCGCATTGAAAAAGCCGGTATCCAAACTCCCGTGCTCGACGACGATCATCCCGGCACGCCGTTTCTCTTCGCCGACAGCTTTCCGCGCGGCCGCGGCAAGTTTCATCCGCTCGAATATATCCCGTCGGTGGAGATGCCCGATGAAGAATATCCGTTCATCCTGACCACCGGACGACTACTGGAGCACTGGCATGGCGGCACGCTGACGCGCCATTCCAAGCTCGACGAGCTCAATCCTGAAGCGCGCATCGAGATCAACCCCGCCGACGCCGTGCGCTTGAAGCTCGAAGACGAGCAAGCCGTGCGCGTCAGTTCGCGCCGCGGCACCATTGTCTTGCGCGCTTGGGTGACCCAGCGCACCACCCCCGGCGTGGTCTTCATCCCTATGCACTTCGCCGAAGCCGCTGCGAACTTACTCACCATCGACGCGCTCGACCCGCTGGCGAAAATCCCCGAGTACAAAGCCTGCGCCGTGCGCATCGTGCCGGCCGGCAAAGCAGAGCTGGCGCGGCCCGACGCGAAGGTGGGGAGGGGTAGATACTAAACATGCCTGAACGGTCTGGCATAAGCCGAATCGACCCAATTGCGATTCCACTGCTCGCTTGCAACCGGCCGACCGGGGTGTAAAATTCCGCCTATGTCGAACGAAAACCTACTTTCGAGAATCACGGTGGACCCGGAAATTTGCCACGGCAAGCCTTGCATCCGGGGACTGCGCTACCCGGTGGAGAGTCTGTTGGAATATCTCGCCGGCGGCGACACGATTGAAGATTTGCTCCAGGAGTTTCCCGATCTCGAGCGGGAAGATTTTCTCGCCTGCCATGAGTTCGCCCGCCGAATGTTAGCCGCGAAAACCACTCACTTGCCGCTCACATGAAGTTTCTCGTGGACGCGCACCTGCCGCCAAGCTTGTGCGCGGTACTGGCGCGCCGCAACCATGACGCCACCCATACACTGGATCTACCGGCGAAGAATGCAACCAAAGACAACATCCTCAATCATATTTCAGTCGCCGAACAGCGCGTCGTAATTTCCAAAGACGCGGACTTCTTTTATTCGCATCTAGTTCTAGGCCGTCCGTGGAAGCTGGTTCTCGTCAAGACCGGCAACATGTCCAAGCGCGAGTTGTGTTCCCTATTTGAACGCCATCTGCCTGAAATAGAAGCTGCATTGGAACGATATACGCTTGTTGAGATAGATCGGATCGCAGTTACACCGATCCTCACCCCGAAGCCGCCAGCTGGAGCAATTTAGTCGCTTTCCTTGCGTATCTTGGGTTCAAATAAGCCGCCACGCCGCGCGCTCAAACTTTCATCCCACCGAAATCCACAGTAATCCACGATTGACGCCGCGCCGCGCCAGCGCTATATCTCGCGGCGGTAAGAAAACAGGAGGTGAATTGCCGATTCGACGCGGGTAAATACTTCGTGCTCGGCTCGTTTTGACCGGACACGCTACGCGCCAGCATAGGTAAAAACATTTTATTTGGAGGACAACCATGAAATCGATCAACAAGACTATGATGAATTTGGCCTGTGCAACCGCAATGGTGCTCTCGTGTTGTAGCAAAGTGAATCTGTCAGGGTCTAACGGCAACGTGAATATGTCAGGGTGGAAGGATGACAACCCTGACGATGAGAGACGAGAAACGACTAGACATCATACAACGATCGTTACGTAATGAGCTGACGATGGTGGAAGCCG
>CAMDBU010000051.1 GCA_945889495.1 Syntrophobacter sp. SbD2 | reverse complement strand
CGGCTTCCACCATCGTCAGCTCATTACGTAACGATCGTTGTATGATGTCTAGTCGTTTCTCGTCTCTCATCGTCAGGGTTGTCATCCTTCCACCCTGACATATTCACGTTGCCGTTAGACCCTGACAGATTCACTTTGCTACAACACGCTTCCCATTTCTCGTTGACATCGCTGAGCGACACCGCTTTGACATTGGTCAAGGCCAGGAATTGCTTATCGCCATCATTCAACAGATCGGACAAGCGCGAAGCATAAGTATAGGCCGCTTTGCCGGTCGACGGGACGAATACCGTGCCGCGGATATTGTAGGTGTCCGTGATAATCTCCACGTCAACCCGTTTGCCCACATACTCCACTTCTGTTTGCGCCATGGTGTCCCCCTACGGTCGAAACGATTTTAGCATGGGTTGAGCGCTCCGTCATACGCTCTTCGGTGAAGCTAAGAACCGTCGGCGCCAACTACCGGCACACTGAGGTTTTCGTCGCGTATATTCTTTTGTCATCGGCTATTTGTTACCATCGACGGCAAATTCGTTGTCGTCGAACCGACCAAACTCCGCGCGGAGAGAATATTCGCCACCCATGAAGCATAACAGAATGCCCACCGGCTACCGAGCCGTCACCATTGGACGATTCGACATTGTCGCAATCGCCTTCCTGGCCGTCAATCTCTTCAGTTGCGCCGCACCGGGGCCCCGTCCGCTCTCCATCACCATGTTTCACCCGGAGAAAAAATCCACCCTCGACTGCGCCGCCCGCGATCTCGGCTTGGCCGACCGCAACCAGCTCGCCGACGCCGTCGAAGGCTGCGCCCGCATGGCGGAGAAAAGCGGCTACCTGCGCCAAAGCGGCACGCCTAAACCACCGGCGACGCCTTGACGTTGCCAGCGCGTTCCAGTTACTTTCGCATTCCAGAAAATTTTAGGGGGCAACATGAATTATCGTTTGGACCACATCGCGCTCAACTGCGCCAATCTCGATGACGCGGTCAAGTATTACGAAACCATCCTCGGCGGCAAGCCGACGGCGGAACGCAAAGCCGGCGACGGCAACCGCTTCCGTTTCATCGAGCTCAGCGGCTCGACGCCGATCCAGTTGATCGAGTCGGCCAGCGAGACCGGCATTAACCACTACGGCTTCGTCGCCGACGACATGGATAAAGTCGTCGCAGAGCTTAAAGCCAAGAACGCCGAAATCATCCGCGAAATCCGCGACCAAGAAGGCAAGCTGACCACGCTATTCGTCAAGGACTGCAACGGCCTCAAGATGGAAGTGCGACTGCCGCGCTGAACTGCGGATCGGAGAGGGATGACCACGAAAAGCACGAAATTTAATTCCGAAGCCTTTCCCCAATTCGTGCCTTTCGTGCTTTTCGTGGTTAATTCTTCAATTCCGTTTGTACCGCCGCGCTGGTCTCGATCGTTCAAGCGCGCGCAAACTTGACATTGACCAAAGCGAGACATAACTTAGACCTCTAAGGTCCATCTAGGAGGAAACATGGCCAAGAGTTTTCAAGATATTATGGCCGAGGCGCGCAAGGAGATCCCGGAAGCGTCGCCGCAGCAAGTCAGTGAACTGTTGAAGAACAATGGCAAGTCGCCGGTATTGCTCGACGTTCGCGAAAGCGACGAGTGGCGCCAGGGCCATCTCGAAGGAGCCATTCCGCTGCCCCGGGGGTTTCTCGAAATCAAAGTCGAGACCGCCATTCCTGACAAGAACACGCCGATCATCGCCTACTGCGCCGGCGGCGTGCGCTCGCTTTTGGCGGCCAAGGTCATGCGAGAGATGGGCTATCAAAACGTCACCTCCATGGCCGGCGGTTACGGCGCTTGGAAAAACGGCGGCTTCAAGTGGGTGCAAGATTTTCAGTACACGCCCGAGCAATTAATCCGCTACAGCCGTCACTTTCTCTTGCCTGAAGTCGGCGAAGACGGCCAGGCGAAATTGCTGCAAGCGAAAGTCTTGATGGTCGGCGCGGGCGGCTTGGGTTCGCCGTCCGCGTACTATCTCGCCGCCGCCGGTGTCGGCACCTTGGGCATCATCGACAACGATGTTGTCGACATTTCCAACTTGCAGCGGCAGATTCTTCACGCCAACGACCGGGTCGGCATGCCCAAGGTCGAATCGGCGAAGAAAACCCTCGAAGGCTTGAACCCCGACGTCAAAGTCATCCCCTATCAGGCCAAGCTGACGTCGGAAAATATCATGGAGATCTTGAAGGACTACGATCTGGTCATCGACGGCTGCGATAACTTCCCGACCCGGTATCTGGTCAACGACGCCTGCGTGCTTACCGGCAAGCCCAACGTCCACGGCAGCATTTTTCAGTTCGAGGGACAGGCGACGGTTTTTTATCCCGGCAAAGGGCCCTGCTATCGCTGCTTGTACCCCGAGCCGCCACCGCCGGACATGGCGCCGAGCTGCGCCGAGGCCGGCGTTCTGGGCGTGCTGCCCGGACTGATCGGCGTCATTGAAGCGCTGGAAGCAGTGAAATTGATACTCGGCAAGGGCGATAGCCTGGTCGGCCGGCTGCTCCACTTCAACACCTTGACGATGGAGATCAACACGTTGAAATTGCGCCGCGATCCCGAGTGCCCCATGTGCGGCGATAACCCGACGATCAAAGAACTTATCGACTACGAGGAGTTCTGTTCCTTGCGCCACTAGAAGACGGCGGTTTGTTGGAATAAGTAGAGCGGCGGCTGCCCAAGCCGCCGCTTTTTTTTGGCTCGATGATCGGCCGGCGCTCGATGCCCGACTTGCTCGGCTTGGCCAGACCGACGGCGATTTTCAGCGCCATGATTTCATTTTGAAATAGCGGCCGGAGCTCGCCGATGGGCAAGTCGCCCAGCGCGATCGGGCCGACCTTGACGCGGATCAGTTTCTCGACGAAGTAATTCAAGGCTTCGAACATGCGCCGCACTTCGCGCTTCTTGCCTTCGTGGACCTCGATCTCCACCCAGGCGTTCTTGTGCAGCTTCTCGATCACCCGCACCCGCGCCGGCGCGGTCATGCCGTCTTCCAGACGAATACCCTTGCGCAGGATCGCGAAATCATCCTCGGTCGGACAGGCGCTCAGTTTGACCTGATAAAGTTTGGCCACGCCGTAGCGCGGATGGGCGATGCGCATGGCCAAATCGCCGTCGTTGGTGAGCAGCAACAAGCCGGTGGTATTGTAATCCAAGCGCCCCACCGGAAAGATCCGTTTCTTGTCGCCCAAGCGCGCTATGTAAGGCGTCAGGTCCGGGCGATGTTCCGGATCGTGCAAAGTCGTGATCACGCCGGGCGGCTTGTGCAGCGCGTAATAAAGCGGCTCGGCGGCTGACTTCACCCGCTTGCCGTCGATCTTGATGCTGTCTTTAAACGGATCGGCCTGGGAGCCCAGCTTGTCGACCACCGTGCCGTTGACCGTGATGCGCCCTTCGACGATCCAGCGTTCCGCCTCGCGGCGCGACGCCAGCCCGGCGCGGGCGATGATTTTTTGTATGCGTTCCATGAATGTTTAGGCTTCAGCTTCCTCGGCCGCTTCGAGCGGAATCACGTCGCGGGAGATTTCCGGCAGTGAAATCTCGTCGGTCTCCTTGAGCGTCGGCAGCTCGGTCAAATCTTTCAAGTTGAACATCTGCAGAAACTCCGCCGTGGTGCCGTAGAGAAACGGCCGCCCCGGCACGTCCTTGCGCGCCACCGCGCGGATCAAGTTGCGCTCCAACAGCGTCGTGATCACGCCGTCGACATCGACGCCGCGAATCGCTTCCATCTCTGCCTTGGTGATCGGCTGGCGGTAGGCGATGATCGCCAGGGTCTCCAAGGTCGCCCGGCCCATGCGCGCCGGCCGACCGCCGAGAAACTTCTTCACCCAGTCGGCGTTGACCTTGGCGGTGCGCAGTTGATAACCGCCGGCCACTTCGACTAGTTGCAAACCGCGGCTCGGCGCTTCGAGCTCGCTTTGGATTTCCCGCAGCAACTCTTGAAGGGTTTCCTTGTCGACGCCGTCGACCACTTCGGCGATGCGCTGCACCGTCAGCGGCCCATCGGCGACAAACAGCAAACTTTCTAAAACCGATTTTACTTCTTCACGTTCCATAGGGATCGTCCTCTACTTGCTCCAGCACCGCCTGCTCGCCGACCTCGTCCAACACCGCCGCCGCTTCCAGTGTGATCGGTCCGGCCAATTCGTCCTGGACGATGCGAATAGCGCGCACCTTGACCAACTCCAACATGGCGAGAAAAGTCACGATAATCTCCATGCGCGAACTAGCTGCGGCGAACAAATCCTCGAACCGCACCGAGCCTTGAGTCCGCAGCACGTCGAGCAGATGGGTCATCTTCTCGCGCACGGTGATTTTTTCCAGCGTAACTTCGTGGAAGCTATCCTTGGGCAAGCGGTCGATGATGCGCTTCAACGCCGCCAAGAGCTCGAACACCGAGACTTCGCGAAAACCGCGCTGTCCGGCTTCCTCCACCGGCGCCGCCGTGCGGGTGAAAACGTCGCGGCTCAGCACTTCGCGTTGGTCGAGATCCTGGGCCGCTTCCTTGTAACGCTGATATTCCAACAAACGGCGCACCAGCTCATCGCGCGGATCGAGGCCGCCGTCTTCATCGTCGTCGGCGCCGTCGTCGTCGCCGGCCGGCAATAGCATGCGCGATTTGATGTGAATCAAGGTCGACGCCATGACCAGGAACTCGCCGGCGACATCGAGACTCAAGGACTGCAACAAATCGAGGGTGGCCAAATACTGCTCAGTGATGGTCGCGATCGGGATGTCGGTAATGCTGACTTCATTTTTTTTGATCAAATGAAGCAGCAGATCGAGCGGCCCCTCGAAGATTTCAGTTTCGACCCGGGTGCTCACAGTCCGAGCGCCTCCCTGACTTCAGTCATGGTCTCGCGCGCTTTCTCCTGCGCCAGTCGATTGCCGGCGGCCAAGATATCCTCGACATCTTTAGGTCGCTCGGCCAACGCCGCGCGCTTCGCCGAGATCGGCGCCAACTGCGCCACCACATGCTTGATCATGATCTTTTTACAATCGAGGCAGCCGATGCCCGCCGTGCGGCAGCCTTGGGACACTTCGGCGATCTCATCCTGGGTCGAATAAATCTTATGAAATTGAAATGCCGGACATTTCTCCGGCTCGCCGGGATCGGTGCGCCTGACCCGCGCCGGATCGGTGACCATCTTGCTCAGCTTCTGGTCAATTTCCTTGGGCGTGTCGGACAGCATGACCGAATTGCCATAGCTCTTGCTCATCTTGCGCCCATCGAGCCCCGGCAGCCGCTGCGCTTCGGTGAGCAATACTTCGGGCTCGGGAAAGATCGGCGCGTAAACTTGATTGAACCGGCGCACGATCTCCCGGGTCAACTCGACATGGGGCGCTTGATCGACGCCCACCGGAACTTTGTTGGCTTTATAAATCGTAATGTCAGCCGCCTGCAACACCGGATAGCCGAGAAAGCCGTAGGTCGATAAATCCTTGCCGACCAATTCCTTGATCTGATCCTTGTAGGTCGGATTGCGCTCCAGCCAGGGCACCGGCACGATCATCGAGTAGAGCAAATGCAGCTCGGCATGCTCTTTGACCCGCGACTGGCGAAACACCACCGCTTTGTTGGGATCGAGACCGACGCTCAGCCAGTCCATCACCATCTCGATGGTATTCTGATTGATCCCCTGGGGCGTCGCGTAGTCGGTGGTGAGCGCGTGCCAATCGGCGACGAAGAAATAACAACGATACTGCTCTTGGAGCTTCAACCAATTGGTCAAGGCGCCAAAGTAATGTCCCAAGTGCAGCCGTCCGGTGGGCCGCATGCCGCTAACGATGGTGTCCATGTCTCCTCTACCTGTAGCGAAACTAAAAAACTCCCAAATAAAGTCTCAACAAAAATTCCGTCGGACCGTCGAGAACCCGGTCGATCACGCGGGTATACAAGAGACCGATGAGGATCAACATGCCGAAGCGCTCGACACCTGCAACTTTCGATGACCAGGGCTCGGGTAAGAGCCCAACGAGCACTCGACCGCCGTCCAACGGCGGCAAGGGAAACATGTTGAACACCGCCAAACCGATATTGATCAACAACCCGCCCTGGGCCATCAAGAGCAGCGGATTGACGCCCGCCGAAGCGCCAAAGCCAGCCCTGCTGGTCGGCAAGAGCGAGCGAAACAGGAATGCAAAACCGGCCGCCAGAATTAGATTCATCACCGGCCCAGCCAGCGCCACCCACACCATATCGCGCTTGGGATTGCGCAGATTGTGAAAATTCACCGGCACCGGCTTGGCGTAACCAAAGACAAACGGCGAGTTCGCCAAGATCAACATCGCCGGCACCAGGATGGTGCCGAACAGGTCGATATGCTTGAGCGGATTGAGCGTCAACCGGCCCAAATTTTTCGCCGTCGGATCGCCCAGACGATTGGCCACCCAACCATGGGCGACCTCATGAAAAACCACAGCTATAAGAACCGGAATCGCCCAAATGGCAATTTTCTGGATGGTGTCTTCCAATACCTTCTCGCGGGAAACTCGCTCCTATAGAAATACGGTATGGATGGGGAAAACACAAGGCGGGAGGAGTGATAAGGAGACTGACTCTACCACCAAAGCCACGATCTCAACCGTTCCGAACTCCACCTATCAGAAATTCTGAGTTTGCGGGTATTACCCACTTTACCAAGCCCTCAGCAGTCGCTACCGGGGGAAGATTGAGAGCTTCGGTAGCGTGGATTCCAAGAGAACTAATGACGATTACCGTTGAAGTGGTCGTCAATCACTCGCCCGCAGGACGCTAGGCTCAGAGTTCGACAACTCGACTGTCTTTTCAGTCCATCCTGCTATTTTTTTCGTCTGAGTTGTCTCAGTTGGCCGGCCAATTCTTCGTAAACGTCGTGCCGGTGGCCGACCGCGAAGATCCGGAGGACGCGTGATTTGCGATCTATCTCGTAAACGATGCGAAACCGTCTGACCTAAAATTTCCAAAGTCCGGACAGTTCCCGCATCAGCGGAGCGCACAAGAGAGGGTTGGCGCTTAAAGACCTAACCGATTGTTTGACGCTCCGCTTCAAGTCCGGCGACAGTTGGCGAATGATTTCGGCGATATGCAGCGGAATATCGGGCCGGTAGGCGGCCATTATTTTCTGCGGGGTTTCACTACGACCAGCGGTTCGCCAAAGACGGCTGCAAAGGATTGCCCCTGCTGTCCCTTGGCATAGGCGCTTTTGCTCTGGCCGATCTGCTTCATTAACACCGGATCACTCAGCACATCGAGGGTATCTTTCAGGCGCTGGTACTCGTCGTAGTTGACCAAGACCGCGGCGGGCTTGCCGTTGCGCGTGACGACGATCTCTTCTTCCCGTTCCTCCACGCCGGAAACTAGCTCGGGCAACCGCGTTTTGACTTCCGAAATGGGCATGGTTTTGGACATAGGAGGCCTTCTTTCTCATCGACCACAATTCTGGTTTATCCAAAGCTATCCCGGTTCGGGATTGGGTCAAGCGGCGCAGGTCCTATCGGCACACGCTGACTGCTTCGATTAGGCTCGGCGGTTCTCGAATCCCAAGACCGGCAGTTAACTCAACTCCCCCTTCTCCCGCGGATGAAACTGCTGATGCACTTTCTTTAACCTCGCCCCATCGACATGGGTGTAAATCTGCGTCGTCGAGATATCGGCGTGGCCGAGCATGGTCTGCACTGAGCGCAGGTCGGCGCCGCCTTCTAATAAATGCGTCGCGAAGGAGTGGCGCAGGGTGTGCGGCGTGACCCGTTTGTCGATGCCGGCGGTGAGAGCGTAGCGGCGGATCAGTTTCCAGAAGCCTTGGCGGCTCAGCGGTTTGCCGGAGCGGTTGGTGAAGATGTACGGGCTAACTTTGCCTTTGAGCAAGCGCGGCCGGGCGTCGCTCATGAAACTGTTTAATTTTTCTCGGGCATAGTTGCCGAAGGGCACGGCGCGCACCTTCGAGCCTTTGCCTTTGACGATGACGTAGTTGCCTTGAAAATTGACCTGCTGGGTTTGCAAGAGAACCAGCTCCGACACGCGTAAACCGGTGGCATAGAGGAGCTCGAACATCGCTTGATCGCGGGCGCCCAAGGGCTGGTTGGCGTCGGGCTGGTTGAGCAGGCTCTGAATGTCCGCCGCAGACAAAGTCTGCGGCAACTTTCGCTGGCCCGGCGCCGGCAGGAGCTGCGGCATGGGGCTCTCGACGATCAGATTTTCGGTTTGCAGAAAGCGCAGCAGCCGGCGCAGCGTCACCACATGGCGGGCGATGGATTTGGCGCTGAGCCCTCTCACTCGCAGGTGGCTGACATAGGCGCGGATGTGATTGGCGTCGACTTCGCGCCAGTCAGCGATCTTTTGCTTGTCCAGAAACTCGGCCAGGCCGGCGAGGTCGCGGCTATAGGCATCCAGCGTGTTTTTCGCCAGCCCCTTCTCGACGGTGACCATCGAGAGAAACGAGTCAATGTACGGACTCAGCGCGTCTTTCGCTGGCAACATGCTCTGGCGCTAAACTTTGGAAGAGGTAATTTTTCACCTCGGCGACCCGCTCGGCGCCGGCGATCTTTCGGCCCGAGCTGTCGGTGACGTAAAACACATCGGCCACCTGGTCGACGTTGGTGGAAATCTTGGCGACGTGAATCGACAAACCTAACAGATGCAAACTATGGGTGATGTTGAACAGCACGCCCATGCGGTCGTCGGTAAAAATCTCGACGATGGAAAAATCATCCGAGGCGTCGTTGTCGAGGTTGATCACCGTCGAGACTTTGGGCGCGCGCTTGAGCAGATAGAGCGAAGGTTTGGCGGCTTCGACCATACGCACCACGTCGGCCTTGCCTTCCAAGACATTGTCGAGGACGGTTTTGAACTTGGCCCACTTGGCCTCGGCCATCACCAGCTCGGGCCGGCCGCGGTGGGAGATGCGGAAGACGTCGAGAATGCGGCCGTCGCTGGCGGTGAAGATGCGCGCGTTGAGAATATCGAGACTGAGCGAAGTCAGCACGCCGGTGATCGAGGCGAACAGTCCCGGCCGGTCCTGGGTGCAGATCACCACCGAACTACAGTTGCGCTCGGGGAAATGCTCGACGTAATGCAGCGCGCCCTTGCCGCGATATTTCCCCATCAGCTCGAAGTGGTTGGGGATCTCGGCCTCGGCGGTTGACAGAAAATAACGGTCGGGCATGGCGTCGATGAAGCTGTCGACGGTGTCCTCCGGCGCCGGCAAGGCCACCAGCCCGCGCCGCACCCGCGCTTGAATGCGCCGCAAGACCGCGCGCACGTCCTCGCGCGGCAACTCGCCCTTCTCGGCGTCTTCGAGGAGGTTTAGCGTTTTCACGTAGAGCTCGCCCAGGAGCGACGACTTCCAGGGATTCCAGACGTCGGGCCCCACCGCTTTGACATCGGCGAAGGTCAAGAGATAGAGCATCTTCAGATTGTTGACCGTACCCATGGTTTTGGCGAACTCGAAGATGGTTTTTTCGTCCTCGAGGTCGCGGCGAAAGGCGATATTGGTCATGAGCAAATGGTGGCGCACGAGAAACTCGACGAGCGCGCCATCGTCGGCGTTGAGGTGCATGCGCCGGGCGATGGGCCGGACCAATTTTGCGCCCACCTCCGAGTGGCCGCCGCCGAATCCCTTGCCGATGTCGTGGAACATCATACCCAAATAGAGCAGCTCGATTTTTTCCGCTTCCCGGGCCACCTGGGTCAACAGCGGCAAGGCCCGTTCGTAGGCGCCGGAGCGCAGCCGTTCGATTTCCTGCACCAGCATCAGCGAATGCTCGTCGACAGTGTAGGTGTGATAGGCATCGTGCAGCACCATGCACAGCAGATGGTTGAACTCGGGAATGAACGCGCCCAAGACGCCGGCACGGTGCATCTCGACCAGCGTGTCGTAGACGCCGTCCTTCCATTTGAGGATCGAGAAAAATGGCTGGTTGGCCGCCACCGAACGGCGAAACTCATCGTCGATGACGTCCAAGTGCGCGCGCATCAACTCGCGGCTCTCATGGCTCACCTTGCAGCGATATTTCTGCGCGTCGTCGAAGATCCGAATCAGGTTGGCCGGATCGCTTCCCAGCACCTCGGCCTTGGTGATAGCCAGCTGCCCCTTGGCGATGCGCACCCCTTCGCGCAAATTGCGGCCGATCAACTTCTCGGTCAAACCGCGCTTGTCGCTTTCGGTGACCCGGTGGACAATCAACTCCGCCAGCCGGCTGATCTGCATGGCGTGCAGATAATAGCCACGCATGAACACTTCGACGCCGCGCAGCGTCCCCTCGCTCTCAAAACCGAGCGCCTCGCTGGTCTTTTCTTGCTGCTCGAAGGTCAACTGGTCTTGATGCTTGGCGCAGGCAAAATGCATCTCATTGCGCACCCGCATGAGAAATTCCTGGGCCTCCTTGAGGTCGGCGAGATCTTTGGGGTTAATGATATTGAGCGGCACCAGCGCGTCCAACTCCTTAGCCTTCAACTTGGCGCGAGCGATCCACCGCGCGGTGTGAATGTCGCGCAGCCCACCCAACCCTTCTTTGACTTCCGGCTCGAGTAAATAAACCGAACCGCCATAGGTTTTGTGGCGCGCTTGGCTCTCGTCGATTTTCGCCTGGACAAAGCGCTTGATGCCTTTCTTCAACAGCTTGTTCTCCAGGCTCTTGGCGAACTCGCCGTAGAGCGCGAAATCGCCGCACAAGAAGCGCGTGTCGAGGAGCGCCGTGCGAATCTTCATGTCCAACTCGCCCAAACGCGCGCAATCGGCGATGCTTCGGCTGGCGTGGCCGACATCGAGGCCGATGTCCCAGAGCGTGTGCAGCAAGCGTTCGTTGAGCGCTTGGCAGAACGGCGCCACCTTGCCGTCGTGTAAAAATAATAGATCGATATCGGAGTAAGGATTGAGCTCGCCGCGGCCGTAGCCACCCTGGGCGATCAGCGCCAGGCCGCCGCCCTGGCCGCGAAAGCGCGGCAAGAGCTCCGCGCCCAGCGAACTGAACAGATAGCGGATCAAGTGATCCATCACCGTCGAAAACGCCGCGGCCACTTCCATGCCGCCGGCGCCCTGGCGATGGCGCGCCCAGAGCTCGCGCCGGCCGCGCTCCAAATAGCTCCGGCCGAGCGCCTTCAAATCGACCTCGACTTGGCTGTTTTGTAACAAGGATAAGGAAATCGCGACGGCGTCCATGATACTTACGAGAGAACCTTTCTAATTTCGCAGGAAGATAGTTTCACCACAGAGTGTTTCATGTCCTGGCACACACATCGAGAGGATGAAAAGTGTGTAGCTTCTCATTCGTCATTCCGGCGTAGGCCGGAATCCAGGGGCTGGAGGGGGATGGATACCGGCCTTCGCCGGTATGACGGAACAGAGAGTCTCTTCGTTGCCCAGATCATGGCTGGGCTGCTATTTTCTAAGGAGGGCACAGAGAACACAGAGTTCGGAAGAAGTTCTTCCCTCCGCGTTCTCGGCGTCTCAGCGGTGAATAATCCGATTCTCATTTTTTACTCCAAGCGGAGAACCTCCGCTACAAAGTCTTGGCGATCTGCATCGCTTGATTATATTTCTGAATGCCCTCGAACAGCGAGTTGACCATCGCTTCTTGAGTCGCCTCGCGGCTCATGGCCGGCCCTTCGACGCGGTGGGTCACGAAAAACATTTCCACCAACACGCTCGGCATGCGCGCACCGACGAGCACGTAGAACAGCGCCTTCTTGACGCCCAGATCGCGCACCTCGCCGATCGACTTAGTCATGCCGCCGACCACCGATTGCTGCAGGCGGTGCGCCAGGGTGATCGAATCTTCGAGCTTCATATTTTGCGTCATGTCGCTCAGGATAAATTGCAGATCGGAGACGTTCTTGCGCGCGCTGCCGTTCTCCCGCGCCGCCAAACGCATCGCCGCCTCGTCGCTAGTGTTGTTGAGATAGTAGGTCTCGACGCCGCGCGCCTCGCTGTTGGGGCTGGCGTTCATGTGCAAGGAGACAAATAAGTCGGCATCTTCGGCGTTGGCCAGATAGGTGCGCTCCTCCAGGGCGACGAAACGGTCGTCCCTGCGGGTCAGCACCACCTGGATGCCGAGCTCGTTCTTGAGCTTGGCGGCGAGTTTTTTGGCGATCGCCAAGACCAAATCTTTTTCCATGATGCCGCCGACGCCAACGGCGCCGGGATCTTTGCCGCCATGGCCGGGATCGAGGACGATCTTGCGAATCCCGCCAGAGTTGCCGAGCGGCGCCGCCGCCTTCTTGTCTTTGACCGGCGCGCTGCGGCGGGAATTTTTCTCGGCCTTGGCCGGCTCTTCCTTGCCCGTCGTCACCTCCGGCGCTTTCTGTCCTTGTAGATCGATCACCAAGCGGTGCGGATCGGGCAGGATAAACGCTTTATGATCGCGCAGGCTGGTCATGTCCAAGACCACCCGCACGACGTCGGCGCTGTATTGACCGACGCGCACCTGGCGCAAGAGCCCGTCATCCACCGGCACCGGCTCCTTGGACGCCATCGCCAAGCGCGCGCCGGTGATGTCGACGTAGATGCGCGGCGGCGTGCCATTGGCCGGATCTTCCTTCAACCGGCGCACTTCGTACTTGGCGTCCTGGGATAAATCCAACATCACCCGGGTATAATTTTTCGACGAAAGAAAACGCAGGCCAGTGACTTGAACCTTGTCCGACGCGGGCGCCGGTGCCGGCGGCGAAGCGCTCGGCACCGCGCTACTAGGCGCGGGCTTTTTCTCCTCCACCGCCGGGCGCGGCGCTGGCCCTGGCGCGTCGCTTTCGCCGGCCTTGGTGGTGGCCGATTGCGCATAGGATGGCAACGGATCGCGGCTCACAGTCTCATTGCGCGCCTGGCCGGATAGTTGGCGCGACGGCCAGAGGCAAATCAGCGCCACGCCGGCGATCGCAAGGTATTTATGACAATTAAGCCTGTGCATCATAACGACTCCGGTTACTTCTTGGCATCTTCATTTAACTCATGGAGCAGGTTCATCGCTTGGATCGGCGTCAGATTAGCGACATCGAGTTGCGCCAGGCGGTCGCGCCAGCGATTGTCCGGCGGCGCGAAAAGTCCCATCTGCACCGGTCCATCGGCTTTTTCCTCGGCGCGCCGTTTGCCGGTGGCGCTGGGCGCCACCGTCTGGCTATCTTCCAACTGCGCCAGGATCGCTTTGGCGCGCTCGATCACCGGCGCCGGCATGCCGGCCAAGCGCGCCACGTGAATGCCGTAGCTATGGCTCGCCGCGCCGGCGATCAAATTGCGCAGAAAAATAATCTCGCCGCGCCATTCCTTGACCGCGAAATTGAAGTTCTTAATCCGCTCATGGTTGAGCGCCAGCTCGGTGAGCTCATGATAATGGGTGGCGAACAAGGTGCGCGGCCGCTCGGTGCAATCGTGCAGCGACTCGGCCACCGCCCAGGCGATGGAAATACCGTCGAAGGTGCTCGTGCCGCGCCCCACTTCGTCGAGCAGGATCAAGCTGCGCCGGGTGGCGTGGTGCAAAATATTCGCGGTCTCTTTCATCTCGACCATGAAGGTCGACTCGCCGCGGGCCAGCGAATCGGCCGCGCCGATGCGGGTAAAGATCCGGTCGACGATGCCGATCTCGGCCGCCGCCGCCGGCACGAAGCTGCCCATCTGGGCAAGAATCACAATCAAAGCGTTCTGCCGCATATAGGTCGACTTGCCGGCCATGTTGGGGCCGGTGAGGAGCATGATCTGCTCGCACTCGCCGTCGATCTTGCAGTCGTTGGGCACGAAGGCGCCGCGGCCGACGGCGTTTTCCACCACCGGGTGGCGTCCTTCACGGATGTTCAACATGGCGCAGCCGCTATCGACGCGCGGCCGGACAAAACGCTGCGCTTCGGCGACATCGGCCAGAGCGGTGAGCACGTCCAACTGCGCCAAGGCATTGCTCATCGCCTTGAGCGCCGGGTAATGGACCGCCGCCTGCTCGCGCACTTGAGTTAATAAATTGGCCTCGAGCTTTTCCATCAAGCTTTCGGAGTTTAAAACTTTAGCTTCGTATTCCTTGAGCTCCGGCGTGATGTAACGCTCGCCGTTGGCGATGGTCTGCTTGCGGATGTAATCCGCCGGCACGGATTTTAAGTGGCTGCTGGTGACTTCGATGTAATAACCGAACACCCGGTTGTAGCGTACTTTCAACGACGCGATGCCGCTGCGCTTGCGCTCGCCAGCCTCGAACTGGGCGATCCAATCTTTCGCATGGCTGCGCAGGCCGCGGATCTCGTCCAACTCGGCGTCGAAACCGGCGCGGATGAATCCACCTTCTTTGAAGGCGAAGGGTGGATCGTCGACGATGGCGCGCTCGATGAGTCCGACCACTTCGGGCAGCTCTTGCAAGTGCGCGCCTAGACCGACCAATAACGGCGCCGTGAGACCCGCCACCAGCTCGCGCACCGCGCTGGCGGCGCCCAGGGTCTGCTTGATCGCGACTAAATCTTTCGGCGTCGCGCTGCCCGAGAGCACCCGGCCGCTCAGCCGTTCGAGGTCTTGAATTTTCGCCAGGCGCAGTTTCAAGTCTTCGCGCAGGGCGAACCCTTCGGCCAACTCCTGCACGGCGTCGTAGCGCGCGCGAATTTCATTTTCATCGAGCAACGGATAAAGCAGCCACTGGCGCAAACGGCGCGCGCCGATGGGCGTCTGGGTGCGGTCGAGGATCGCTAGCAACGAACCGCGCCGCTCGCCTTGAGCGGTGGCGACGAGTTCGAGATTGACCCTGGTGATCTCGTCGAGAACTAAAAAGTTCGAAACCACGTAAGCCTGCAAATCGCGCAGCAGTTTCACCGACTCGGGAATATTGGCGCCGAGGTAATTGACGATCGCCGTCGCCGCCCGCGCGCCAAGCGCCGGCAAATCGGCGCTTGGGATCGGCCCGGCGCCAGTGGATTCGCTGAAGGTCTCGTCGCGCACGGAACTCAGATGGATGGCTGGGTATTCTTTGTAGATGCGTTCGCGTAGCCGGCTGTCACCCACCGCCAGTAAAATCTCGCTCGGGTGAACCCGGCCGAGTTCGTCGAGAAACGCCTGTTCGTCGGCGACCTCGGTGCAGCGAAACTCGCCGGTAGTAATGTCGCTCACCGCCAGACCGTAGGCGCCGTCGCTCTGGCACACCGCGGCGAGAAAATTATTGCCCCGGCCGTCGAGCGCTTCGTCCGCGGTCACCGTGCCCGGCGTGATCACCCGCACCACTTCGCGTTTGACCACGCCTTTGGCCAGAGCCGGATCTTCGACCTGCTCGCAGACCGCGACTTTGTGGCCGGCTTCGAGGAGCTTTTGAATATAGGGCTGGGCCGAATGATAGGGCACGCCGCACAGCGGCACGCCGCCGTCCTCGCTCTTGCTGCGCGAGGTCAACGTGATGTCGAGCACCTTCGACGCCACCTGGGCGTCGTCGAAAAACATTTCGTAAAAATCGCCCAGACGGAAAAATAAAATCGCGTCCTGATACCTCTCTTTGATCTGGAGGTACTGCTGCATCATTGGCGTGACCTTGGTCGTGGCCTTGATTTCGTCCATGGCGATCAGGCCGAGCCGCTCCGTCGTTCCGCCAGCGACCGCGCCGCGCGCACCTGCTTCACGGCCGGTGCACCGAAGCGCTTCACCGCGCCATCGAGCTCGCGCACCAAGCTGCCGATGCCCAAGGACAGCACGAACTGGCGCTCCATGGCATGAAGAATTTTCTGCCGGTCGCTGGTGATGACGAACAGCTCTTCGCCGTCGGTAAGATAGCGCAAGGATTCGGGCGGCCGGGTGGTCGGATCGGTTTGTTCCTTCAACGGGCGCAAGCAGCGGCGGATTTTTTTCAAGCTAAAACCGTAGCGCGCCAGATCCTTGACCACCTTCAAGCAAACCAGATCGTGAAACGAATAAAGCCGCTTGGTGCCGCGCCCGCCGGCGAGCTTCACCGATGGCCGGAGAAAGTTCTGCTCGTCCCAATACTGCAACTGGCGCAAACTCACGCCGACGATCCGGCTCGCGCTCTTGCTATCGTAGGTATCCATGAAAAAGTCAGATTCAGGATGGAAACATCAATGTTTTCATAAAGGTAAACGCTGCCCAGCGGGAAGTCAACTAGAAGTTGCCGGCTGGCGTGGGCAATTACCGGATAACCTCGCGCCAAGCACGCCAAGACCGCAAAGGTAAATTCTTTGATTTTCCTTGGCGTCCTTTGCGAGCTTTGCGCGAGACATTCCGAGAATTGGATGGGGCGGAAATCTCGCAATTAATCCTTACGCAGCGCATTGTCATACAGAACCACTATTGATCGCGCGCCACCGATATGGTGAAAAGTAGCCATGCCATTTCCCGCGAACTTACTCGTCGGCACTTCCAGTTGGTCGAGCAGCGATTGGCTGGGGTCGTTCTATCCAGCCAATTTGAAACCCGGCCAGTTCATCGAGGCCTACGCGCGCAAGTTTCCCGCGGTCGAGATCGATTCGACCTACTACAGCATCCCGCCGGCCCATGTGGTGGCGAGCTGGCGCGACAAAACCCCGCCGGGATTTATTTTTACCGCGAAAATTCCCGGCGTGATCACCCATGAGAAAGTGTTGAAGGATTGCCAGCCGGAGTTCACCAGTTTTCTCAACAACATTTCGCTGTTGGGCGACCGGCTCGGGCCGCTCTTGTTGCAGTTCCCTTATTTCAATCGCAACGCCTTCCCGTCGCGCCAGCCCTTCGACAACCGGCTCAAGCCGTTTCTTCAGAGCCTGCCCAAGGAGTTCAAGTTCGCCTTGGAGATTCGCAACAAGAATTGGCTGAGCTGGGATTTTCTCGAAATGCTGCGCGACCACCAGGTCGCCTTCGCCCTGGTTGCCCAAGCCTGGATGCCGCGCATCGATACCTTGGCCAAGTCGTTGGATCTGGTCACCAGCGATTTTGCCTACGTGCGATTCATCGGCGACCGGAAAGCCATCGAGGCCAAAACCAAACGGTGGGACAAGCTGATCGAAGACAAAACCGACGAAATGAAAGTCTGGATCGACGAACTCAAAAAAATCACCGACAAAGGCGTCAAGACCTACGCGTTCTTCAATAACCACTACGCCGGCTTCTCGCCAGGCTCGGTGAAACAGTTCGAAGATCTATGGGAGCAGAGCTAGGAATAAGAAATAGGAATGTCACCGCAGAGACACAGAGTTCGCAGAGATCGGAACATGTTTTAAACACAAAGTCTTAACTCTGCGTTCTCGGCGCCTCTGCGGTAAATCTTCCGACCCTGCCGTAAGAACAGGTTCGGCTTGACGTAAAAACACCTTCCGGCGTATGCTCGACTCCGATCGATCCAACTAAATCAATTAACCGTAGGAGGCCCCCCATGGCTGTTAACGAAAAAAATGCTCTTCACCTCGCCACCCACTCGGGCTGGTACCGCTACGACCGCCACGGCGAGAACTGGGAACAAACCGACCGGGCGCTGACCTTCTGGCAGATGAGCTGCATCCAGGTCGACCCCGACGACGCCAAGCATGTCTACGCCGGGACGGAACATTCCGGCATGTTCGTCAGCAAGGACGGCGGCAAGGATTGGCAGCGCGCCGAACCGAATGTGCCGATCTTGGAAATGTCGGCGATGCTCGCTCTACCGGGCAAAGTCTTGGTCGGCACCCGCCCGGCGGCGCTCTACATGCACGCCAACGGTAGCGGATGGAAAGAGGTCAAAGGGATTCGCCAGGGCGCCTTTGGCGGCAGCTTTCCGCCCAATCCCGATCTGGCGCCGCGCACCCGCGTGTTGACCACGGAAAAAGCCTCGGGCAACCGGCTCTACGCTGGCATCGAAGTGGGCGGCATCTTGGTTAGCGATGACGACGGCGAGAGCTGGGTCAAGCGCAACGACGGCCTCACCGATCCCGACCTGCATCAAATCTTATCGGCGAGTAAAAAGCCTGGACTGTTGGTTGCCGCCTGCGGCGAAGGCGTAGCGCGCAGCACCGATCGCGGCAACAAGTGGGAACCGGTCACTCCCGCCGGCGGCCGCACCTACGGCAACGCGCTGGCCGAAGACGACCAGGGCAATATTTATTTGGGTATCACCCAGGACCGGCCGCGCACCTGGCTGCGCGAAGGGCGCGCCAAAACCGCCATCTTCAAATCGCAGGACGGCGCCAATTGGGAATTTCTCACCGACCAGATGAGCGGCGGGGTTATGGAAATGTGCGCCAACGGCGAAGGCAACGGCGTCTTGATCGCCACCGCCGACGGCGAAGTGGTCAACGTGGATTCTACCGGCAAGACGCGCACGTTGGTGAGCGGCTTACCTTGCATCAATGCGCTGGCGTTGGGAGCGTAGGAGAGTTTAGCGTCTAGGGTCTGGGGTCTAGCGTTTAAAGAAGAAGATTCGCAATCGGCATCTGAACGCTAGACGCTAGACCCTAAACGCCAGACGATGCGCCTAAGCGGTTGGCAACTTCTGATACTTGCCTTTGAAAAATAACAGCGGCTGCTCGCCATCGGCGGTGACGTTGAGAATCTCACCGACGACGATGGTGTGATCGCCGCCGTCATGGCAGGCGGTAATTTTGCACTCCACCTGACCCAGGGCGCCGTCGATGAGTGCGGCGCCGTTGCCGCCGGCGCGCCAATTTAGGTCGGCGAATTTGTCGACCCCTTTGGTCGCGAAGCGGCGCGAGACATCTTCCTGGCCTTCGCTCAAGAAATTTACGTTGAAACCGTTGCCCGGCTCGAAACAAGCGTAGCAGGTGGCGCCCTTGTCGACGCTGATGATCGCCAGTGGTGGATTGAGCGACAGCGACATAAATGCGTTGGCGGTCAAACCTTGCGGCGCGCCGTCTTTGTCCTTGGTCGTGATTACGGTGACGCCGGTGGCGAAATGTCCCATGACCCGGCGTAGTTCTTGAGCTTCGATGGCCATTTGATCTCCAGATTCGAAAAAACTTTTCCAAGTGGTAGCAGAGCCCGCCAAGGGCTGTCAATCGACCTGATGCTAGTAGACGGAGCGAGGCCAAAAGTGCTATCAACTAATCATCCAAAGGAGGATTTCTTATGGCCGTACAGGAACGCCACGCTGAAAATTCTTTCGACCGCTATATCGCCGAAGTGCGCGCCGTCTGGGGCGACGGCAAGGACCCGCAGCTGCCCGACAAAGTCGCCGGTCTGATGGAAAAACTGTTCGCCTCGACGAAACCAGACGACCCGTGGATGGCCGAGATCATCCGCGACGGCAAGCCGTCCCGCGAACTGCACCGCGACCCCGACCACGGCTTCATCCAAATGGGCCATGTGCACAAGCAGGGCCACGGCAACACGCCCCATGACCACGGCCCCTGTTGGGTGGTTTACGGCGCCTTCAGCGGCGTCACCGAGATCACCAAATACAAACGCACCGACGACGGCTCGGAAGCCGGCAAGTGTAAATTAGAGAAGGACCGCCTCGACACTCTCAGCGCCGGCAAAGTCGTCCCCTACGTCACCGGCGATATCCACTCGACCCACGCCGCCCAAGGGCCGGGCGTCGTCTTCCGGTTCTTGAGCTACGACCTCGATAAGATCAACCGCAGCCGGTTCAACCTGGAAAAAGGCACGGTAATCCCGGTGCCAGCGCGGTAGACGGACAATCAAGATTCGGAAATTTCTCCCGCAAAGGCGCAAGGACACTAAGTTCGGAAACCGTAACTAATTTCCTCCGAACTTTGCGAGCTTGGCGCCTTTGCGAGAGCTAATCCGAGTTCCGAAATCATAACGAATAAATTCCCCATGAGCGGCAACGAAATCCTCTTCGAACAGATTCGCTCCAGCGGCTGCCTCTCCTACCTCATCGGCTGCGCCCAAGAAAAAGTCTGCGTTGTCATCGATCCGGAGATCGACAAGACCGACGATTACGCCAGCTTGGTGGACTTCTTGGGTGCCAAACTACTTTACGTCGTCGACACCCACACTCACGCCGACCACAACTCGGCTTGCAAACTGATGCGCGAGCGCTACGGCGTCAAGGTCGTCATGCACCGCGCCACCGATGCACCTTACGTCGATGTCCGGGTCGAAGACGGCGATGAAATCCGCTTCGGCCAGCAAGCGCTCAAAGTCATCTACACGCCGGGCCACACCCAGGACGCCATGTGCCTGTTGTGGGGCGACCGGATTTTCACCGGCGACACTTTGCTGATCGGCGGCTGCGGCCGCACCGACCTGCCCGGCGGCAGCGCCGAGCAGCAATGGGACAGCCTGCGCCGCCTGGAAGCGCTCGGCAACGACCTCCGGGTTTATCCCGGCCACGACTATCGCGAAGCAGTGTCGAGCCTGGGCGACGAGAAGCAAAAAAATCCCCGCCTAACCATCCAGTCGCGCGATGAATTTATCCACTTCATGACCTCGCGCCACCCGCCGCTGCCGCGCAAGATCCAAGAAGCGCTGGAGTGGAACCGCACGCCGATCTACCGCCAACGCGGCCAGGGCGAGGGGATTTAAAAGATTTCAAATTCCAGATCTCAGATTTCAAACAGGAACCAGCCGCTCCGGAACTATTTTCTTACTGTTGCCTGTTGCCTATTGCCTGTTGCCTAGCGTCTTCGCTCATGGTTTGAATAAGGTGTGAAACGCGAGCCGTCAACCAGCCCATACGAGAATTCCGCCATCCTCGACACCCTGCGCCGCTATTGGGGCTACAACGAGCTGCGGCCGCTGCAAGAGCAGGCGATCCAGGCGGAACTGAATCACCGCGACTCGCTGGTGGTCATGCCCACCGGCGGCGGCAAGTCGCTGTGCTACCAGATTCCGCCGGCGGTCGGCAAACGCACCGACATCGTCATCTCGCCGCTCATCTCCTTGATGAAGGATCAGGTCGACGGCCTGCGCGAGTGCGGCTATCCGGCCGGGGCACTCTACAGCGGCATGCCGGCCCATGCGATCCAGGAAACCGAAGCGCAGTTTCTCGCCGGGCGCTATCAACTGCTGTTCGTCGCGCCGGAGCGCTTGCTGACTCCACAGTTCCTGCGCCTCGCCGAGAAGATCAAGATCGACGCCTTCGCCATCGACGAAGCGCATTGCATCAGCCATTGGGGCCATGATTTCCGGCCCGAATACCGCCGCCTGGCCGAGCTGAAAAAATATTTTCCCAAAGCCAGCCTGCACGCCTACACCGCCACAGCGACGGATCGCGTCCGCCTCGACATCGCCGAGCAGTTGAAGCTGCGCAATCCAGAATTGTTAGTCGGCATCTTCGACCGCCCCAACTTGGTCTATCGCATCGTGCCGCGCTACGACGCCCGCGCCCAGGTGTTGGAAATCTTGAAGCGCCACCAGAACCAAGCCGCCATCGTCTACTGCATCAGCCGCAACGACACCGAGTCCATGGCATCGTTCCTCCAGGCCAATCGAATTCGCGCCGCCCATTACCACGCCGGCATGGAGGCCGACCAGCGCCGCCGAACTCAAGAAGAGTTCGCCTCCGAAGCGCTCGACGTCGTCGCCGCCACGGTCGCCTTCGGCATGGGCATCGACCGCAGCGACGTGCGCTGCGTCATCCACGCCGCCATGCCCAAGTCAGTGGAACATTACCAGCAGGAAACCGGCCGCGCCGGCCGCGACGGTTTGGAAGCCGAGTGCGTGCTCCTCTACTCCGCCGCCGACGCCATGCGCTGGGATTCCTTGATCACGCGCAACGCCAACCAAGCCGATGCCACGCCGGAGTCCATCGCCGCCTCACGCCAGCTGCTCGACCATATGCGGCAGATTTGTAGCGGCGTCCACTGCCGCCATAAAAAATTGTCGGAATATTTCGGCCAGGCCTATCCGAAAGCCAACTGCGAAGCCTGCGACGTCTGTCTCAGCGAAGTCGAAGGCTTGGCCGACGGAACCGTGACAGCACAAAAAATCCTTTCCTGCGTCGCCCGCGTCGGCGAGCGCTTCGGCGCCGCCCATATCGTCGACGTGCTCGCCGGCGCCGACACCGAACGGGTGCGCCGCTGGGGCCACGACAAGCTCAGCACCCACGGGCTGATGAAAGACACCGACCGCAAGTCGCTGACCAACTTAGTCTATCAACTGATCGACAACGGCCTGCTCGAACGCAGCGACGAGGAATATCCCGTGCTGCGCCTGAACGACGCCTCCCGCGCCGTCTTGAAGGGCCAACGCACCGTCCAACTGGTCGAGCCCAAAACCAAAGTGAAAGTAAAAAAAACCCGCTTCGACGAAAAATCCTGGGAAAACGTCGACGAAGGTTTGTTCGAAGCCCTGCGCGGTTTACGTCGAAAACTCGCCGACCAACGCGGCGTGCCGGCCTACGTGCTATTCAACGACGCCACCCTACGCGACATGGCGAAGGTGAGACCGGGCTCGCCGGGCTCGCTGCTAAATATCAAAGGCGTTGGTGAAAAGAAGCTCGCCGACATCGGCCAGCCGTTTCTGGAGGCGATATCGAACTATTGCCGGGAGAAGCGGTTGGAGATGGATACGTAACCCGGGCAAATCAGATCATGACAATAGCGGACCGGCTCGATTGGCTTCGAGGTTTCCTTCATACACCGCCAACTCTTCATGCAATCGCGCGATCAGTTTTCGCACCCCAGCCTTGGTGAGACCCTTGACGCCGAGGGGAAATTCTTGCTGTAGCCGACTAAGACGATCTTCCAGTTGACGCAGTTCTTTTTGCGCCGTTTGATATTGCTCGGCATTAGCGATCATAAACGGACCTCCACAAGCCCTTTCCGGCGTTTATCCGGTTCGCGGGTCTGGCTAAAGAACGCAATCCACTCATCCCAATCGATCTCATCTTCAGCGGCAAAAAGCTCCTCGGGCTGACGGGTCAAAAACATCTGCTCCAGCTCCGTCGCCGCGACGTCTTCGCGCATTACCCTTCGGTAAAAATCCTGCGGCAGAAGCATGACCGAGTCGATGTCTCCTGGTTCCTCTTTTGCCGTGACAAAACTACCGTCAACCAGAAGCCGCCGAGCCTCAACTTGTCGGCCCAGTTCAATCCACCGGCGCAACCGAATCGCCAACCGTCGACGACGACGATTGGAAGTGCCAAAACGAAACAGCACTTCCGCCTCGGAGCAAACATGTACCCCTACCGGCAAATAGCCATCCGAGCGGAACGGTGGAATAGCAGCATCGAATAGGGGTTCCGCCATAACGCTGTCATTATCGCAGAGACGCAACGAAAACCCAATCCAACAACCTGGGCCTAGCAGCGAAATGGAAATGCATCCGCCTCGCCTTCGAACACTTATAAATTGTCGACAGGTTACCGTCCCCCCAATTCCCTCAACCCCTCCCGCAAGTAACTCTGATCAACATACTTGACCGCGCTCGGCACTGGCCATTTGGCTTGGCTTTGTTCCCAATAAATCTGCGTGACGTTTTGCAGGCCTTCGAGGTTCACATCGCCGTCGGGGTGCCACATCTTGGTTGAGGTGTAGAATTCCCAGCCGCGCCGGGCGTGGTCGGGTTTTAGGTTCATTTCCTTGGCGAGGTAATTGGCCGCTGGTTCTTTGTTTTGATGAATCCAGCGCATGGTCTGGGCCATGGCGCGCATGACGCGCACCAGCACCGGGCGATTTTTTTCCGCCCAGGAACGCTTAGCCGACAGCGCCGCTAACTGGTAATTGGGCATGACGTCGACGAAGCGACCGATCTCGTTGAAGCCCTGCTCTTCGGCGGCGTAGTTGACCGGCAGCGACAGCGCCGCGGCGTCGATGGAGCCGGCGACCAGGGCGGCGTAAGTCTGCGGCGTGCCGCCAATAACCAGGAGCTTGTAATCGCGCGGATACTCCAGCCCCTTGAGCTTCAGTACTTGACGGAGCGCGAAGGTGACGCCGGAGGTGAGGCTGATGGCGCCAAAGGTGGCGCCGCGTAGATCGTTGTAAGTCTTGAACCGCTTCGCCGCCATAATCGACTGGGTCAAACCATTGATGATCCCGCCGACGATCACCAGATCGAGCCCTTTCTCGATGGCGGCGATCGGCGCGTCCGACGAGCTTCCGGCGATCTCTAGCGAATCCCCCGCCAGCGCTTGAATGCCGACATCCGATGCGCGAATCACCACCAAGTCAACATCGAGCCCCTGCTTGGCGAAAAATCCCATGCGCGAGGCGATCCACAACGGCCCATAGCCTAGCGTCTTGGTCGCCGAGCTGATGCGCAGCCTGACGCGCTCCTGGGCGCCGCAAATATTCGCTGTGAGAAGAAAGACGAGAACCGCGATAGCCCGAGAACCTGGTAACGCCATCGTTTTCTCCTGCGAGGCCACGAGCGCTGGGTTGGCTGGTGCGCGCGGCGCCCCATACGAATTCACATGAACCTTGGCCGAGACGACTTCCATTCGAAACGATTTGAGCGTCTTGAACGGATTGAACGCTTCTAAGTCAGCACTTCTTCCTGCCGCCACTGCTCGATGGTCGCTTTGTCATAACCTAGAAGCTCGCCCAATATCTGGTCGTTGTCGGAGCCGAAGCGCGCCGGCAGTTTGAGCGGATCTTCTGGAACACCTTTGAAGAGGAATCCGCTGCGGGGAATTTCGAAGGAGCCGATGAGCGAATCGGGGAAGGCGGAGAAATAGTTGCGGTGGCGCAGCTGCGGATCTTTCAGTAAGTCGGCGCCGGTCTGGACGACGCTGGCCGGCACGCCGGCAGCTTGGCACCGGGTCATCACCTCTTCGGCCGGGCGCGCTAAGGTCCATTCGCTGACCATGGCGTCAAGCGCCGCGCGGTTTTCGACCCGCAGTTGCAGCGTGGTAAAGCGCCGGTCACTGACTAGATCGCCGCGGCCGACGACCCGGCAAAAGTTTCGCCACTCGTCATCGTCGCGCACCGAGATCACGCACCACCGATCGTCGCCCTGGCAGCGGTAGACGCCGTGGGGCGCGGCCAAGGCGTAGTGATTGCCGCGCGGTTTGGGATCGTCGCCGTTGACCGAAGTCTCCAAGTAGGTCGTGCCCAGCACCGCCGCCGTGCCTTCAATCTGCGCGAGGTCAATTGTCACGCCCTTGCCGCTGCGCCGGCTGTTGAGCAAAGCCGCGATCATCATTGTCGGTCCCAAGACGAAGCCTAAATGATCCGGATAAACGCCCTGGCTGCCGATGGGCCGGTCCTGCTCGGGATGATTCCACAGATAGGTGATGCCGGAGAAAGCGGTGAGGTTGAAACCCCAGGTCCCGTAGCTGCTCTTGGGCCCTTCGGTGCCGAAGCCGGGCAGCTTGACGATCACAAGCTTTGGATTAACTTTGCGCAGATCCTCGTCGCCCAGACCAAGTTTATCCAGCACTCTAGGACGGAAATTCTGCAAGATCGCATCCGATTTACCGGCAAGCTCGCGGATCAGCCGGGTACCGGTGGGGTTCTTTAAATTGATCGCCAGCGAGCGCACGCCCAAGTTGCACTCGATAAAGCGCGGCGCCTCGTCGATGTCCTTATGCTGGCCGTAATGGCGAAAGGTATCGAGCCCACCCTTGCGCGACTCGATCTTGATCACCTCCGCGCCGTAATTGGCCAATAACCTGCCGGCGTAAGGACCGGCGTAGCCGGTGGTGAAGGCCAGTATGCGGACGCCTTTGAGTATCTGATTGGGAGTTTCCATAGTCTCAACTAATGGATAATTGACAATGGATAATGGATAATGATCGGACAACCCAACGCCGATCGATTCTTCACATTATCAATTATCCATTATCCATTATCCATTAAATTACTTGTTCCGCCGTCAGCACCGCCAAAGTCTCGGCACTCAAGCCCAATTCGCCGGCGAATATCTCATGATTATGCTGCCCCAGAAGCGGCGCCGGCGCCGGGCCGCCGCGTTTACTGTTGACGGTGAAGAAACTTCCCGGCGCGTCATAAGTACCGAGCACCGGATGGGTCACTTGGCTAAAGAAGTTGCGCGCCTGGATATGCGGGTCCTTCATGAAGTCCGACGGCGAGTTCACCGGCAGACCGGGGATGCCATGCTTTTGCATCAGCTCGGCAAGCTCTTCCTTGGTGAAACGCATGGTAAATGAAGTCACCTCGGCGTTGATGTAGTCAGCCTCTTTGCGCCGCAGGTTGCTGTTGATCCATTTGGGGTCGTCCAACTCCGGCGCGTGGTTGTCCCAGACCTTAAGCAAGAGCGGCCAGTGGGTCTGCGTGACAAACAGCGCGATCCAGCCGTTCTTACACTGAAACAAATTGGCCGGCGCGTTGTGCTGGTGCTGGCTGCCGGCCCGTTTCATGACGCGCTTTTCCGCCGCGTAGTTAAACGCCACATGCTCGTGCAACGCCATGCTCGCCTGCACCGAGCCATCGATCCAAGCACCGATGCCGCGCATCTCGCGCTGCCAGAGCGCCAGCATGGTGCCGTAGCCAGCCATCAAGCTGGCGTAATAATAGGCCTGAGTCTCCGGCGGATTGCACGGCGTCATCTTGGGGTCACCGCTGATGTAGAGCAGCGCGCCCATGGCGTTGCCGACGATGTCCGGCGCTTTGTAGTGCGCGTAGGGTCCATCCTGACCGAAGCCGGTGAGCGAAACTAGAATCAGCTTCGATTGCTTTTCCAACAGCTGCGCGTAGCCGAGTTGGTTCGCCGCCAGTTCGCCCGGCGTAAACGTCTCCAGCACGACGTCGGACTTGGCCACCAGATCGAGAAAAATCCTACGGCCATCGTCCTTGGCGATGTCGAGCGTCACGCTCTTCTTGCCGCCATTGAGATAGGCGAAACGTAAACTGCCCTCGCGGTGGGCGTGCCCTTTGGCAAACGGCGGCTCCAAGCGCCCAGCGTCACCGCCCGGTGGCTCGATCTTGATCACTTCCATGCCGAGGTCGCGCAGCACCTTGCCACAGAACGATCCCATAGAAGAGGACAGATCTAGAACTCGGTAGCCGGGGAGTAGCGCAACTGGTTCGATTGTAATGCTCATGGAAGGGTCACCCGGGAAATTGGAGTGATGGAGTATTGGAGTACTGGTTCTGATCCGAACCCATCACTCCACCACTCCAGTACTCCATTCTTCTCGTCTCTCTCACTTGTGATTTCTGATGATGTGCTCGGCCAGCCGCCAGCGCAGCACTTCCGGCGTGCCCTCGGTAATCCGCAGGCTGCGCACCTGGCGATACCACCATTCGAGCGGCAGCTCGCGCATCAGTCCCAAGCCGCCGTGCACTTGGATCGAGCGGTCGACCACCCGGCCGGCCATCTCGGCGCATTGGATTTTCGTCATGTAAGAGAGCTGGCGGATGTCTTCGCCGCGGTCGTGGCGCCAAGCGCACTCGTAAACCATCAAGCGGCAAGCGTGCAGCTCCATGGCCGAGTCGGCGATCATGAACTGAATCGCCTGGCGGTTGGACAATGGCTGGCCGAAAGTCGTGCGCACTTTGGAATACTCGATCATCATGTCCAGCGCGCGCGAAGCGATACCGACGGGCCGCGCGCCATGGCCACGCACGCGCCCTTCTTCAATCCATTTTTGCGCGATGGAAAAGCCCTGCCCTTCGCCGCCGATCATATCGGCCGCCGCCACCCGGACGTTTTCAAAATGAATCTGCCCCGGCGTGTCGCCCATCATGGTCGGCCAGAGCTTTTCCAGGGTCACGCCCGGCGCCTTCATGCTGACCATGAAGCAGCTGACGCCGCCGCGCGCCCCCTTGGCCGGATCGGTGACCGCGATCACCTGCGCATAGTCGGCGCTCTTGGCGCCGGTGATAAATCGTTTGGTGCCGTTGATGACGTAATGATCGCCGTCTTTGACCGCGCGGGTCTTCATGCCGGCCGGATCGCTACCGGCGTCGGGCTCGGTCTGGGCGAAGCAGATTTTGATTTTGCCGTCGATCACCGGCTGCAAAAATCTCTTTTTCTGTTCGTCGTTGCAGTGAAACAGCACCGGCCGCACTTCCGGGCCAAAAATCGGCGCGTAGCGAAACGGAATCGCGATGGTGCGCGCGACCTCTTCCATGATCACGCAACGGCTCATCAAGTCGAGGCGGGCGCCGCCGTATTCCTGCGGCACGTCAAGTAGCCAGAGCCCGATCGCCTTGGCCTTCTCTTGCAGCGGCGCGATAAACTGCTCCGGCATATCCTCGCCTTCCGGCCGGCACTCCCGCTCCAGCGGGATCAGCTCACGGTCGACGAATTTGCGGACGGTCTCTTTCAGCAGTTGCAGTTCTTCGGGAAGATTGAAATCCATGGATCAGCTCAGCGTAGAAAGGAAAAATGGATAATTGATAATGGAAAATGGATAATGGGAAGAAAAGAAAAATTACCGAAGAGGGCACTGCCACATAGTTGCGGCAGCGCCCCTCCGATAATTATCCATTCTCAATTATCCATTATCCATTAATTTTTTAGCGTTTATATTCGCCCAACCCCGGCCGATAGGTCTTCTTGTCGAGGAACTGTTCCATGCCGGTCTCGCGGCCCTTCTCCGGGTCGGTGAGACGGAGCGCGGTGCCCTTGGCCGACATGTATTCTTCGGCCTGGCTGTAGTCCATGGTGCGGCAGTGTTTGTAAACTTCCTTGGCGGCGCGCAGCACCGCGGGGTTTTTCTTCTTGAGCTTGTCGGCGAGCTTGATGGTTTCTTCGCGCAGCTTCTCCGGTGGCACGGAAAAATTAACCAGCTTCACTTCCGCGGCTCTTTTGCCGTCGAAGGGATCGCCGGTCATGATGTACCACATGGCGTCGCGATAACTCATGGCATCGACTAACACGCGGCTAACCAATCCGCCGGGGAAAATGCCCCAGTTGATTTCGCTCAAACCGAAGGTCGCAGTATCGGAGGCAATGGCGAAGTCGCAAGCGATGAGCGGCGTAAAGGCGCCGCCGAAGCAGAAGCCGTTGACCATGGCGATGGTCGGCTTGGGGAAGTAAAACAGCCGGCGCCAGCGCCATTCCTGCGAAGCCCAGCTAGCTTTGCGCCGTTCCAGCGCGTTGTTATCGGTGCCCCGGAAATATTCGCGCAGATCCTGCCCGGCGCACCAGCTCGGCCCGGCGCCGGTGAGCACCACCACTTGCGTCTCTTTGTCGACTTCCAGTTCAGTCAAAGCTTCGAGCATATCGTAATGAAGCTGTGGGTTCATCGCGTTACGCTTCTCCGGCCTGTTGAGAGTCACCCAAGTCGTGCCGTCGTCCTTTTCCACTTTGACGGTCTTATAATCTTTCCATAGTGTTAAAGCCATTTTCCCTACCTCCTTGGTAAATTTGAAACTTGTTCATTACTTAGTCGAGGCGCCGTGAATCTGTCAAGGGATTGCAAAAGATTCCACGCCGCGAAAAACCAGCTTAGCGCGCCGGATAGAGCGTCTTGATAAAGCCGCTGGCGTCGATCTCGCGCAGTAGACTGTCGTCGACGAAAGATTTGGGGTCAGCGGTTTTGGCGTTGGGATTGTCCTTTTCGACCAGGCCGAGCACGGTCTCGACGCCGCGCAGCGACGGATAGGGCATCGCTTCGTAATATTTCGCCGCCAGTAAATCGTAGGAGCGCTCCAGATTGCGCTCCTGATCGGCGTTGACCCGGAGCTTCTTGCGGACGATCTCCAGGCTCTCTTTTTTGTTTTGCTTGAAATAGGCGATGCCCTCGACGAAGCCACGCAAAAAGCGCAGCGCGCTGTCGCGCTTGGTTTTTATGAAACTACGCGTCGAGGCGAGCATGGTGTGTAAGTAAAAAATATCGGTCTCGGCCAGATCGATCAGCACCCGCGAGCCGCGATCCTCGGCGACAAACACAAAGGGAATGGTCATCACCGCGCCGTCGATGCCACCCTTCTCCAAGGCCGACAGCATGTTCGGCGACGAGCCCAACTGGAGCACCTGAACATCGTTCGGGTTAATGTTCCAGCGCTTAAGCATCATCATGAGCACCGAATGGGACACCGCGCCGACCCGGGTGGCGCCGATCTTTTTACCGCGCAGATCGGCGGGGGTTTTAATCTCTGGGCGCACCATGATGCGATTCAAGCCGCGGTTGACGCCGGCGGCGATCATCACGGTCTCACCGCCGCGCAACGCGGAATTGACCAGTGAGTCACCGGCGGAGCTAACGATCTGGATATCGTTGGCCAACAGCGCACTGATCCCGGTCGCCGCGCCCTGGCCGGTGACGATGATCTCCGCGTCGATGCCATGGCGGCGGAAAAACCCTTTTTGCTCAGCCACCCACATGGCGCTATGCAGCGCGCTCACCGAACTCAAGCCAACGCGGAGCTTTTCCTGCGCCGCCGTTGGTGCGCCATAAGTCGTGACAAGCAGCGAGGTCAGGATGAAGTATCCAGTGAGCTTTTTCATCGGCGCATGATTATCAGACTACGGTTAACGACCCATTGCGGCGAAACGCCAGCATGCGATCAAGGCGAAGATACTTAGATGACTGAAACGATGTATTCCGTCAGGCCCGATCGACGTTGCCGCGCCCGTTTTGCCGGCTCGATCAGTTCACGCACCGTGGTAATTAGCTCGTCAACGGTTTCTGGGGTGAAGGAGGCTTCGCCATCCAGCGTGCACACCCATGCGTAAACATTCGGCACGCGAACGGCGATACCGTCTTCGCTGTACTCAAAGGTTGTTTTGCACCATGATTTCGCAATCCGGTGCTCTTTACAGATAGGTGCAGTCTCGATCGTCATACTTCACCTCTCTCTTCGTCGCCGCCGAAATGGCGGGCTCTCCCAATCGGTTTCATCCGGGATATAAGCGGTCACGAACTCAACGTACATCGGATCGGCAAATTCGCAAACGACATGCAAGTATATGTCGACGTTTGGCGAAAGGTTGGTTTTGCCGCATAAAAGCATCCGTGGTTCGTCGGGGTATTCCTCGATTAAGTTTCCATCGAGCACGGCGTCAACGATGTGCTTGCGTTCAAAGCCCTGCTTCAAAGCATGTTGAATGGCGTGGCTCTTGATGAGGTAGTTCCCGGCGCGAATTCGTTGGCGAATTATTTCGACATCCACGCCGATGGCCCTCAATCTCGCTGCACACCGTTTTGACGCTACCTTAGCACGGTATATGCCACCGCGACCATACGCAGCGAAGCCAGTTATGAAACCAACATCTCAACGTGCGTAGAGCGTCTTGACGAAGCCGCTCTGCTCGATCTCGCGCAACAGGCTGTCGTCGTAGAACGACTTGGGGTCGGCGGTTTTGGCCTTGGGATTGTCTTTCTCGATGAACCCCAACACCGTCTCAACGCCACGCTGCGAAGTATAGGGCACCTGCTCGTAATACTTATCGGCGACCAAGTCCACCGCCCGCACCAGATTACGCTCCTGGGCCGGACCGATGCGGAGCTTTTTCTTGACGATTTCGATGCTCTCCTTGCGGTTTTGCTTGACGAAGGCGATGCCTTCCAAATAACCCTTCAAAAAGCGCGATACTTTGTCGCGGTTGTTTTTGACGTAGGCGCGGGTCGAGCCGATCATGGTGTGGAGGTAAAAAATGTCGGTATCCGCCATGTCGATGAGCACGCGATAGCCGCGGTCTTCGGCGACGAACATCGATGGGATGGTCAACACCGCGGCGTCGATGCCTTTTTTATCCAGACTGATCAGCATATCCGGGGAGGTGCCGACCTGCATGACTTGAACGTCGGCGGGATTCATCTTCCATCGCTGCATCATCATCTGCAGGACGACATGGGAAACCGCGCCGATGCGCGTGACGCCGACGCGCTTGCCTTTTAGATCGGCGGGGGTTTTGATCTCGGGCACCGTCAAGATGCGCTGCAAACCTTTGTTGACGACACCGGCGAGCATCACGGCTTCGCCGCCGCGCAGCGCCGCCGCGGCTAACAAGTCGCCCGCGGAACTAATTATTTGGACATCGTTGGACAGCAGCGCCGCGATGCCGACCGTGCCGCCCTGCCCGGTAACGATGACTTCGGCGTCGATGTTATGTTTACGAAACAGCCCGCGCTCCTGGGCCACCCAGGTGGCGGTATGCAGCGCGCTCACTGAGCTCAGCCCCATGCTGATCTTGTCCTGGGCGTTCGCGCCATGCCAAGGAAGCCAAAAGCCAACAACAAGCAAGCACAATATCAAGTTGATTCGCGGCATTTTTTTCACCCCTTACTCCTTACCCCTAACCCCTTACTTCTTAGCTAATTCCGCCCAAGCCTGCTTAACATAACTTTGATCGATATATTTACTCGGCGGCGGCAACGGCTCTTTCAAAATCCCCTGCTCCGCGGTGATCTTGATCAAAGTACGCACGCCCTCGACATTGAGATCGGCGTTGCGGTCCCAAATCTTGCTCTTCCAATTGTAGTCCGAAGCGTAGCGGCAATGCTCCAGACTGATGACCATTTCCTTGCTGAGATAAGCGCAAGCCGCGTCGCGGTTGTCGTTCATCCAGCGCATGGTCGAGACCATGGCGCGCATGAAGCGCAGCACCAGCGGGCGGTTTTTCTCGGCCCAGGTTTTTTTGACGATATAAACATTGAACTGAAAGTTCGGCTCATCGTCGGCGAAATAGCCGATGATGTTGTAGCCCTGTTGTTTAGCGACCAAATCCAAAGGCACGCCCACTGGGGTCGAAGATATCTGCCCCGAGTTTAACGCTTGATAGCGATCCGCCGCGCCACCAATGTTGAGCAGCTTGTAATCGCGCGGATACTCCATACCGTGGGCTTTTAGAACCAACCGCAGCGCGAAGCCGGTGCCGGAAGTCAGCGTCTGCGTGCCTATGGTCGTGCCGCGCAGATCGGCGTAGGTTTTGTACTGCTTGCCGCCGATCATCGACAAGCCTAATCCGTTGATCAACCCACCGATCATGGTCAAATCGCTGGCGCCCTTCTCATAGGCGCTGATCAGCGTGTCCACCGTCGCGTTGGCAACGTAGATCGAATCCGCGGTGAGCGCCTGGATCGTCAACGGCGAACCGCGCATGGTGACGATGGGGACATCGAGACCTTCTTTGTCAAAGAACCCCATCTTCGCCGCCACCCACAGCGGCCCGTAGCTGAGAGTTTTGGAAGACTCGCCGATGGGGAAGCGAAACTTCTCCTGGGCCTCGATTGGTCCCGCACTGAAGCAGACAAGCAGAATCAAAGCGCCTATCCAGAACCGCATCTTCATCCGATCTCCTGACTCCTGACTTCCGATTTCCGGCCTCCGGCTCATACCTAACGAATAACTTTATCCGCCCGCACCAACACATTCGGTGGAATCGTCAAACCGATTTGCTTGGCGGCTTTGAGATTGACGATGAACTCGAACTTCATCGGCTGCTCCACCGGGAGATCGTTTGGCTTGGCGCCTTTCAAAATTTTGTCAACATACGAAGCGGCGCGCCGTTCCAAGTCGGCGAAGCTGGTGCCGTAACTCATGAGCCCGCCAACTTCCACATAGTTGATTTGTGGGTAGATCGCGGCGAGGCGGTTCTTTACCGCCTCTTGGCCGAGCAATGCTCGCTCGGAAAGGGGCCCAGGAAAGCCCAGGACGAAAACCGCGTCAGCCCGTTCCTTGCTCGCCGCGCGGAACGCAGTCTCGAAATCCTTGGCACTTAGCGTGTCCAGGTATTGAAGCTGCATCCCGAATGCGCCTGCGGCGCGTTCGGTTTCCCTTAACTGAATTCCGTTGCCCGCATTGGCAGAATTGCCAAGCACCGCCAGACGCGTGAGCTTGGGTAGGACTTCTTTGAGCAGCTCCAGCCGCTTGCCAGATAGGTCCGCGCCCAGCGTGGATAATCCAGTGATATTTCCTCCAGGTCGCGCGAGACTGGTGATGAAGCCGTTTCCAAGCGGATCGGGATCCTGCAAAAAGACTATGGGGATCGTGGGCGTTGCCTCCTTAGCGGCCCGGGTATCCGACGCACCCGTCGTGACGATGACATCTACCTTGAGCCGCACGAGTTCGGCCGCGCGTGCCTGCGCACGCGTGAAATTCCCTTCCGCCTTTAGAAGTTCGATGATGAGGTTTTTTCCCTCGACGTAACCAAGCTCGCGCAGGCCCTGTCGGAATGCGCCGTAACTCTCCAAGCTATTAGTAGTAAGCATGCCTATGCGCGGGACTTTTTTCGGCTGCTGCGCGTCGGCGGTGGGGCCGGTTGTCAGCAAGACCGTTGTCAGCAGGCAGAACAGAAGTAATTTCATCATCGATTTCACGCGCCATTTCTTCCTGGGCCTTCCACCCATCGACCAACTCCTGAATTCCGACTCCCTGACTCCTGACTTCCGAATTCTGCCTCCGGCTCATGCCTAACGAATAACTTTATCCGCCCGCACCAGCACATTCGGCGGGATCGTCAAACCGATTTGCTTCGCTGCTGTAAGACTGATCACGAACTCGAACTTCTTCGGCTGTTCCACCGGAAGATCGGCAGGCTTCGCGCCTTTCAAAATCTTATCCACGTACACTGCGCCGCGCCGCTCCATGTCGGCGATGCTGGCGCCGTAGCTCATCAGCCCGCCTGCTTCGACAGAATTGCTTTGCGGGTACACCGCCGGGAGCCGGTTCTTTACGGCATGTTGAGCAAACAAAGATCGCTGCGCAGTCAGCCAAGGACCCCGCAGTACAAAAACCGCGTCAGCCCGTCCCTTGCTAGCCTCGCGAAACGCTGTCTCGATATCCTTAGCGCTTAGTATATCTAGGTATTGAAGCTGCATCTTAAATGCCTCTGCGGCGCGTTCGGTCTCTCTTAACTGGGTGCCGTTGCCCGCGTTGGCAGAATTGCCAAGCACCGCCAGACGCGCAAGCTTCGGTAAGACTTCTTTGAGCAACTCAAGCCGTTTGCCAGATAAGTCCGCACTCATTGACGATAACCCAGTGATATTCCCCCCAGGCCGTGCCAGACTGGTCACGAAGCCATTTCCAACCGGGTCGGGATCTTGCAAAAAGACTATGGGAATCGTGGTCGTCGCTTGTTTGGCGACACGGGTGTTTGTCGCACCACCCGTGACGATCACGTCTACCTTGAGACGCACCAATTCTTCCACGCGCATCAGCGAGCGTGCGGAATCTACTTCCGCCTCTCGGTTTTCAATGATGATGTTTTCCCCCTCGACGTAACCAAGTTCGCGAAGGCCCTGTCGGAATCCGTCGATGCTGCTGCCAAGAAATCCAATTCGGGGGATTTTCTTGGTCTGCTGCGCATGCGCGGGAGAGCCGATTGCCAACAAGACAGTTGTCAGAAACCAGAACAGAATTGTTCCACTGATTGAATTCATTGCCGTGTTCTCCTCGCGACCGACTCCTGACTCCTGATTCTGCTGAAAAACCCCATTGTAAATCGCACTGTGTCGGCGGCTATAGTTCTGCCAGTGATAGATTTCATCATCGCCTGCCGTAGCTGTGAAAAAACCTCACTCTTTGACCCTTATGCGGGGTGCACCGCGGCCATTTCAAAC
>CAMDBU010000050.1 GCA_945889495.1 Syntrophobacter sp. SbD2 | reverse complement strand
TGATAAAAACTCCGCTGTGAACTCATCCGTTGTACGCTCATGAATTCAAATTAAAGTCTGCCGCTACCTTTATCAATGCTCACTGCGCTTTCGTTGCGCGAATACTAAATTTGCAATAGGGTTTTTCAGCAGAATCAGTAGTGAGGAGTAAGGAGTTCGGAATCCGGAATCCGGAATCCGGAATCTCCTGACTACTTACTCCTCACTCCTTACTTCTTCCACAGAAGTTGACTTTACGCCAAGCGGTCGGATACGTTTCAAAATCATCATGGCGATCAAGTTATCATTGGCGGGCAATGCCGGAGAGCGCGGGTTCGCGGCGCAGGTTGACCGCGCGGTTGAGACCGAGGCGCTGGGCTACCAGGGGATTTTTTTCAGCGAGTCGCTCATGAGCGGCCTCGATCCATTTCAAGTCTTGACCGCGGCGGCGCTGCGCACCGAGCGGATTCAACTGGGCACGGCGATCATGACCATGACTTTCCGCGAGCCGGTGGTGTTGGCCAATCAGGCGGCGACGCTCAACGAGATCTCCCAGGGCCGGGCGATTCTCGGCTTGGGCACCGGCGACGGCACGACCTATGCGATGGCGCGCACCGCGGTACCGCTGACAACCTTCGCCGCCGGCGTGCGGACGATCCGCGAGCTGGTCAATGGCCGGACCATCCATGTGCCCAAGGGCGCGGAGCGCGCCGCCGGCGATGTGCCGCTGCGGGCGGGACGGTTCCCCGTGCCGGTGTGGGTGGCGGCGGCGGGACCGCGGGCGCTACGCGCCGCCGGTCAGGTCGCCGACGGCGTGATCTTGGGCGCGGGCTTCGACCTGCGCGTGGTCGAGTGGGCCAAGGAGCAGGTGGCGCTGGGCGCGCGCGAAGCTGGCCGCGATCCGGCTGAAATAGAATTGATCGGCGCCGGCATCGCCTGCGTCGACGACGACGGCGATCGCGCGCGGTCCATCGCGCGCGGCCGGCTCGCCAACCGGGCGCATCAAAATTTTCGTTTCACCCTGGAGACCGTGCCGCCGGAAGATCGGCCGGGCGTGCAACGGTTTATGGACGGCTTCGATGTGACGAAAAAAATCGACGAGCGCGCCGATCCGAGCCTCATCACCGATTACTTGCAGCAACGCTTCGCCATCGCCGGCACGCCGGACCAGTGCGCCAAGCGCATCGCCGAGCTGGCGCAGCGCGGCATCACGAATTTTTTGCTCACCTTGCCGCCGAAAGTTTATCGCCAGACCATGCGCCAGTGGGCGGCGGAGGTGATGCCGCGGTTGCAAACGGCTGAAGCGGCGGCGGCCTAGGAAAATCGCCATGGCATTTCTCCAGTTGAAAAATTTCGTGCTCCATTACCGGGTCGACGGCGGGGCGGATAAACCGGCGTTGTTGTTTGCCAACTCGTTGGGCAGCGATCTACGCATTTGGGACGGCGTGGCGGCGCGTTTGGCGGCGCGCTTTCGCGTGATTCGCTACGATCTGCGCGGTCATGGCCTCAGCGAAGCGCCGGCGCCGCCTTATGGCGCCGCCGATTTGGCCGGCGATGCGGTGGCGCTGCTCGATGCTTTGAATATTCCTGCGGCGGTGATGTGCGGCGTGTCGGTGGGTGGGCTGATCGCTCAGGCGGTGGCGTTATATCATCCTGAGCGAGTGCGCGGGCTAGTGTTGTCCGATACCGGCGCGCGCATCGGCACGGCGGAAGCTTGGCAGCAGCGCATCGATAAAGTGCGTGCCGAGGGCGTCGATTCCCTAGTCCAGATGACGATGGAGCGTTGGTTCGCCGCCGGCTTTCGCGAGAAATGCAAAGCAGACGTGCGCGGTTATTCGCTGATGCTGCGGCAGTCTTCCGCTGATGGCTACGTTGGCACCTGCGCGGTTTTGCGCGACGCCGATTTCCGCCAGGCGGTGGGCGCGATTGGCAAACCGACGCTGGTTCTGTGCGGTGCCGAAGATATCGCTACGCCGCCGGAGTTGGGGCGCGAGCTGGCGAGCTTGATCCCCGGCGCAAGCTTTGCGCTGATTGAAAATGCCGCCCATTTGCCCTGCGTCGAGCAGCCGGCGGCGGTGGCCGAGCGTATGGAAAAATTCTTGCAGGAGGTGGAGCTTGGCTGACGAGCTATTCGATAAAGGCATGGCGGTGCGCAAGGCGGTGTTGGGTGAAGCCTATGTCGCCCGCGCTGAAGCCAATAAAACCGACTTCGACGCCGACTGGCAGCGTTACGTCACCGAGCATGCCTGGGCGGCGGTGTGGACCCGGCCGGGGTTGGAGAGACGGATACGCAGCATGCTGACGATTTCCATGCTGGCGGCGCTGGGGCGATTGGACGAACTGGGCGCGCACATCCGCGCCACCCGCAACACCGGCGTGACTCAGGACGAAGTCAAAGAGGTGCTGCTGCAAGTCGGCGTCTACGCCGGCGCGCCGGCGGCCAACTCGGCCTTCGCCGTCGCCAAGCGGGTGTATAAAGAGATGGAAGCGGAAGGGAAATAGGATTTTTCACCACAGAGGACACCCTTCGGCCAGGCTCAGGGCAGGCTCCGAACACAGAGATCGGAATTATTATCCGAAACCTTCGTGTCTTCGTGGTGAAAGGATTCCTGAACGAAGCAGGCACTCACCATGGAAATTAAAACCTACAACCCACGCGACTGGCGTTCCCACCCGCCGTATAGCTTCAAGGACTACGGCTCGTCAGTGAAACGTGGGCCGTTGAAAAAATTATTGCCGCTCAAGCAGACATTGTCCGAGATCACGGGGCCGCTGTTCAGCGACATCAAGCTGGCGCCGGGCGAAAACGATTTGACGCGCAGCGCCGACAGCGGCAAGGAGGCGATGGGCGAGCGCATCATCGTCGTTGGCCGGGTGCTCGACGAAGACGACCGGCCGGTGCCCAATACGCTGATCGAAATCTGGCAGGCCAACGCCGCCGGCCGCTATCATCATCCGGTGGACCAGCACAACGCGCCGCTCGATCCTAACTTCTCCGGCGCTGGGCGCTGCGTGACCAACGAGCGTGGCGAATATCGTTACTTGACGATCAAGCCGGGCGCCTATCCTTGGCTCAATCACAGCAACGCTTGGCGGCCGGCGCATATTCATTTGTCGTTCTTCGGTCCGGCGTTTGTGACCCGCTTGGTGACGCAATTCTTTTTTCCCGGCGATCCGTTGATTCCGCTCGACCCGATTTTCAACTCGGTGCCGACCAAGGCTGGACGCCAGCGTTTGATGGCGAGCTACGCCCATGACGTGACCGAGCCGGAGTTCGCTTTGGGCTATCGTTTCGATGTCGTCCTGCGCGGCCGGCAAGCCACGCCCTTCGAGGGACCGCAATGAGCAAGGAAACTCCATCGCAAACCGTCGGTCCGTTTTACTCCATCGGCATGACCCGCCAACCGATGAACTTGATGGCCAGCGCATCGACCCAAGGCGAGCGCATCTGCATCGAAGGACAAGTCCTCGACGGCGACGGCGTGCCGATACCGGACGTCATGGTGGAGATCTGGCAGGCCAACGGCTACGGCCGCTACAATCATCCGGACGACAAGCAGGAAAAGCCGCTCGATAAAAGCTTCACCGGCTGGGGCCGTTCGGGCACCGATGCGAAATGTTTTTACCGCTTCGAAACCATCAAACCCGGCCCGGTGCCGGGCAACGACGGCGCGGTGCAAGCGCCGCATATCAACGTGGTGATTTTCGCCCGTGGCATGCTGGTGCACGCTTTCACGCGGATTTATTTCGCCGATGAGCCGGCCAACGGCGACGACGCGGTGTTAAATTCGGTCAAGAACAAGGCGCGGCGCAAAACTCTGCTCGCCCAGCGCGGCGAGCGCGATGGAAAAATTGTCTACCGTTTCGACATTCGCTTGCAGGGCGGTGGCGAGACGGTGTTCTTCGACATGTGAGGAGAAATCCGTGAGTGAGGTTTTACGACTAGGCATGGCCGGGCTGGGCGTGGCGAGTACGCAGATCATGCCGCCCATCGCCAAACTGCCGTTTATCAAAATCACCGCCGCCGCCGACATGCGCGCCGACGCGGTGGCCAAGTTTCGCGAGCAGTACCGGGGCGAAGGTTTCAACAGTGTCGAAGAACTTTGCGCCAGCCCCAACATCGACGCGGTCTACATCGCCACGCCCAACTCGCTCCACGCCGAGCACGCGATCATCGCGGCGAAAAATAAAAAACATATCATCGTCGAAAAGCCCATGGCGATGAACTTGGCCGAGTGCGACGCCATGAACGAAGCGGCGGACAAGTACGGCGTTAAATTACTCTGCGGCCATACCCATAGCTTCGATCCGCCGATCCGCAAGATGCGCGAAATTGTCAAGTCCGGCGAGTTGGGCAAGCTGTGTATGATCAACAGCTGGAACTACAACGAGTTCATGTACCGGCCGCGCATGAAGCATGAGCTCGCCATGACTCGCGGCGTGGTGCTCAATCAAGGACCGCACCATGTCGACATCGTGCGTTTGATTGGCGGCGGCCTGGTGCGTAGCGTGCGCGCCATGACCGGCGTCTGGGACCCGGCGCGGGAGTGGGAAGGCAGCTACACCTGCTTTCTCGAATTCGAGGACGGCACGCCGGCGACGCTGGTTTATAGCGGCTACGGTTTCTTCGACACCGCGGAATTATTCAGCTGGGTCGGCGAGGGCGGCCAGCACCGCGCGCCGGAGACTAATTTGAATGTACGAAAGAGTTTGCGTGAGGTGCGCAGCGCCGAGGAGGAAGAGCAGCTGAAAGAAGGCATGCGCTTCGGCGGCAAACGCGAGGGCGAGTACAGCCATGTCTGGTCAGGCGAGCGCAAACAGCCGTTCTTCGGCCACACCGTGGTTAGCTGCCAGAAGGGCGACATCCGCCAGACGCCGGACGGCTTGAAGATCTACGGCGAGACCGAGCAGCGGGAAATTAATCTGCCGGCGGGTAGCCGTGGGCGCGAAGCCGAAGTGGAAGAGTTGTACGACGCCGTGGTCAACGGCCGACCGGTGTTTCACGGCGGCCGCTGGGGCGCGGCGACATTAGAGGTATGCTTGGCGATGTTGGAGTCGGCCAAGCAGCGCAAAGAGATCATGCTGTCGCATCAGGTGGCTAGTCCGGAATAGAATTTCGTTCAAGGTTCAACGGTTCAAAAGTTCAAGGTTGCGGATCTTTTCCTTCCCCCTTGATGGGGGAAGGCCAGGATGGGGGTGCTGCGCACGCCATTGAAATCGATGGCACCGCTTCCTCACTTCCTTCGACTTCGCTCAGGACAGGCTCTTCCCCGTCGAGGGGAAGGCGGCAAGACGATGGTGCGTCGGTATCAGCTTCGTTGGAATGCTTCATGAAATATCTGGCAAGACTTATCGCGTTTCTGCTTTGCTGCTTCATCGGTTCCGTGCACGCCGCCGAGTCCAAGCTGGCCTGGCAAGTGGATTGGGAACGCACCGTCAAAGCGGCCGAGACCGAAGGGCAGCTGACGATTTACATCTCCGGTTACGCCGCGGTGGTTGAAGCCGGGCTGTTTCAAAAGGCCTTTCCGAAGATCAAAGTGACCCTGGTGCCGGGCATCGGCACCCAGCTGGCGCCGCGCATCGTCGCCGAGCGGCGCGCGGAAAAATTTCTCGCCGATGTATATAGCGGCGGCGGGACGTCGCTGTACCAGGTGCTGTATCTGGGCAAGATGCTCGATCCGCTGCGGCCGGCGCTCATGCTGCCGGAGGTCACCGATACTTCCAAATGGTGGGAAGGCCGGCACAAGTATGTCGATAAAGAAGCGACTTACATGTTTGTCTACGAGGGCAATGTCTCGTCGGGCGGCTCGCCGGCGTATAATACCCAGCTGATCAATCCGAAGGATTTCCGCTCCTACTGGGACTTTCTCAATCCCAAACTAAAAGGCAAGGTCGGGTCCATCGATATTCGCAAACTGCGCGGCGTCGGACCGACGATCCAATACATGTACTATCACCCCGATATTGGCCCGGAATTTCTCCGGCGCTTTTACCAGGAGATGGACGTCGCCATGAGCGGTGACTTTCGCCAGGCGATGGATTGGCTGGCGGCGGGGAAAGTCGCGGCGCTGCTGCCGATGCAGAGTTCGGGAACGGCCAAGGCGAAAGCCCAAGGCTTGCCGGTGGACGAGTTCGAGACCCATCATTTCAAAGAGGGCGTGAACATCTCGTCGGCCTACGGTCAGTTGGCGTTAGTCAATCGCGCGCCCCATCCCAACGCCGCCAAGGTGTTTATCAATTGGTTTCTATCGCGCGAGGGGCAGACTTTGTTGCAAAAAACCATGAGCACCCCCGGCGACCCCAAGAACTAGCGGCGTATTGATGTCAATAAGGATCATATCCCGGCCGCCGAGCGGCGCCGCGACGGCATGAAATACTTCGACATCGACGATCCCGAGACCAAGGATATCAATCCGGCGATCAAGTTGATCGACGAGGCGTTGGCTGGACGAAAGTAGTTGGGATAATTGATAATGGACAATGGATAATCGATAATTTCGGACTCGGTCGGAGTTCACTGGTTTTGGAGGATACGCAATGTTGACTGCTGAAGAGAATGACATGATGACTCAGGTCGGGCCGGGCACGCCGGCGGGGGAATTGCTGCGCCGCTACTGGCATCCGATCGCCATCGCCGCGGATCTGACGCCGGAAAAGCCGACCATGTTTCTGCGCCGACTGGGCGAGGATCTGGTGTTGTTCCGCTCGACCAAGGGCGAGGTCGGTCTGCTCCATGACCGTTGTTCCCATCGTGGCGTGTCGTTGTCCTATGGGCGAGTCGAGGAGCGCGGTTTGGCTTGTGCCTACCATGGTTGGCTCTACGACGTGCAGGGCAATTGTCTGGAAACCCCGGCGGAGCCCAAGGAGAGCAACTTCTGTCTCACGGTGAAACAGAAAGCCTATCCGGTGCAAAAGCTCGCCGGCCTGTACTGGGCCTACATGGGGCCGCTGCCGGCGCCGGAAATACCCAAGTGGGATGTCTGGGCGCGCACGGATGGCTGGCATTGGCTGCGCGCCTTGCCGCAGCTCGATTGCAATTGGTTGCAAGCGATGGAGAACTCGGTGGATACGACGCACCTGCATATTCTCCACCAGGAGTTGGTCACCGACGGCTTCAAAATCACCAGCACCACCCGCGGCACCATCGACAATTTAGTAAAATATGAGACCGAAGAGTGCGAATACGGCATCGTCAAACGGCGGGTATTCGGCGACGGCAAGGTCGAGGAACATCCGTTATTGTTTCCCACCTGGCTGCGCCAAGCCAATCGCACGCAGATCCGCGTGCCGATCGACGACACCCATACCTATGTTGTCTACGTTCACTTTGTTCCCGACTCCGCCGGGCCGCGGCCGGCCGACGGTGAGGTGCCGGTCAATTATCGCAAGCCGTTCAAAAATCCGCCCGATCAGAGTCATCCCTTCGCCAGGCATCGCCTCGATGAGGTCGATGCCCAGGACTTCATGGCGTGGGAGACTCAGGGGCCAGTTCATGATCGCACCCGCGAGCGGCTCGGCACCTCGGACCGCGGCATCGTCCTGTACCGCGAAATGCTCGTCCGCGAGATCAAAAAGGTCGAGCAGGGGTTGGACCCGATCAATGTCTTTCGCGATCCCAACGGGCCGATCATCGATACCCATTTGGAGGAATCGATCAAGGTCGGCAAGGCGGGCGGCTTCGCGCATATTTTGCCGCCGAAAGCGGCGAATAATTAATTGAGAATGGAGAATTGACAATTTCGGAGTTGGAGTGCCACGCGAGCTTCCGACCGCGCTCGCCGGTTATCTTTTCGGCCCATCGGATATCTGTCTTTCCAAGTCGGCGATGAAGCTACGATTCCCGCGATGAAAATGATTCGTGTCGCAAGTCGAGTTGCCGCTCTCTGGCTGTTTGCTGGTTCGGTTACCGCCGCCTTGGCGGCGCAGCCGCGGCCCCAATGGCAGCAGGAATGGGACAAGACCGTGGAGGCGGCCAAAAAGGAAGGTTCGCTGTCGCTCTATCTTCTGCAAGCCGAGGGCGAGTTGGGCGCGGTGGCGCAGCAGTTCCAAAAAACATATCCCGAGATCAACGTCGTCCAGACACCCGGGCGCGGCAATACGCTGGCGCCGCGCATCATGGCGGAGCGGCGCGCCGGTAAATATATGGTTGATGCCTACATGGCGGGGGCGACCACCGCCTATGAAGTTTTCTACAAGGCCAAGATTCTCAACAGCGTGCGCGCGGCGTTGATCTTGCCCGAAGTGCTCGATGAGTCAAAGTGGTGGCAGGGACAGCATCATTACATCGACGCCGAGAACCAGTATATCTTCGCCTATCTGGGCAGCGTCAGCGAATATGTCTCTTATCATGCCAAGTCGGTGGAAGCCGGCGAGATCCGCTCCTACTGGGATTTTCTCAATCCCAAGTGGAAAGGAAAAATTCTCTCGCGCGATCCGAAGATTTCCGGCAGCCAGCGCATTGCGCTGCGCGGTTATTATCACACGCCCGAGCTTGGGGCCGAATTTATTCGCCGGCTTTACAGCGAGATGGACGTGACCCTGACCCAGGAGATCCGCCAAGCGACGGACTGGCTGGCCCATGGCAAGTTCGCCATCTGCTTTTTCTGCTCGGACATCCTAAAAATCAAAGCGCAGGGATTGCCCGTGGACGAGTTCCGCACGGCGCAGTGGAAAGAAAGCCGAATGATTACCGCCGGCAACATGGGCTCCATCGCGTTGCCAAGCCAGCCGCCTCACCCGAACGCGGCGCGGGTCTTTGCCAATTGGCTGCTGTCGCGCGAAGGGCAGACCGCGCTGCAGCGCGCCACCAACACACCGAATAATTCCGAAGAATCCTTGCGCAACGACGTTGCCAAGGAGACCGTGCGTAGCGATCTGCGCCGGGTTGAAGGCAAACCGTATCTGTTCGTCGACAAACCCGAATACATCGACATGACGCCGATCTATGACATCGTCGAAAAGGCGTTGGGGCAAAGAAAGAAGTAAGGAGAATCGAAAAATGACCAATTATGTTAAAGCAGCGCTGCGGCTGATGATGGCACTGCTTTTCTTGAGCGGCGCCGGGGATTCGTTTGCCGCCCAGGCCAAGCCGGCTTGGCAAGCGGAGTGGGAAAAGGTGGTTGAAGCGGGGAAGAAAGAAGGGCAGCTGTCGATCTATATCAGCGGCTATGAGGAAGTGCTGCCCGAGTTTCAGAAGGATTACCCGGAGATCAAAGTCAGCCCGGTGACCGGGCGCGGCTCGCAGATCGGCCAGCGTCTGATCGCCGAACGGCGCGCGGAGAAGTTTCTTGCCGACGTGGTCAGCTCCGGCGGCGTCACGACCTATCAGCAACTGTTTCCGGCCAAGATCTTCGACCCGATCAAGCCGGTGTTGCTCCTGCCGGAGATCAACGACCTGACCAAGTGGTACCAGGGCAAGCATCATTACACCGATCCGGAGAATCAATATGTTTTCAGCTACGTCGGCTCGGCGACCTACGGTTCGGTGGCGTACAACACCAAGCTGGTCAATGTGAAAGACTTCAAATCCTACTGGGATCTACTCAACCCCAAGTGGAAGGGCAAGCTCATCTCGCGGGATGTTCGCGTGCCGGGGCCGGGCTCGGGCAATGCCAGACTATTTTACCATCTCTCGGATGTCGGCCCGTCCTACATCAAGAAGCTTTATGGTGAGATGGACGTGACGCTGTTTCGCGATTATCGCCAGGGCACCGATTGGCTCGGCGTCGGCAAAGCGGCGATCTGCTTTTTCTGCGAGGTCGATGTCTCCAAGCAGCAAGGCCTGCCGGTGGATACCTTCGGCCCCGGCGTGTTCAAAGAGGGCGCCGGCTTGGTGCAGCAGTTCGGCACCATCGGCATCGTCAACCGGGCGCCCCATCCCAACGCCGCCAAGGTCTACATCAACTGGCTATTGTCGCGTAAAGGGCAGATGGCGCTGCAAAAGAGCATGAACGGCACGGAGAATCCGGCGGATTCCCTGCGCATCGATATTCCCAAAGACGATGTTCATTGGCTCAGCCGCCGTGTCGACGGCGTCAAGTATCTCGATACCAGCAAGCCCGAGTGGCAGGACATGAAACCGATCTTGGAAGTCATGAACGAAGCGCTGAAGGCGGCGGGAAAAAATTGATAATTGAAAATGGATAATGGAGAATGGCTCGGAGGTTGAGCGGTCGATGTCTTGAGTGCGTCCGAGCGCATTTATTCCTTCCCCCGTCTCGGGGGAAGGCCAGGATGGGGGTCGTGTCCTGCCTGGGCTGCTTGCCCCCACCTTGATCCTCCCCCGAGGCGGGGGAGGAAACTGATAGCGAGAGTCGGATATACAATGCCATTGCTGATCCGAATTATCTGGATAGTTTTTTTACTAAGTACCGCGACAATTTCCATCGCCGCGCAGTCCAAGCCCACTTGGCAGCAGGAGTGGGAAAAGACCCTCGACGCGGCCAAGAAGGAAGGGCAGGTGGTCGTTTATATCAGCGGCTACGACTCCGTGTTGCCGGACTTTGAGAAGGAGTTTCCGGAAATTAAAGTGACCGCCGTCACCGGCCGCGGCAATCAGTTGGGGCCGCGCCTGCTCGCCGAACGGCGGGCGGAAAAGTTTATCGCCGATGTCTCCAGCACCGGCAGCAACCCCAACTATCAACAGTTCTACCTCGCCAAGGCGCTCGATCCGATCAAGCCGGCGCTGATTCTCCCCGAAGTCACCGATTCATCGAAGTGGTATTTGAAAAAGCATCAGTATTCCGATCCGGAAAACCAATACGTCTTCAACTACGTCGGTTCGGCGACCTACGGCGCGATTCACTACAATACCAAGCTTGTCGACGTGAAGGAGTTCAAATCCTATTGGGACCTGTTGCAGCCCAAGTGGAAGGGCAAGATCGCCATGCGCGATATGCGTGAGGCCGGGCCGGGCGCCGGCAATATGCGGTTTTTTTACTATCATGCGGAGCTTGGTCCTGGCTTCATCAAGAAATTGTTAGCCGAAATGGACGTGACTCTATTCCGCGACTTCCGCCAGGGGCCGGATTGGTTGGCGAGCGGCAAGTATTCAATCTGTTTCTTTTGCGACGCCGACACCTTGAAGCAGCAAGGCTTGCCCGTGGAACCGTTCGGCCCGCGGGTTTTCAAGGAAGGCGGCGGCCTGGTGCAGCAGTTCGGCACCGTGGCGCTGGTCAACCGCGCGCCCCATCCCAACGCGGCGAAGGTGTTCCTGAACTGGCTACTATCGCGCGCTGGGCAGATGTCCTTGCAGAAGCGCACCAGCACCGCCGAGAGTCCAGCGGATTCCCTGCGCATCGACATTCCCAAGGACGACGTGCCGATGCAGGGCCGGCGCTTGGACGGCATTAGATATCTCGACACCGGCAAGCCGGAGTGGATCGAGATGAAGCCGATTATCGACGTCGTCAATGAAGCGTTGAAAATGGCGGGGAAGCAATAATTGAGAATGGATGCTGAACGATTGAGAATGGATAATGGAGAATTGATAATGTTCGGATGCCGGATGCGAAAAGGAACTGACGATGGGAACTGAAACTTCACTGGTTTACACGGATCTGCGCGGTTATCTGGCGGCGGCGGACGAGCTCGGGGAGCTGCGTCATGTGAAAGGGGCGGATTGGGATTTGGAGTTGGGCGCGATCACCGAAGTGGCGGCGCGGGCGAATAATCCCAAGGTCGTCTTGTTCGACGAGATTAAAGGCTATCCGAAGGGTTTCCGCGTTGTCACCAATCCGGTTTGTTCGGCGGCGACCACGGCGCTGGCTTTCGGGCTCGATCCGCAGCTGACTGGATTGGATATCATTCGCCAGTGGAAAGAGCGGCTGGGCAAGCAGACACCGGTCAAGCCGGTGGAGGTTTCATCCGGGCCGATCACCGAGAACTGCGATAGCGGCGACAAGATCGATCTGCTGAAATTCCCGACGCCGCGTTGGCATGAGGAAGATGGCGGGCGCTACATCGGCACCGGCTGCATGGTGATCATGGAGGATCCCGACGGCCAGTGGACCAACGTCGGCACTTACCGCGTCTGCGTGCACGATAAGAACACGCTGGGCATTTGGATTTCGCCGGGCAAGCATGGCCGGCTGATCCGCGAGAAATATTGGGCCCAGGGCAAAGGCTGTCCGGTGGTCATCAGCTTCGGCCAAGATCCGGTGCTGCAAAAGGTCGCCAGCTGGTACGAACCTTGGGGTGTTTCAGAATTGGAGATCGCCGGCTGGCTGTTCGGCGCGCCGGTGCAATATGTTCGTGGCAAAGAAACCGGCCTGCCGATCCCCGCGACTTCCGAGCTTTGCGTTGAAGGTTTCATCGTGCCGCCGGCGGAAGACAGCCGGGCCGAGGGGCCGTTCGGCGAATGGACCGGTTACTACGCTTCGGGCACGCGCAATGAGCCGGTGGTGAAGGTTAAAAACGTTTTTTACCGCAACGACCCGATCATTTTCGGCATGCCACCGGGGATCTCCGGCAAGTCGGTGCCATTGAGTGCCGCCAATGTCTGGCTCGCACTAGAGAAAGCCGGCGTCACCGACGTGCAGGGCGTGTGGGAATATCAGACGCGCTATATCACGGCGATCTCGATCAAACAGAAATACGGCGGCCACGCCAAGCGCGCCGCGATGGCGATGCTGGGCTCGACCTACGGCTATCACCGGCGCTTTGTCATCATCGTCGACGACGATGTCGATCCGTCGAACATCGACGATGTGATGTGGGCGATGGCGACGCGCTGCGATCCGGCCACGGCGATCAATACGATCACCGAAGCCTGGAGCACGCCGCTCGACCCGCGCATCACCCCCGACGCCCGCGCCGCGCGCAACTTCACCAACTCGGTCGCCATCATCAACGCCTGCCAGCCGTACCATTGGAAAGATCAGTACGCCAAGACCTGCTATTTTCCCGAGGAGACGCGGCGGGCGGCGGCGGCGAAGTGGAAGGATGTGCTGAAATTGGATTGATGGAGTGCTGGAGTAATGGAGTGATGGGTGATGAATAGCAAGATGCGAGTGTTGTCGTGGCTCGTGATCGTGTTCGTGTTCGGTCAGATTAAGACAGCTTCGGCCGCGGATGCTTGGAGTGTTGAATGGGAGAAAACGCTGGCGGCGGCGAAGAAGGAAGGCGGCATTTCATTTTACGGCAGTCAGGGCTACGAGAAGATTTTCGAGGTGTTTCAGCGGCGCTATCCGGAGATCAAGGTTTCGTCGAATACCATTCGCCAGGGCAGCGAGCATGGCCAGGCGGTGATGTCGGAGCGGCGCGCCGGCAAGTATATCGTCGATCTGTTCATCAACGGCGTGGTGACGCCCAACGTGGTTTTTTACAAGGCCAATATTCTTGAGCCGATCCGGCCACAGCTGATTCTTCCCGAAGTGGTCGACGAGTCCAAGTGGTGGGGCGGCAAGCATCACTACGCCGATCCCGATAACAAGTATGTCTTTGTCTTTCAGGGCAACGTCCATGGCGGCGAGAACGCCTACAACACCAAGCTGGTCAACCCCGCCGAGTTCAAATCCTACTGGGACTTTCTCGATCCCAAGTGGAAGGGCAAGATCGTCGTCTACGATGTCAACCGGGTGAGCACGGTGGCGCACTCGCTGCGCTTTCTGTTCAACCATCCCGATCTGGGGCCGGAGTTCGTGCGGCGCTTTTTCGGCGAGATGGATTTGGCCTATTCGCGCGACGGCCGGCAGATGAACGATTGGTTGGGCGCCGGGAAATACCCGCTGGCGTTTTTCATCAGCGATGTCGAAGACGCGGCCAAGCAGGGGTTGCCGGTGAAGTTTTTCGAGCCGGGCCAGTTCAAAGAGAGCGCCTTCGTCGGCCCGTCCCAGGGTGGTATCAATCTATTCAAGAACGCGCCCCATCCCAACGCGGCAAAAGTTGCGATCAATTGGCTCTTGTCCCGCGAGGGCCAGGAGACTTACCAAAAGGTTTACGCCGAGCTGCACGACGTGCGCCAGTCCATGCGCGAAGACATTTCCACCGACGTGATCCCGGCCAACTACCGGCGCCAGAAGGGCGCCAAGTATATTTACGCCGGCCGGCCGGAGTGGTTGGATATGGCGCCGGTGACCAAGGTGATTAAGGACGCGCAGACGGCGGGTAAAAAGTGATGAAGAATTTTGGATTTTCGATTTTGGATTTTGGATTGGGGGAGAGCACGGTGAAACGACATTGGTTTATTGGACGGTATCGAACGGATACTAGTCATAGCACTGGCGCCGGATTTCGATCCGATAATCCAAAATCCAAAATGGCTCGTCGTTGCGGTGCTGTTGCTGTCGGCAGCATGGGCGCAAGCTGCCGAGGCCCCGAAGTGGCAGCAGGACTGGGAACAAACGCTGGCGGCGGCGAAAAAGGAAGGGCAGTTGACCCTTTACGGCAGCCCGGAGTTCGAAGGGCTGTTCGGCGAAATGAACAAGAAATATCCGGAGATTAAAATCACCGGGGTGTTCAATCGCGGCGCCGACGTGGCGCGGCGGATGATGTCGGAGCGGCGCGGTGAGAAATTTCTCGCCGATATTTATCTCAACGGCATGACCACCGGCTACAATGTTTTCTACATAGCCAAGGCGCTCGATCCGATCCCGCCGCAGTTGGTGTTGCCTGAAGTGACCGACGGTTCCAAGTGGTGGCGCGGCAAGTTGCAGTATGTCGATCCGGAGAATTCCTATCTGCTCAACTTCAACGGCGAGAACCGCATGGTGGTGGCGTACAACAGCAAGCTGGTCAATCCCGCCGAGATCAAGTCCTACTGGGATCTGCTCAATCCCAAATGGAAGGGCAAGATCGTCGGCTACGATCCGACCCAGGGCGGCTCGGGCGACGCCATGCGCTTTTTCTACCATCACAAAGAGCTCGGGCGCGACTTCATCCGGCGCATCCTCAGCGAGACCGATATCGTCATCAGCCGCGATACCCGGCAGATGGGCGATTGGCTGGCCGGTGGCAAGTACGCGATCTCGATCTTCGGCCCGGTGTCGCGCATGGATTTGGACTTGATGCAGGTGCAAGGGTTGCCGGTGGATTGGTTCAAGCCGGGCCACTTGAAGGAAGGGACCTACATCACCGGCGGCTCCGGCGGCGTGGCGCTGATCAACAAGGCGCCCCATCCCCATGCCGCTAAAGTCGGTCTGAACTGGCTGTTGTCGCGCGAGGGGCAAATGGCCTATCAACGGCTATTTGCCCAAGGCAACGACGGCCCGGATTCCATGCGCATCGATATTCCCAAAGACAAAGTGCCGCGCGCCAACCGCCGCCCCGAAGTCGACGATGGCCGCACGCCCTTCGTCGACCGCGCCGAGTGGATGGATCAGGAGCCGATTACGAAGTTCGTCAAGGAAGTGTTGGAGCAACGAAAACGGTAAGGGCTGAAGGGTAAGGGGTGAGAGAAATTTTCCTAGCGCAGCAGATCTCGGATGGGTGGGTTCACGGAGAAAAGCTTGAAACTGACGGCCAAAAGTAAGTTAATGTTAGCTGGTTTGTAGATCGGATGAATGGACTTCACGAAACAAGAATTGAAACGGCAATCGGCGAAACATTAGCGCTACTGCCCGCAGACTGCTAGGAGGACATAACCCCATGACCGCTGTATCGATCAAAGAGGCAAGGGCGAAACTTTCGGAATTGATAGACAATCTCAAGCCTGGCGATGAGGTCATCATCACGGAAAAGAACGTGCCCGTAGCTCGTTTGCTCCCTGCCGCAACGCCACCGGCAAAGCGCAAGCTCGGTAGCATGCGCGGCACGGTGACGTACATGGCCCCAGACTTCGATGCGCCGCTCGATGATTTCAAGGAGTACATGGAGTGAGGCTGCTTGTCGATGCTCACGCTGTCATCTGGGCGGTGGATGATCCTTCAAAACTTGGCCTTCAAGCGACGACGGCGTTGCAAGACCCCGGCAACGATTTGGTTCTGAGTGCGGGCACAATCTGGGAGATTGCGATCAAAGTTGGATTAGGCAAGTTGTCGTTGTCGATGTTGTATCGAGAGTGGATGCACCGAGCGATAACCGATTTGGCATTGACCGTTCTGCCTATCACCGTGGAATACGCAGAAGTTCAGGGTAGCCTTCCCAGACATCACGGCGATCCCTTCGACCGACTATTGGTAGCCCAGGCACAAGTGGAGAACATAACTCTAGTCAGTGCCGATCCCGGATTCGATCCCTACGGAATCAGTCGGCTGTGGTGAGTGAGTGATCGAAATAGTCTGCCAAGGACGTCGTTCTTGAGAGCGGGACGGTAATAAGCGAAGGGAAAACCGATGAGTAAAACAATCACTCGGCGAGCGTTTTGCTCGATCCTCTTGGCTTTTAGCGTTCCTGCCGCGGCGCAGCAGACGAAGAAAATGTTCCGGATCGGTTTGCTCTCCAGCAACCGCTCTTCACCAATGCCACCTACTATTGAGGTGTTTCGCCAGGGATTGCGGGAGTTAGGTTATGTTGAGGGGAAAAACATCCTGTTCGAGTACCGATTTACCGAAGGTAAAGAGGAGCGCTACGCTATCTTCGCAGCCGAGCTCGTCAGTCTGGCTGTGGATATCATTGTAACCCAGGGCACGGCAGCCACCGTCGCCGCCAAGCAAGCAACCAACACGATTCCTATTATCGTCGGTGGCGCTGGCGACCTTGTCGGCGAGGGGCTAGTTGCCAGCCTGGCGCGACCGGGCGGAAACGTAACCGGGTTCACTAACATCGACCCGGATTTAAGCGCAAAACGGGTGCAACTTCTAAAAGAGATATTTCCCAAACTCGCCCGCGTGGCGGTGATTTACCATGGCGGTCCGGGTGGAGATCAGGAAGAACTGAGGGAGACTCACACAGCGGCAAAGACATTGGGAGTGCAGATTCAACCGTTGCATGTTCTCGAACCCGACCAGTTTCAGAGCGCGTACGCGACGATGACCAAGGAACGCGCGCAGGCACTGATTATCTTTAGCGGCAGTTTTACGAATCCTCATCGACGAGAACTCTTAGATCGTGCGGCCAAAGTTCGCATTCCAACGATCAGTGGTAATCTCGAGTGGTCTGAGGCCGGCGGTCTCATCTCTTACGGACATGATCGGCGCGATCAATGGCGCCGCGCGGCCACTTACGTCGACAAGATACTCAAGGGAACCAAGCCTGCCGACTTGCCCGTGCAGCAACCGATGAAGTTTGAGTTGGTCATCAATCTGAAAACGGCGAAGCAACTCGGCGTGACGGTTCCGCCGCAGGTGTTGGCGCGGGCGGATCGGATCATCAGATGATATTGGATTTTCGATTTTGTCGGAGGCGCCCAATGAAATTGAGAAGCGTCATTTCCCTACTACTTGTGTCCATTCTATTGGCTATGGTTCATCTTGCCGAGGCGCAGCAGGCGAAAATAATTTCCCGGATTGGTTTGCTCTCCGGCTCCCGTCCTTCTCCAATGCCAACTAATATTGAGGCATTACGCCAAGGATTGCGGGAGTTAGGTTATGTTGAGGGGCAAAACATCTCAGTCGAGTACCGTTGGGCTGAAGGCAAAGACGATCGCTACGCTCCTATGGCAGCCGAGATCGTTAAGCTCAATGTGGATGTCATAGTAACCCAGGGTACGCAAGCTACTGTCGCTGCTAAGCAAGCAACCAATATTATTCCAATTGTCGTAGGTGCTGCGGGCGATCTCGTCGGCGAGGGCCTGGTAGCTAGCTTAGCGCAACCTGGCGGCAGCGTTACGGGATTTACCAACGTCCAGCCGGATTTGAGCGCAAAGCGTTTACAACTTTTAAGGGAAGCATTTCCTAAAATCTCTCGCGTTGCGGTTCTATATCACGGCGGGCCTGGCGGAGATCAGGAGGAGTTAAGAGAGACTCAATCAGCCGCGAAGAAATTGGGGGTGCAAATTCAAGCTTTGCATGTACTCGAACCGGAGCAGTTTCAAGGCGTTTTCGCGGCGATGACAAAAAATCAGGCGCAGGCGTTGATTATCTTTTCGGGACAATTTACTGGCTTTCATCGACCTGTACTCTTGGAACTTGCGGTCAAAAATCGCATTCCAGCGATGGGTGATTCACCATTATGGTCTGCGGCAGGCGGACTCATTTCCTACGGAGCAGACACCCTTGATCAATACCGGCGCGCGGCCACTTACGTCGACAAGATACTCAAAGGAACCAAACCTGCCGACTTGCCGGTGCAGCAACCGATGAAATTCGAGCTCGTCATTAATCTGAAAACGGCGAAGCAGCTCGGCGTGACGGTTCCGCCAAGCGTGTTGGCGCGAGCGGATAGGATCATCAGATGATTTTGGATTGCCGATTTTGGATTTTGGATTGGGGAATCGGAGGGCGGAGCCGGTATGTTATGCATTTGCCGAGGTGTTTGTCCGACAATCTAAAATCCAAAATCCAAATGCGGCCCCGCGGACTAAAATGGGGCGTGGCGGTTGCGCTGCTATTCACTGGAATCGCGCATACGGCTGAGCCGCCCAAATGGCAAACCGATTGGCAGCGGGTGATTGAGGCGGCGAAGAAGGAAGGCCATCTGTCGCTCTACGGCGGGCAAGAGATCACCCACCCTGATATCATCGCGGCGTTTAACAAAGAATTCCCTTTCATCAAGGTCACGTCGGCGAGTGGGCGGGCTGCCGATATGCTGACGCGCATTGTCGCCGAGCGGCGGGCGGAGAAGTATTTGGCCGACATCACCGCCAGTGGGCCCAATGGGCCGCGCATGCTTTATCTCAACAAGATGCTCGATCCGATCGCGCCGGCTTTCATTCTTCCTGAAGTGACCGATGCTGCTAAATGGTATGGCGGCAAACTTTGGTACGCCGATCCGGAGAACAAATATATTTTCATGTTCGAGGGCACCATCGTGTCCACCGGGATTTCGTACAACACCAAGTTGGCGCAGCCCGACGAGATCAAGTCCTATTGGGATCTGCTCCAGCCCAAGTGGAAGGGAAAAGTCCTGGCGCAGGACCCGCGCAGCGCGGCGCTGGCGACGCCGGTGTTGATTCTCTATCACCGCGCCGGTTTGGGACCGGAGTTTCTGCGCAAGTTTTACACCGAGACCGACATTACGCTGTTTCGCGACCGGCGCCAGGGGACCAATTGGCTGGCCACCGGGAAGTTTCCGCTGTGCCATTTATGCCGGGAGATCGACAAGGCGCAGCAGCAGGGCTTGCCGGTGGACGATCTGCCGCCGGATAAGCTCAAGGAGGGCGGCACCATCGGTGGCGGTGGCAGTAGCGTCATCGCGTTGATCAATCGCGCGCCCCATCCCAACGCGGCCAAGCTATTTATCAATTGGTATCTGTCGCGCCAGGGACAAATGGTTTGGCAGCATGTGATGAATGTGAAAGAAGTGGAAGCCTCGGATTCCATGCGCATCGATATTCCAAAGGACGAAGTGTTGGCCGACGGTAAACGCGGCGCTGGGAAGCAATACGAGGTTGTCGGTTTCCTCGACCCCGAGCCGGTGCAGAAGCTGTTGGGTGAGATTTTGAAGTAGATGGAGAAATAAATCAGAGTTCGGATTCGGAATATCTCTCGCAAAGACGCCAAGGCGCAAAGGTTTAAGAAAAAAAATCTTCTTCTGAACTTGGCGTCTTTGCGCCTTTGCGAGAAAATAATCTTAAGCATTCAAGGAGAAGTTATGCCTGAGCAAAATGCAATGCAGATACGCGGTTTCTTCCGCGCTTATTCGCACTTGCCGATTTGGGAGGTGATGGATAAGGCGGGGATCTGGGAGCGGAACGGGCTCAAGGTTAGCTTCGAGTTTTGCGATAGCTCGGAGGCGGCGGAGAAGGCGTTGTTCGGCGGCGATGTCGATTTCGTCTCGGGCAATCACATCTCGCCCTACTTGCTGGTCAAGCGTGGCAAGCCGATTGTCTGCCTGACTTCACCGTCGAACGATACCAGAGATACGCTGGTGACTAATTTTCCGATTGAGTCCATGGCCGACCTGCGCGGTAAGCGCATTGGCGACACTACGCTGGTCGACTCCATCGGCGGTTATCACCACCCGCGCGGCAATCATATGCTGTTTGTCATGCGCGGCGGTTTGAAGTTGACCGACGTCGAGTGGGTGGAGTTGTCGGAGTCGAACAACGCATTCAAGGAAATGCAGATGGACGTGCTCAAGTCGAAAAAAGTCGACGCCATCTTCGTCACCGGCAACACCGACAAGTTCAAAGCGGCGGGCATGCATGCGCTGGCGCTCGACCGGCTGCCGATGATCAACGGGCCGACGCTGACTTCAAACATTGCGACCCTGGAAAGCAAGCCTGGTTTGGCTGAGCGGCTGGTTAAGGCGCAGATCATGGGCATCCACTTCGCGCGCACGCGGCGCGGCGAAACCGAGGCGATCCTCGAAGGGCTGCGCAAGCGCGAGCCGGAATGCAAAAATGTTCAGTACCGCAGCGTCGCCAAGCTCGCGCCCAAGCCCTATCCCGACCATGAAGCGGTGGCCAATGCCTATAAACTCTGCTGCATGAAGAATCCCGAGGCGGAAGAGCAGTCGCCGCTGGCGCTGTGGGATTTGCATTATTTGCGGGCGTTGGATCATTCGGGGTTTATTGATGGGTTGTATGCCTAACGAGCGTCAACCAGGGCAAGGCCAGCCATTGGGGATTGTCTGTCGGTTCGGACGGATGGGTCTGATCGGTCTGATCCTCTTTTCGATCGCTGCGCAGCTGTCGGCCGCCCAGCTCGATTGGAAAACCGATTGGGAGCAGACGGTTGCCGCGGCCAAGAAGGAAGGGCAGGTGACGGTCTACATTTACCGCTACGAGCGTTTGCTGCAGGAATTCAAGCGCGAGTTTCCCGGCATCAACGTCGTGTCGGTTACCGGGCGGGGCAATGAGCTGACGACGCGGATCATGTCGGAGCGGCGCGCCGGTAGATTTATTCCCGACGTTTACAGCGGCGGTCCGGGCGGCAATTACAACGTGCTCTACAAAGGCAAAGCGCTCGATCCGATCAAACCGACGTTCGTCCTGCCCGAAGTGACCGACGAGTCCAAGTGGTACGGCAGAGAGCATCGCTACGCCGATGGCGAGGGCAAGTATGTGTTTGCCTATCTGGCCAGTCCGAGCGACGCGCAACTGGCTTACAATACGTCGCTGGTGAATCCCAAGGAGTTCAAGTCCTATTGGGACCTGCTTCAGCCAAAGTGGAAAGGCAAGATCGTTGCGCTTGATCTGCGCGACGGCGGTCTGGGCGGCACCATGCAGTTCTTTTATTACAATCCCGAGCTCGGGCCGGAGTTCATCAAGAAATTTTTCAGTACCATGGAGATCCAGTACGCCAAGAACTTTCGCCAGATGACCGACTGGCTGGCGCAGGGGCGCTATGCGATTTGTTTCGGGTGCAAGGACTCCATGCGCGCCAAGAATCAGGGCTTGCCGGTGGAAGACTTCGACTCGGGGCGGTGGAAAGAAGGCGCGAGCTTTTCCTCCGGCGGCGGCTCGCTGAGTTCGCCCAATCAGGCGCCCCATCCTAATGCCGCCAAGGTGTTCATCAACTGGTTCCTGTCGCGGCGCGGCCAGATCGCGCTGCAAAAGCTCGGCGATGTCGACGACCCGCCAAACTCGCGGCGCATCGATATCCCCAAGGACGATGTCCCGCCGGCCAATCGCATGGTGCCGGACGGCAAATATTTCGACGTGGTCAGGCCGGAGTACGCCGATCAAAAACCGATCGCCGATCTCGCCAAGGAGATCATGGCGGCGATCGAAGCGAAGAAGTAGACTGTCGGCTGAGCCGGTTGACAATGCTCAGCCCATCGGGAAATATTCTGCCGGTGCCGGTTCGGCGCGGTTCTTGTTATCGCAGCGAAGAAAGAGGGGGCATGGTTAAGCGTATTGAATTTCGTCGGGGCGAAAAAATTTTTGCCCTTGCGGTTTTGACTGGGTTGGTACTGTGGGCACTCGCCACCTCCGCCCAAGCCGCCCAATTCGACTGGAAAAAGGACTGGGAGCAGACGCTGGCGGCGGCGAAGAAAGAGGGCCAGGTCAACGTCTACATCTACCGCTATGAAGGACTGCTCAAGGATTTCAAACGCGACTATCCGGGCATCAACGTCGTCGCCGTCACCGGCCGCGGCAACGATCTGACCAACCGCATCATCGCCGAGCGGCGCGGCGGCAAGTTCATCGCCGATGTTTACAGCGGCGGCACCAACAGCCTTTACAACACGCTCTACAAAGGCAAGGTGCTCGATCCGCTGGCGCCGTTACTGGTACTCCCGGAAGTCACCGATCTCACCAAGTGGTACGGCAAGGAGCATCGTTACGCCGATCCCGAGGGCAAATATATCTTTGCCTTCATCGGCTCGCCGAGCAATGCTCAGTTGGCCTACAATACCAATCTGGTCAATCCCAAGGAGTTTAAATCCTACGTCGACGTGCTCAATCCCAAGTGGAAGGGCAAGATCGTTTCCCTCGATCCGCGCGATACCGGCTTGGGCGCGACCATGCAGTTTTGGTACTTCAACCCGGAAATCGGTCCTGAGTACATGAAGAAATTCTTCGGCGGGATGGATATATCATACGCGAAAAATTTCCAGCAGATGACCAATTGGCTGGGTCAGGGTAAGTACGCCATCTGCATGGGCTGCAAGGATTCCGCGCGGGCGAAGAATCAGGGGTTGCCGATCGACGATTTCGACACCAACCGATGGAAAGAAGGATCGAGCTTCTCGGCGGGCGGCGGCTCCTTGAGCTACATGAATCAAGCGCCCCATCCCAACGCGGCCAAGGTTTTCATCAACTGGATGCTGTCACGCAAGGGGCAGATCGCGCTGCAAAAGCTCGGCGATCCGGACGACCCGGCGAACTCGCGGCGCATCGATATTCCCAAGGACGATATTCCGCCGGACAACCGCTTGCAGACTGGCGTGAAATATTTCGACGTTGTAAAACCCGAGTACGGCGATATGAAACCGATCTTCGACCTGGCGCGGGATATCATGGCCGGCGTGGAGAAGGGGAAGTAGCGCCGTTGGCGCCATAATGAATTGTCCACCGAGTCTGTGAGCGGTGCCCTCTCCCCTTGCGGGAGAGGAAGGAAGATTGGGATAGAAGCCGATTCGTAGTTTGGATTTTGAGCCTCAACATTTCAGGAGTACGCGATGCTCACCAAAGAAGAAAACGAAACACTGACCCAAGTCGGCCGCGGTACGCCGGGGGGCGAGTATTTGCGGCGCTACTGGATGCCGGCGGTGGCGGCCGGTGAATTGACCGATGAGAAGCCGATCAAGGCGTTTCGCTTGATGGGCGAGAATCTGGTCGTCTATCGCGACCAGAGTGGCCGCTACGGTGTGGTCGCCGAGCAATGTCCCCACCGAAAAGCGTCGTTGGCCTTCGGCCGCGTCGACGCCGAAGGCATCCGCTGTCCCTATCATGGATGGAAGTTCGACTGCACCGGGAAATGTCTTGAACAGCCCGCCGAGCCTGAATCGGGTGGCTTCAAAGACAAGATCAAACAGACCGCCTATCCGGCCCAGCGCATGGGCGGTCTGATCTGGACCTATCTTGGCCCGCTGCCAGCGCCGCTATTGCCGCGCTGGGATGTGCTGTGCTGGGAAAACGGCTACCGCTGGATCGAGAAGCATGAGATTTACCGCTGCAACTGGCTCCAGCCGACGGAGAATTCCGTTGACCCGTCGCATCTCTACTGGCTTCATGGCGACACCGCGCACCTGGCGCCGAGCGTCGACCACTATGAAGAGGATCATACTTTCACGCCCTTCGAGTACGGCATCATGAAGCGGCGCGTGACGCCGGGGCGAAAACCCGGTGACGCGCCGGTGGTGGACCAGCATCCGTTGCTGTTCCCCTGTACGCTGCGCCATGTCTTCAAAGAGCGCATGTTCGAAGGCCGGGTGCGCCATAATTTGCAAATCCGCGTGCCGCTGGACGACGCCCATACGCAGGTGTTCGTCGTCTACTTTTCGCCCAATGACAAGGACAAATCGCCGGCGGACGGCGACACGCCTTGGGAGTTTTTCCGCATTCGCGACGACAACGGCGACTACCGCCTCGATCAGGTGCTGGTGCAGGACGCCATGGCCTGGGAGACCCAAGGGGCGCCGACGGATCGCACCCAGGAGCACTTGGGCGTCGGCGATGAGGGAATTATTCTGCTGAGAAAAATTCTCCGCGAGCAGATCGACACCGTGCGCAACGGCGGCGAACCCCTCGGTGTGGTGCGCGATGCCAAGAAGAATCGTTTGATCGAATTCGATGTGATCAACGAGCGCATCGGGATTTTGCCGAAAGAGAAGAAGGTGGCGTAGACGGTAGTTGGAGCGCTCCGGTGTCTGGTTCTTCCCCTTGACGGGCGAAGGTTAGGATAGGGGTGAAGGGGTGCTGCGCACGATATTGAAATTGTTCGGCACCCCTTCCTCACTCCTTCCCCGTCAAGGGGAAGGAAGTCGGAGGGCTCGGAGCGCGGCGATTTTTTATTCAAGCGAGAATTTTAGCGTAAGGATTTGGAGGAAGTTTTAATGGCCGAAATGACAACTCAACCCGTCGACCTCAAGCCGGAGCGGCTCGACACGTATAAAGTCTGGCAAGCGGAGCAGAAGATCCCCTGCATTCGCGGATTTTTCGTCAAGGATGTGAAATCCGTGCCGGTGGAGTACTGGGATTTGAAAGGTGTGCCCTGTTCCTTCGTCGTGCTCGATGGCACCGGCGGCACCAATGACGGTTATGTCTGCGAGATTCCCCCCGGCGGCAAGACCAAGCCGCAGAAGCATATGTACGAGGAGATGGTCTACGTCGCCAAGGGCTACGGCGCCACCACCGTGTGGCAGCGCGACGGCAAGAAGAAGCATACCTTCGAGTGGGGACCAGGCAGCATGTTCGCGATCCCGATGAACGCCGACTACCAGCATTTCAACGCCAGTGGCAGCGAGGCGGCGCGCTATTTCGCCGTCACCAACTGTTGTTTCGTGATGAATCTGTTTCACAACAGCGATTACATCTTCAACAGCGATTACGTTTTTAACGACCGCTTCGATCCCACCACCGAAGGTTACTTCAACGGCGAGGGGACGATCACCGGGCGGTTTTTCATGACGACCAATTTTGTTCCCGACACCCACACGCTCAAGCTGACCAACTACGATGAACGCGGCAAGGGCAGCACCAACATGAAGTTCGATCTGGCGCGCAACACCATGGGCGCGCATATCTCGGAATTTCCCGTGGGCACTTATAAGAAAGGCCATCGTCATGGCCCGGGCGCCCATGTGATCATTCTGTCCGGCCAGGGCTATTCGGTGCTGTGGAAAGATGGCGAACCGGAGCGGGTCGATTGGGGGCAGGGCAGCGTGGTGGTGCCGCCGGATCAGTGGTTCCATCAGCATTTCAATTCCGGCGCCAACCCGGCGCGCTATTTAGCGCTGCGTTGGAACAACTGGCGCTATCGTTTCATGCGCGCAACCGACGGCGAGGGCGGGACTTATACCAGCCTGAAACTAGGCGGCAACCAGATCGAGTTCGAGGATGAAGACCCGCAGGTGCACAAGGACTTCGAGCAGGCGATGAAACTCGCCGGCGCCAAGTGCAACATGCCTTATCATCCTGGCTGCACGCAGAAGTAATCAGAAGCCGCCACGGTTCAACGTTGTCAGGAAAAAGGCCGGCTTTTTAGCCGGCCTTTTTTTGTCCGGTTGACGGTTGGCGCGGCTCGCGATACGACACGGGTTAACGAAAGATTTTTACGGGGGATTCTTTTATGGCGGAAGCGGCGCAGTCGCCGGTGGCGATCAAATACGAACGCATCGATACTTATAAAGAGTGGCAGCAGAAGCAGAAGATTCCGCTGGTCAGCGGCTTCTTCGTCGAGGACTTGAACAAGGTTCCCGTCGAGCCCTGGGATTTGAAGGGCGTCCCCTGTTCGTTCGTGGTGCTCGACGGCACCGGCGGGGTCAACGACGGCTATGTCTGCGAGATTCCGCCCAAGGCGAAAACCAAGGTGCAAAAACATCTCTACGAAGAGATGGTCTACGTCACCCAGGGTTACGGCGCCACCACGGTGTGGCAGAAAGACGGCAAAAAACATACGTTCGAGTGGGGGCCGGGGAGTTTGTTCGCCGTGCCGATCAACGCCTACTATCAGCACTTCAACGCCAGCGGCAGCGAGTCGGCGCGCTACTTCGCGGTGACTAACTCCTGCTTCATGATGAATCTGTTTCACAACGTCGATTTCATCTTTGACAACGATTTCCCGTTTATCGACCGCTTCGATCCTTCCGACGACAACTATTTCAGCGGCAACGGCGAGGTCACCGGGCGCTTTTTCATGACGACAAATTTTGTCCCCGACACCCACACCGTCGGCCTGGCGGACTACAGCGAGCGCGGCAAGGGCAGCACCAACATGAAGTTCAACCTGGCCGGGCAGACCATGTGCGCGCATATTTCAGAGTTCCCCGTGGGGACATATAAAAAAGGTCACAAGCATGGTCCGGGCGCCCATGTGATTATCCTCAGCGGCCAAGGCTATTCGGTGCTGTGGCCGGAAGGGCAAGACATGCAGCGGGTGGATTGGAAACCGGGCAGCGTGGTGGTGCCGCCGGATCAGTGGTTCCACCAGCATTTCAACTCCGGCGCGGCGCCGGCGCGCTATCTGGCGCTGCGCTGGGGCAGTTGGAAATTTAAATTCATGCGCATGCAGGACGGCGAGGGCGGGACTTACACGAGCATTAAAAACGGCGGCGGCCAGATCGAGTTCGAGGACGAAGATCCGCGCATTCATCGCGAGTTCGAAGGCTCGATCCACGCGGCCGGCGCGCGCTGTAACATGCCCTATCATCCAGGCTGCACCGACAAGTAAACGCGCCCAACTCGAAGCGGAGGTTATCATGGCACGACTGCAACTGAGTTTCGTTTCGGCGTTTAACGAGCGTGTCCAGCCGTTGATGGACGGCACCATTCAGGCTGAGGGCGTTGAGCTCTTGCCGACCTATTCCGATCCGTCGGAGACTTTTTGGCGCCAGCTCAAATTTCAGGAGTTTGAAATTTCCGAGATGTCGCTGTCGTCCTACCTGATCGCGCGCTCGCGGGGGATGGATTTTATCGCCATCCCAGTGTTTCCCTCGCGGCGGTTTTTTCACGCCGAGCTTTCCTATCACGTCGATTCCGGGATCAAACAGCCCATTGACGTGACCGGCCACCGCATCGGCGTCGGCGAATACCAGCAGACCGCGTCGCTGTGGGTGCGCGGGACGTTGGAGCATGACTTCGGCGTGTCGCAGTACAAGGTCGACTGGTGGATGGAACGCACCGATGAATTGAGCCACGGCGGGGCTACTGGTTTCACGCCGCCGAAGGGCATCTCGTTCAACAAAATTCCCGCCGACAAGAGCATCGCCTCGATGTTGGTCAACCATGAGATCGACGTCGCCTCGGTGACCAGGGCGTTCTCGCGCGAGTCGAACATCATCGACCGCTCGACCCATATCCGCGCCCAGGACGGCGATTGGAGCAAAGTGAAGCCGCTGTTCCCCGACCGCATCGCTGAGGTCGGCCGCTTCGTCAAGCAACATGGCTTCGCCCCGGCCAACCATGCCTACGCCATCCGCGGCGACGTCGCGCGCAAGTATCCTTGGCTGGCGTTCAATCTTTACAAGGGCTTTGTCGCGGCCAAGGAACGCTGGCGCGACCGGTTCGTCGAGAGCTTGCCGTCGGGCCTGTTCTTCGGCCGAGAATACGCCGCTAAGACCCGCGAGATTCTTGGCGACGATCCCTATCCCTACGGCGTCAAGGCGAACCGGCCGATGCTGGAGACGATTATCGATTATTCCTACGAGCAGGGACTGACGCCGCAGAAGGCCAAAATCGAAGAGCTGTTCGCGCCGGCGACTTTGGATCTGTAATTCTTTCTGAGGTGGCTCGACGATGATCTGCCGGAAAATCCCCCCTTGCCCGCCTTTTTCAAAGGGGGGATTGTTCGCTCTGCTGTTCTGGCTGCTGATGCTTGTGGCGAGCCAGGCACAGAGCGCGGAAACAGCCGCCGCGCCGGAGAGCGAATGGGAACGCACTGTCAAAGCCGCCGAGCAGGAGGGCCAGGTCAACGTCTACAAGATCGCCAGCGATTCCGAGTGGCAGGCGTTTCAGAAAAAATATCCCAAGATCAAAGTCAACTTGATCCACGCCAGCGCGGCGCAGCACTTGCAGCGCATCATGGCTGAGCGGCGAGCCGGCAAATATTTGGCCGACGTGGTGCGTCTGGGCGGCGGCACCAGCACGTCGCTGTACAAAGCCAAGGCGATCGATGCGTTGCCGCCGGCGCTGCTCCTGCCTGAAAATAAAGATCCCGCGAAGTGGTTCGAAGGACGGCACCACTACAACGATGTCGACAACCAGTACGTGTTTATCTACGCGGCGTTTCCGCTGCACCTGATCGGTTACAATCCCAAACTGGTCGATGGCCAGAGTCTGCGCGGATACAGCGATCTCTTCGACCCCAAGTGGAAGGGCAAGATCACGCTCAAAGACCCGCGCGATCCGGGCGGCGCCAGTCCGTTGCTGTTTCTCTACAACAATCCGCAGCTGGGACCGGAGTTCATCAAAAAACTTTTCACCGTCGCCGGGTTGACGCTGATCCGCAACGAAGCGCAGCAGCTCGACTGGATCGCCTCGGGAAAGCATCCGCTGGCGATCACGGCCAAACCGGAACAGCTCGAAGAAGCGAAGAGCAAAGGCTTGCCGGTGGAGGTGCTCGACGCCCATTCGATGAAAAAAGACGGCGTCGGTCTGGAGGCAGGCGGGACGATGATCGCGCTGGCCAACAAAGGGCCGCATCCCAATGCGGCCAAGGTTCTCATCAATTGGTTTTTGTCGCGCGAAGGCCAGATGGCGATCCAAAAAACCGCCGGCGGCGAGCCCGGCTATAATTCCTTGCGCGAAGATATTCCCAAAGAGCACTTGCCGGTGTCGGCGCAGCGCCAAAGGGGCGCTAACTACGTTCGCCTCTGGGGACCATCGGTGTGGGACCGTTCGGCGATCACCGATCTGGTTAGCGAGATGACGAAGTGAGGTAGAGGCGCAGAATTCGGAATATCTCTCGCAAAGGCGCCAAGGCGCAAAGTTCGGAAAATTTATTTTCTTAAAACCTTGGCGTCTTTGCGCCTTTGGGGGAGATAAATCCGGTTCCGAGAGAGTTCGTCGTCACCGACAAGGAGACATAACTATGATCAGACCAAGCGACCTTAGCTGGGATGAAGTGGTGCGGGTCGGCGCGGGGACGCCGGGCGGGAACTACTTGCGCTCGTTTTGGTGGCCGGTGGCGTTGGCTGATGAGGTCAAGGATATTCCGGTGCCGGTGAAGATCCTCGGCGAGGAGTTGGTGTTGTTCCGCGATCTCTCTGGCCATTTATCTTTGCTCGGCGCCTACTGCGCGCACCGGCGCGCCTCGCTGGAGTATGGGATTATTCAGGATAATGGCATTCGCTGCGCTTATCATGGCTGGTGTTACGACCGCACCGGCAAGATCGTCGACCGGCCGGCGGAGCCGATCAAGACCGCGCCCAACATCAATCATCCATGCTATCCGGTGCGCGAGTTGGGCGGCTTCATATTCGCCTACTTGGGCAAGCGCCCGGCGCCGCCGCTGCCGCGCTACGATGTCTTGGTGCAGGACGGTTTTCGCGTCGTTGAACGCGGCGATCCCGATGGCGGCAAGGCGTATAAATGCAACTGGCTTCAGGGCGTCGAGAACACCACCGACACGACGCATCTGACTTATCTGCACGGCATTTACAAAAGCTGCCCGGCGTTCAAGCCGGTGGAAGGCGACTACGGCGTCAAGCTTTACATTCTCGAACCGCGCGCCCAGCCCGGTCATGTGGCGATCCGTAAGCGCGGCACGGTGCTGCCGACGATCAATCGTAAATCACGCGAGCTTTACCCGAAAAATCCCGGCGAGCCGACGACGACATTGCAGCAAGCGATCTGGGTGATCCCCATCGACGACACCCACTGCGAGGAGATGCGCATCACCGTCTATCCTGAAGCGCCGGCGGAAAAAAGTTATCACGGCGGCTACGTCAAGCAGGCCAAGCAGCGCGAGCGCAAGTCTTACGACCGGCGCTTTTACGGCGAGATCCGCGGCAACGTGCCGCTGGAAGACAAGGCGATGGTGGAAAGCCAAGGTGCCATCGTCGACCGCAATCTCGAACATCCGGGCTGGGGCGACCGGGCGATTCTTTTACTGCGTAAAATGATCCGCGACGGCGTCGCCGCCGTGGCCAACGGCGAATTGCCCAAGGGCGTGTTGAAAGAGGACCTCGCTATGGTCGACCTCGACATCGGCATCGAGCAATATCCGGCGGACGCGGTGCCGCAGAGCAGGCAAGAGTTGCTGGCGGAGTTGCAGGAGCAGGCCGCGCAAATCTGAAAGAGTGTTCGGATTATCTCTCGCAAAGGCGCAAAGGCGCCAAGTTCGGAAGAGAAACTTTCTTAAAACCTTTGCGTCTTTGCGCCTTTGCGAGAGGCAATTCCGAATCCGAAAAGGATCAATACGATGAAAACACAAAGCTCGAATGAGCGGCTCGGTTTCATTGGCTTGGGCAATATGGGCGGGGCGATTGCGCGGAGGTTGTTGCACGCTGGATATCCAGTGACGATTCTCGATTTGGACCCGTCGAGGATGGCGGGGCTTCTTCAGGAAGGGGCGACGCGTGCCGCCACGCCATGTGAGGTTGCCGATGGTTCAACGATTGTTCTGGCTTCGCTGCAACCCGACGACGTCGAGAAAGTCGCCTGCGGCGCCGAGGGCATCGCCGAAAGCGCGAACAAGAATGTCGTCTTCGTCGATCTCAGCAGCACCAGCCAGGAGACCGCGGTGAAGGTTTCCAACGCGCTGCGCCAGCGCGGTATCGAGATGCTCGACTCGCCGCTGAGCGGCGCCGACATCGGCGCGACCAACGGCAATCTCACGCTGTTTGTCGGCGGCAGCTACGAAGCCTATCAGCGCTGCCTACCGGTGCTGCAACATGTCGGGCGCATGGTGACTTATCTCGGCGCCAACGGTAACGGCCAGGTGGGGAAGAAAATCAATCAGATGATGCAGGCGCTCTCCGAGCTGGCGATTTACGAGGGCATGTTGCTGGCCGAGAAAGCCGGTTTGCCATTGCAGCAGTTCGCCCGCGCGGCGTCGGCCGGTTGCGCCCAGACCTGGCGCCTGGATGAGATGGTCGGCGATGTTTTCAACCATGGCGTGCGCAAACACCGCTTCCGGCTCCGTCCGGGCCGGACCGGCAACGCTCTGAAGATGGCCGAACAGCTCGGCATCAAATTGCCGGGCACTGAGGCCGCGCATCAAACGTTTTCCCGCCATGGCTGGGAGATCGTCATCGATTTTGACGATGATAAAGTTCCTGAATGATAGGTTTTCGCGCCGGGGCTAGAGAATGACTGGACTTCCTTTTTCTGTCATCCCGAGGCGACGCCGAGGGATCTCGTCTTGGTATGCACCATCCAAGACGAGATCCCTCGCAGTGCTCGGGATGACTGGTGGGGCTAGTATGCGGCGCGAAATTATCGCGGCATTGCTGCTTGCCGCGCTGATGGGCTTTACCGCCGGCGTAGCCGCCGCGGCGGATTCTATAACCGCTCCGGCCTGGGAGGCTGAGTGGAACCGCACGATCAAAGCCGCCGAGCAGGAAGGGCAGCTGGTGCTTTATAGTCTCACCGAGATCGGCGAGACGATCAGCAACACTGGTTTCACGAAAAAATTCCCCAAGATCAAAATCAACCTGGTTGCGGCGCGCGGCGGCGAGCATATCGCGCGCATCATGGCCGAGCGGCGGGCGGGGAAATTTCTCGCCGACATCGGCAATCTCGGCAACACTTCGCCCTACACGCTCTATCAGAGCCATGTCCTCGAGCCGATCGCTTCGGCGTTTATCTTGCCGGAGGTCAAAGACGAGTCGAAGTGGTGGCAGGGTAAGCAACAGTTCATCGATCCAGAAGGAAAATATATTTTCGTCTACGTCGGCGCGCCGCTGTTCCTCGTCGGCTACAACACCAAGTTGGTCAACCCCACCGGTTTCAAATCCTATTGGGATTTGCTCGACGCTAAGTGGAAAGGCAAGATCGCCGCCTTCGATCCCAAGGCCGGCGGCTTTGCCGCCACCCGTGACCGATTTTTTTATCACAATCCAGACTTGGGGCCGCAGTTTTTGCGCCGGCTATTTGGCGAGATGGCCTTGACGCTCTACGCCCGCTTTCCCCAGGGCGAAGATTGGCTGGCGGCGGGAAAATATTCGCTCTGTCTCTGCCGCCACCAGTCGATCAGCGAGGCCAAGAGCCAAGGTTTGCCGGTGGATTTGATCGAACCGGCGCAGTTCAAAGAGGGGGTTGGCGTTGAAAGCCGCGCCAAGACTTTGGTACTGATGAATCAGGCGCCCCATCCGAACGCGGCGAAAGTGTTTCTCAATTGGTTCTTGTCGCGCGAGGGGCAGAGCGATTTTCAGAAGTCGGCGGCGAAATTTCTCGACGCCGGCGCCGAGGGTTCTTTACGGATGGACATCTCAAAGGACGACATCCCGGCGCGCAACCGGTTGAATCCCGGCGTAAAGTATCTGCCGCAGTGGAATCCGGACTACTTCGACATGAAGCCGATCATGAAAGTGATCGCCGAGGGGCAGGCGGAGAAGAAATGAAGATTCGGATTATCTCTCGCCAAGGCGCCAAGGCGCAAAGTTCGGGAAATATGTTTTCTTAAACCCTTTGCGTCTTTGCGCCTTTGCGAGAGAAATATCCGAGAATCGCTATTTAGGAGACAAGCGATGCTTAGCCAACAAGAAAATGAACAATTAACGCAAGTCAGCCGGGGCACGCCGATGGGGGAGTTGTGGCGGCGCTATTGGCTGCCGATCGCGGCGTCGGCTGAACTGATCGACAAGCCGACCAAAGCGATCCGCTTGCTCGGCGAGGATTTGGTGCTCTACCGCGACAAGCAGGGGCGGCCGGGGTTGATCGGGCCGCGCTGCGCGCACCGGCGCATGTCGATGCTGTTGGGTATTCCCGACAATGACGGTTTGCGCTGTTCCTATCATGGCTGGCTCTACGGCAAGGACGGCAAGTGTCTGGAGCAGCCCTACGAACAGGCCGAAGATCCGGCGAGCACATTCAAAGACCGCATCCGCATGCCGGCCTATCCGGTGCAGGAGTTGGGCGGCCTGGTATTCGCTTATCTCGGCCCCGAGCCGGCGCCGCTGATCCCGCGCTGGGAATTATTCGTCCGCGACGGCGTGCTGCGCGATATCGGCGCGGCGGTGATTCCGTGCAATTGGTTGCAGATCATGGAGAACTCGCTCGATCCGGTGCATGTGGAATGGCTGCACCAGCATTTTTTTAATTATGTCCAAGAGCGTTTGGGGCGGACGGAATTCAAAGGCAAACCGGTGAGCCATAAGAAAATCAATTTTCGCGAGTTCGAGCATGGCTTGATTAAAACCCGCATGCTCGAAGGCCAGACCGAAGACAGCGAAGATTGGCAGGTCGGCCATCCGGTGCTGTTTCCCAATATTCTCCTGAGCGGCAGCACCGGCCGGCCGACCTTTCAGATCCGTGTGCCGCTGGACGACAGCCACACGCTGCATCTGTGGTACACCTGCTACGCGCGCGACAACGCCAAACCGCAGGACGTCATCCCGTTCTACCAAGTGCCGGTGCCGGGTATCGACGCGGCAACGGGCGAACCGGACTGGTCCTTGCTCGACAACAACAGCGGCGAAGACATGATCGCCTGGATGACCCAGGGCGGTGTCGCCGACCGCACCCAAGAAGCGCTCGGTCTGTCGGACAAGGGGATTATTCTCTATCGCAAGCAGCTGAAGGAGCAGATGGAAAAAGTCCAGGCCGGCCAAGACCCGATGAACGTGTTCCGCGATGCGACGAAAAATGTTTCGATCAAGCTGCGGCTGGAGGAAGCCAAGCTGAATAAAAATAGCTTTCGCGGCGGCAAGAGCCGCCAGGGTGGGGCGACCAAGTATAGTCCGGTCTTGAATAGCGAAGAGAATTAATTTGTTCCAAAGGTTCCAGCCTCGGTCCTCCCCATTGGAGCGCGGACATTCTTGTCCGCGATTAATGGCGGGTTAGAAAACCCGCCCGCCTCTAAAGAGAAAAGAGGTACGTGTGGAACATCTGTAACGATTGGAACTCGGAATATGGATCAATCATGAATCTAAAAATCGGCCTCGTCGGCCTCGGCACCGGCGGTAGATCGCTGCCGCTCGCGGTTAGCAAAACTACTGGCTTCGACTTCGTCGCCGGCGCCGACCTGCGTGCCGAAGGGCGAGCGCTGTACGCCAAGGAATTTGGCATCGAGACTTTCGACAGCGTCGAGGCGCTGTGCGCCATGAAGGCGTTGGACGCGGTCTATGTCGCCACCCCCAATCCGTTTCACGCGGGCCACGCGATTGCGGCGCTGCAAGCGGGCAAGCATGTCATGGTCGAGAAACCCATGGCTTTGACCTTGGCGGACTGCGACCGCATGATCGCCGCGGCGGAGAAAAATCGCGTCAAACTCATGGTCGCGCACACGCGCAGCTGGAACGCGCCGATCCGCAAGATGCGCGAGGTGATCAGCAGCGGCCGGTTGGGCCGGGTGACCCAGGTGCATACGATTCGCTACTCGCCTTGGCTGCTCAGGCCGCGGGAGCCGATGGAAATCGATACCGCATTGGGTGGCGGCGTCTGTTACCGCCAGGCACCGCATCAGGTCGACATCGCCCGGCTGTTGGGTGGCGGCCTGGTCGAGAGCGTGCGCGCCCATGCCGGCCGCTGGTCGCCGGACAACGACACCGAGGGCAATTACTCGGCGCTGTTGCAGTTCCAAGGCAGCGTCAGCGCGACATTGATCTACGACGGCTACGGCTATTTCGACGATCGCGAGTTCATCGAAGGCGACGTCTTTGGCGGCGACCGCCAGTCGGGGCCGGGGCAGCGCTTGCGCCAAGCGCGCGCCGCCGGCCAGCTCGATAAAAATACCAGCCGCTCTGGCGTGGCCTTCGACATCGAGCGCGGCGACGGCGACGCCAACCGGCGGCCGCGCCAGCCGTTTTTCGGCATCACCATCGTTAGCTGCGAGCGCGGCGCGCTGCGCCAATCTTCCGAAGGGGTGTTTATTTACGACGAACGGGGACGGTCGGAGGTGACTTGCGACAAGTGGGACGGCCCGCTCAAAGTCGAGCTCGACGAGTTCCGCCGTGCGATTACCCAAGACCTGCCGATGCCTCACGACGGTCACTGGGGCAAAGCGACCCTGGAGGTCTGTCTAGCCATGCTGCAATCGAGCCGCGACGGCCGCGAGCAGCAGCTACTACATCAAGTCGCGAGCCCGTACTGATTCGAACCCAGGATTTAACCACGAAAAACACGAAAGGCACGAATATGGTCCGGATCGAACTTTCGTGACTTTCGTGTTTTTCGTGGTTAGTTCCCCTCTGTGCCATCGGTCAAAGCCAAAATCCTCTGTCGTAGCAACGTCAATCTGTCATGTTAACGGCAAGGCGAAAATGTCAGGTCGGTTTGTTGGTAGCAGCCTCCAAGGTAGAAATCGGACCGTAGCGGAACCCCTGCTTCTTAGCTGGCGTTCGGTATAGGCCAAGTGTGTGCGTC
>CAMDBU010000049.1 GCA_945889495.1 Syntrophobacter sp. SbD2 | reverse complement strand
GCGCCGGGGTTGTGCCGCCTCGCGACCACGTCTTCAGAAGAACAATCTCACTCTCGGTCAACTCAATGGCTGGGGCAACTCGCATCAAAACCTCCGCTTGCCCCTTAGACGAACAGTAACTACTATTAATTCAGAGACACTACACTAGCTGCCAAAACAAGACACTAATGCTGAGTGGTATGGCAACTGATACAGCGTTGTCAAACGGTCGGGCGCCGGGGCGCGCGGGCGGGGAGTACGGATTTGGTGGAGTAAACGCGTGATGTTGGGTTACGTTTGGCTAACCCAACCTACGGGAATTTCTAAAATCGGAAACGGACTAGCGAAATTTATTTGCCGGGCTTGGCTTCGATCTTGTCGATAACTTTCTCGGACGGCTTCTCTGGAGATTTGGCCGGGCCGGCCATACCCATACCTTGGCGTTGCAAGCCTTCCATCACCATCTTCGCGCCGGCGTGGCCTTTGTCGGCGAGCTCGCCGGTTTTGGCGACGATGGTTCTAAACTGGGCTTGGATTCTTTGCGCTTCCTGGAGGCCGGCTTCTTGACTGGCTTTAACCTGACCTAAGTTGCCGCGCTCGGCGAGCAAGGAGACGGTCTGGAAACCGAAGTAGGTGATCAATGCCACCAGCGTAATGATCAGTGGCAGGTTCGACGGCGGCGGCGCGGGCTGAATTACGGTTTGTTCTTCGCTTTGGTTGTCGAGATTACTTTCCATCATCGTCTCACTTAGCGGCTGGCTTGGTTTGTGGCCCGGCTTGCAGATTGATCCCCGCCGCGGCGAGTACGCCCATCAACGGCTCATCGTTGGTCTTGAGTGCGAGATTGGCCAGTACATTGATCAGCTGGCGGTTGAGCGCTTCTAACTGCATGGTATGGGCGATCAGCTGCTGGCGCTCGCTGACATCGGTCTGGATCGATTGGTTGCCCAGGCCGATGACAATATTCACCAGCACCAGGAGCAGCACCAGGACCGATAAGCTGGTGAGAATTATTTTAGATTTTTTGGTCATCGCCTCGCTCTAACTTTCAATCAGGATTTCGGCGCCGGCCGGCGCGGGCTAACGGATCAAACTGCCCAAGCGCTCCCAGCGCACCCAGCGGTCGATGCCGTCCCAGGACCAGTAAATCAAAAACGCCTTGCCGCGCACTTCGCTGAGCGGCACATAGCCCCAGAAGCGGCTGTCGTAGCTGCGGTCGCGGTTGTCGCCCATGACATAGACATGGCCCTCGGGAACCACCTTCGGTCCGTAGTTGTCGCCGTTGACCGTGCCGCCCAACTGCGGATCGTAGCCCTCGAAATGAGCGTGGCTATCCTCCACCGCTTGGCCGTTGATAAAAACCTTCTTGCTGCGCACTTCGACGTTGTCGCCGGCGACGCCGACCACCCGCTTGATGAAATCTTTCGAACGGTCTTCGGGATAGATGAAGACGATCACATCGCCGCGCGCCGGGGTGCCGAAATCGACCAAATATTTTTCTAGAAAAGGGATGCGCACGCCGTAGGAAAGTTTGTTGACCAAAATATGATCGCCGATCGCCAGCGTCGGGATCATCGAACCCGAGGGAATCTTGAAGGCCTGAACGATGAAGGTGCGGATGAACAGCGCCAAGAGCAGCGCCATGACGATCGCTTCGGCGTACTCGCGAAACGTCGATTTGGCCTTCTGCTCCACGTTGCCTCCGGCGGCGATTTGGTCTTTTACTTTTTCAGCCATGAAGCGTCCAATTTACACTTTTAGCGCGGCAAGAAAAGCCTCCTGGGGAATTTCGACCTTGCCCACTTGCTTCATGCGCTTTTTACCCTCTTTTTGCTTTTCCAAGAGCTTGCGTTTGCGCGAGATATCGCCGCCGTAGCACTTGGCAATGACGTTTTTGCGCAGCGCCTTGACCGCTTCGCGCGACACGATGCGGCTGCCGATGGCGGCCTGGATGACCACTTCGAACATCTGCCGCGGGATCAGCTCGCGCATTTTTTGCACCAGATCGCGGCCGCGGTAATAGGCATTATCACGGTGCACGATCATCGACATGGCGTCGACGATGTCGCCGTTGATACGCACGTCGAGTTTGACCAGGTCGGATTCACGGTAGCCGGCGAGCTCGTATTCCATCGACGCGTAGCCCCGGCTCACCGATTTCAAGCGGTCGTAAAAATCGGCGACGATCTCGTTGAGCGGCAGCTCGTAGGCGAGCATCACCCGCTTGGGACCGAGATAACGAATCTCTTTCTGGGTGCCGCGCTTTTCCTGGCATAGTCCTAATACGCCGCCGAGAAATTCCTGGGGCAAATGAATCATCGCGTCGATGATCGGTTCTTCGATCTTTTCGATCTCGCCCTCGTTGGGCATGCGCACCGGATTGTCGATCAGCATCACTTCGCCGGTGACCCTGGTGATTTGATAGACCACCGTGGCCGCGGTGGTGATCAAGCTCAAGTTGAATTCGCGCTCGAGCCGTTCACGAATAATGTCGAGATGGAGCAACCCTAAAAAGCCGCAGCGAAAGCCGAAACCCAAGGCCTGGGAAGTCTCGGGCTCGAAGGTAAAGGACGAATCGTTCAAGCGCAGCTTGTCGAGCGCATCGCGCAGCGGCTGGTATTGGTGCGCTTCGGTGGGAAATAGACCGCTGAACACCATCGGCTTCATCGGTTTATAACCGGGCAGAGCCTGGCTCGCCGGGTTGTCGTCCAGGGTGATGGTGTCGCCGATGCGGGTTTCCGAGACTTCTTTGATACCGGCCATGATGAAGCCGACTTCGCCGGCGCTGAGGCCGTTAGTTTCCACCGGACCGGGCGAATAAACGCCGGTGCGGGTCACTTCGAAACTCCGGCCGCTCGACATCATGCGAATGCGCGAACCCTTGGCGACCTTGCCGTCCATCACCCGCACCATCACCACCGCGCCATGATAGGGATCGAACCAGCAGTCGATGATCGACGCGGTCAGCGGCGCTTCGGTGTCTCCCTTGGGCGGAGGAAAAAAACGCACCACTCCTTCGAGGATCTCTTCGATACCGATACCTTCCTTGGCGCTGGCCAGGATCGCGTTAGATGCGTCGATGCCGATGATGTCCTCTATATCCTGGCGCACCCGCTCGGGCTCGGCGCTCGGTAGATCGATCTTGTTGATCACCGGCAGCACTTCGAGGTTCAAATCGATGGCCATATGAACGTTGGCGACGGTTTGGGCTTCGACGCCCTGGGCGGCGTCGACGATCAATAACGCGCCTTCACAGGCGGCCAAGCTGCGCGAGACTTCGTAGGTAAAATCCACATGGCCCGGTGTATCGATCAAATTGAGTTCATATTCCTTGCCATCCTTGGCGCGGTAGCGCAGACGCACCGGGCTCGCCTTGATGGTGATGCCGCGCTCGCGCTCCAGTTCCATGCTGTCCAAAATTTGATCGGTGCGCTCGCGCGCCGTGATCGCGCCGGTGAATTCCAGCAGCCGGTCGGCCAGGGTCGACTTGCCATGGTCGATATGGGCGATGATCGAGAAGTTGCGGATGTGATCGAGTTTCATTGAGTCAGATTTTCGCGGTAATACGCAGCGGTGCGTTTGAGGCCATCGGCCAGGGCGACTTGGGGCCGCCAGCCTAGGACTTCGCCGGCGCGCCGGTTATCGATGCAGCTGCGCCGCTGTTCGCCGGCTTTGGCCGGTCCATGTTGCGCCTGGAGCCCAATACCCACCGCATCGCGTAAATGATTGTATATCTCCACCACGTCGGTTTCGATGCCAGTGCCGATATTGACCGGGCCGATGAAATCGCTCGCCAGCGCCGCGACATTGGCCGCCACCACGTCGCCGACGTAGACGTAATCGCGGCTTTGCTTGCCGTCGCCGTTGATCACCGGCGTCTTGCCGGTAAGTAGCATCGACAGAAAAATCGCCACCACGCCGGCCTCGCCATGGGCGGATTGGCGCGGCCCATAAACATTGGCGTAGCGCAGCGCGAGATAAGGCAAGCCAAAGGTCTGCTGATAATAGGACAAATACAACTCGCCGGTGCGCTTGCTCACGCCGTAGGGGCTCGCCGGTTGGGTCGGGTGGCTTTCCGGCGCGGGAAAAATCTCCTGCTCGCCGTACACGGCACCGCCCGACGACGCGAAGATGACTTTTTTAACGCCGGCATTTTTGCAGCCCTCTAACAAATTAATAAAGCCTAAGATATTCACCCGGGCATCGAAGGTCGGATCGGCCACCGAACGACGCACGTCCATTTGCGCCGCGTGATGGCTCAGCACATCGGGCTTGAGCTGCTCGATCAGCTTGGCGCTCTTGCCATCGGCGATGTCGATCTCATGCAGCGTCGCCTTGGGATTTAAGTTCTGGCGCTGGCCGGTGGAGAGGTCATCGAAGATATGCACTTCATGGCCGCGCTCAAGATAGGCATCGGTGATGTTCGAAGCGATAAAGCCGGCGCCGCCGGTAACGACAATTCGCATGGCAGTGGTCCTATAGCTTGGTTCGAAAATACTCGATGGTTTTGACCAGACCTTCTTCCAACTTAACCTTCGGCTCCCAGCCGAGAATTTTGCGCGCCTTGGTGATATCGGGCTGGCGCACCTGGGGATCGTCCTCGGGCAACGGTTTGTAGACGATCTCGCTTTTCGACTTGGTCATCTCGATGATTTTCTTGGCGAACTCCAACACCGTCATCTCGTGGGGATTGCCGATGTTGACCGGCAGATGATGATCGGATTGCAATAATTTATCGAGGCCGGCAACCAAGTCGTCGACATATTGAAAGCTGCGCGTTTGTTGCCCCTGGCCGTACACCGTCAGCGGCTCGCCCTTGAGCGCCTGCATAATGAAATTAGGCACCACCCGGCCGTCGCGGATACGCATGCGCGGCCCGTAGGTGTTGAAGATGCGCACGATGCGGGTGTCGAGCTGGTGAAACCGATGGTACGCCATGGTGATCGCTTCGGCGAACCGTTTGGCTTCGTCGTAAACGCCGCGCGGGCCGATGGGGTTGACGTTGCCCCAATACTCTTCGCTCTGCGGCCGCACCAGCGGATCGCCGTAAACTTCCGACGTCGAGGCGAGTAAATAAGTCGCGTTCTTCGATTTCGCCAAACCCAAAGTGTTGTGGGTGCCCAACGCGCCGACTTTCAGTGTCGGGATCGGCAGTTCGAGATAGTCTATCGGACTAGCCGGCGAGGCGAAGTGGAGCACGAAATCGAGCGGTTCCGGCACCTCGATGTAACGGCTGACGTTGTGATCGATGAAGCGAAAGCGGGGATTTTTCAGCAACGCCTTAATATTTTCATTGGCGCCGGTGGAGTAGTTGTCCATGCACAACACTTCATGCCCGTGATTGAGAAAATACTCGCAGAGGTGCGAACCGACAAAGCCGGCGCCGCCGGTGATCAAATATCTAGCCATGCCTTCTCCCAATTGAATAGTAGGTGAATCCTAGTTTGCCGAGATCCGCCGGATCGTAAATGTTGCGGCCGTCGAAGATGATCGGCTCGGTGAGCAGGTTTTTCACCCTGGCGAAATCGGGCCGGCGGAACTCGTTCCACTCGGTGACGATCAGCAAGGCCGCGGCGCCGTGCAGCGCATCGTAGTTGCGATGGGTGTATTGAATGCGGTCGCCAAATATTTTCCGCGCCTCTTCCATCGCTTCGGGATCGAAGGCCTGCACCCGGGCGCCGGCGCCGAGCAAGGACTCGATCAAGTTGATCGCCGGCGCATCGCGCATATCGTCGGTGCGGGGCTTGAAGGCCAAGCCCCAAACCGCGAAAGTCAGTCCCGCAAGTTTATCGCCGAAATGACCCTCAACCTTGTCGAACAGCCAGCGCTTCTGGCGCTCGTTGACCTGCTCCACCGCCTTGAGCAGCACCATCTCTTGGCGTTCGCCGCCCATGCCGATCATGGCGCGGGTGTCCTTGGGAAAACATGAGCCGCCGTAACCGACGCCGGGAAAAATAAAGTGCGGGCCGATGCGCCGGTCGAGACTGATCGCCCGGCGCACTTCGCCGATGTCGGCGTGCATCTCCTCACAGAGCCGGGCGACTTCGTTGATGAACGAGATCTTGGTCGCCAGCATGGCGTTGGCGGCATACTTGCTCATCTCGGCGCTGCGGCTGTCCATGGTCAGGATCGGATTGCCGGTGCGGACAAATGGGTCATATAGTTCGCGCAGCTTGGCCAGCGCCTCGGGGTTATCGCCGCCCAGCACCACCCGGTCGGGCTTCATGAAATCCTCCACCGCCGCGCCCTCCTTCATGAACTCAGGATTGGAGGCCACGGCGAAGGGGTGACTGGTCTCCGCTTTGATCCACTGCTTGATCTGGTCGGCGGTGCCCACCGGCACGGTGCTTTTGGTGACGATGATTTTAAAACCATCGAGCGCCTTGGCGATGCCTTGCGCTGTCGCTTTGACATATTCCAAATTGGCGTGGCCTGTCGGTCCCTGCGGCGTGCCGACGGCGATGAAAACGATCTCAGAACTTTTCACCGCCAAGTCCAAATCGGTGGTGAAACTCAGGCGCTGATCCTCGGCGTTGCGCCGGACCATTTCTTCCAAACCCGGTTCGTAGATCGGCACCTTGCCCGAATTCAACAGGTCGATTTTTTTCGCATCGATGTCGACGCAGATGACATCGTTACCGCTCTCCGCCAAGCAGGTCCCCGCGACCAAACCGACGTAGCCGGTGCCCACTACAGCCAACTTCATATAGCCACTCTCCCGTCGAGAATTTCGCCGACCACGTACACCGGCCGGTCCTGAGACTCGTGATAGGTGCGCGCCAGCATCTCGCCCAACAAACCCATGGTGACGAACTGAAAGCCAATGAAGATCAACAGAATCCCCAAGAGCAGCAGCGGCCGGCCGCCAATATCCTGGCCGTAGAACAATTTCTGCACGGACAGATAAAAGCCAATGAGAAAGCCCAAAAAGCCGCTGGCCAAACCGATCGGGCCGAAGACATGGGACGGCCGGGTCGAATAGCTGCTCAAAAATTTCACCGTCAACAGATCGAGCACCACGCGCAGCGTGCGGGTAATGCCATACTTCGAGATGCCGCGCAGGCGCGGCCGGTGGTTGACCTTCATTTCGGCGATGCGCGCGCCGCGCTCGTAGGCGATGGCCGGAATGAAACGGTGCATCTCGCCATAGAGGCGCAAATCTTTGGCTACCTCCCCGCGCATCGCCTTCAAGGTGCAGCCATAGTCATGGAGCTTCACATGGGTGGTAAAAGAGATCAGCCGGTTAGCGATCATCGACGGCAACCGGCGGTTGATAAACGGATCCTGGCGATTGAAGCGCCAACCCGCCACCAGGTCATAGCCTTCGTCGAGCTTGGCCAGCATGGCCGGGATATCGGCAGGGTCGTTCTGGGCGTCGCCATCCATCAGTATCACCACCGCCCCTTGGGCACCGGCCAAGCCCGCGGCCATCGCCGCGGTCTGGCCAAAATTGCGCTTGAGGCGAATCACCTTGAGCATGGGAAAATTCGTCCGCAGCGCTTTAAGCTTGGCAAAGGTGCCGTCCTTGCTGCCATCATCGACCAGCACCACTTCGTAACTCTTGCCCAGCGCCGACAGCGCCGCGGCGATCTCGCCGACCAACGGCTCGACGTTCTCTTCCTCGTTGTAAACTGGAATGACGACCGAAATATCCATCGGTTCAAGAATGAAAATCGGTCAGTTCGACAAATCGTTGGTAGCGCTCTTCGATTTCCGGCAAGGACAGCGCGGCCAACCGCTTGACGCCGAAATCCTCGACCGTGAACGACGCCACCACCGAACCGTAGACGATCGCCCGGCGCAGACTACCTTGGGTCAAATCGCCAGTGCGCGCCAATTGTCCCATCAGGCCGCCGGCGAAGGAATCGCCCGCGCCGGTGGGATCGAAAACCTCTTCGAGGGGATAGGCCGGGGTGGCGAACACGGATGAATCGGAGAACTGCAACACGCCATACTCGCCGCGCTTGATCAACACCATCTTCGGCCCCATGCGCAGGATCGCCCGGGCGGCTTTAACGATATTGTCGTAGCCGCTCAATAGGCGCGCTTCGGAATCGTTCAGCACCAGCATCTCGACGCGCTGAAGAACTTTCTTAAGGGTGTCCAGGCTCGCGCCAATCCAGTAGTCCATGGTGTCCAAGGCGAGCAATTTCATATGGCGCATCTGCTCGACCACGTCCATCTGAATCACCGGGTCGATGTTGCCAAGAAAAACATATTCCGAGTCGCGATAGGCTTCCGGCAGTTTGGGTTGAAAGCCCGCGAGCACGTTCAGGTGGAGCTCGATGGTATCGCGCTGGTTGATATCTTCATGATAACGGCCGCGCCAATGAAAGGTATCGCCCGCCTCGCGCTTGATGCCGGCGATATCGATGCCGCGCTGGGTAAACAGATCGAGATAATCCTGGGGAAAGTCCTGGCCAATGACGCCGACCATGCGCACCGGCGCGAAGTAACTGGCGCCCAGGGCGAAATAAGACGCCGAGCCGCCGAGAATTCTCTCCGCCGACCCCGATGGAGTCTCGATGGAATCGAATGCAACCGTGCCGACAACCAGTACGCTCATAAATATTTCCCTATAATTGGTTTCAAATCCTGCCGCAGTTTCCGGGGAATCAAGCGGCGATCCGTGATGATAGCATCCTTTAACGCGGTCGCACAGTTACAATCGCGCTGAGTGTTACAATCGCGCTGAGCGGTCAACAGGCCCACCGCCGCGCCGATGGTGCGCCGCGCCAGGGCGACGTTGTTTTGTAAAACCGCCAGAACGCTATCGATGTCGACATCGCCGGCCTGCTCGTTCCAGCAATCGTAGTCGGTGGCCAAAGCCAAGGTCGCGAAACAGATCTCCGCTTCGCGGGCGAGCTTGGCTTCTTGCAGGTTGGTCATGCCGATCACCTGGGCGCCCCAGCTGCGATAGAGATGGGATTCGGCCCGGGTCGAGAACTGCGGCCCTTCCATGCACACATAGGTGCCGCCGCGATGCACCGTCGCGCCGGCCGGCTCGGCGGACTCAGCCAGGACGCCGGATAGATGTTTGCAGAACGGATCGGCCAAGCTGACATGGGCGACCAAACCTTTGCCGAAAAACGTACTCGGCCGCTGGCTGGTGCGATCGATGAATTGATCGGGCACGACCAGATGGCCCGGCGCGATCTCGGCGCGCAAGCTGCCCACCGCGCTGACGGAAATAATCCGCTCGACGCCTAATTTTTTCATGGCGAAAATATTCGCCCGGTAGTTAACTTCGGTGGGCAATAACCGGTGGCCTTTGCCGTGACGCGGCAGGAACACTAGCTCGCTGTCACCCAGCTTACCGCGCACCAGCTTGTCCGAAGGTTTACCGAAGGGGGTCGCCACCGCCACTTCGCGCATGTTCTTCAGGCCGTCCATTTGGTACAGGCCGCTGCCGCCGATCACGCCGATGATGGGTTGCGTCATGGCAGTACGTTAATTGCTCGCCGCCTGCGCCAGCGGGTTACCCAGCTCCGCTTGAGACTGCCCCTGCAACTGGCCGCAGGCCGCCGCGATATCGTCGCCGCGCGGCCGGCGAATATTCACTTGCAGCTTGTGATCGTAGAGCACCTGGTAAAATTCTTTAACCGCCGCATCGGCCGGCCGGTGAAACTCGCTACCGGGATGGGGATTGAACGGGATCAAATTGACCTTACTCGGCACACCGCGCAACAACCGGCAGAGCGCCTGGGCATCGGCGGTTGAGTCGTTGACCCCGCCAAGCAGAACATATTCAAAAGTAATCCGCTTGCGCCGCGGCAACGGCAGATTGCGGCAGCAGTCGATGAGCTCGGTGAGAGAATACTTGCGATTGACCGGCATCAGCCGGCCGCGCAACTCCTCGCTGGCGGCGTGGAGCGAGATCGCCAGGGTGACGTTGGTTTGTTCCATCAGCTTTTGAATCTGCGGCACCAGACCGACGCTCGACAGGGTGATTTTACGCGGTGAGATCTGTAAACCCCAGGCCTGCTCGATCATGATCTCCAGGGCGCGCAGGGTTTGGTCATAATTGGCCAAGGGCTCGCCCATGCCCATCAAAACGACATTGCTGATGCGCCGGCCATCGCTGACGCTGCGATTGGCTTCGAGAATCTGCTCGACGATCTCGCCGCAAGTAAGATTGCGCTTGAATCCCAACAACCCAGTGGCGCAAAAGGCGCAACCGTAAGCGCAGCCGACTTGGGTCGAGATGCAGATGGTCAAACGATTGGGCTCGGGGATCACCACGCTCTCGATGCTTTTGCCGTCGGCCAAGCCAAAGAGAAATTTTACCGTGCCGTCTTGGGACTCATGACGGCGCAAGATCGCCAAGCGGCCAATCGAAAAGGAGCTGTCCAACTGTTGGCGCAGCGCCGCCGGCAGATTGGTCATGGCGGCGAACTCGGTGACATGCTCGCGGAATAGCCACTGCCAGATTTGCTTGGCGCGATAGGCGGGCTGTTTGACCGCGGCGAGATAGTCGGCGAATTCGCCGGCGCTCAGATCCTTGATATTGGGCTTCTCGTCTGCCTTCACGTCAAACCACCCAATAGGGCGCGGCGCTAAAACAATTCTTCGGGTTTGAAGTAGAAAGCGATTTCCACCGCGGCGGTTTCTGGCGCGTCGGAACCATGGACGGCGTTCTTCTCGATGTCCTGGCCAAATTCCTGGCGGATGGTTCCTGGCGCCGCTTTCGCTGGATCGGTGGCGCCCATGACTTCGCGGTTTTTCGCGATGGCGTTGTCGCCTTCGAGCACCGACACGAAGATCGGCCCCGAGCACATGTAATCGCACAGCCCCTGAAAAAACGGCCGCGCTTTATGCACGGCGTAAAACGCCTGGGCCTGTTCGGGCGTGAGACGAATCAATTTGCCACCGGCGATACGCAGCCCAGCGGTTTCGAATTTGCGCAAGATCGAGCCGATCAAATTGCGCCCCACCGCGTCCGGTTTAACGATCGAGAGTGTTCTTTCCATAGCCATATTATTTTCCTAATGCCTCCTGCATGGAGCGGCCGATATCCGCCGGCGACGCCGCCATGCGAATCCCCGCTTGTTTCATCGCTGCTACTTTTTCACTTGCCGTGCCCTTGCCGCCGGAAATGATCGCGCCGGCATGGCCCATACGCTTACCCGATGGCGCCGTCTGGCCGGCGATAAAGCCGGCCATGGGCTTTTTCATGTTGGTTTTAATCCAGGCCGCGGCTTCCTCTTCCGAGCTGCCGCCGATCTCGCCGATCATCACCACCGCTTCGGTGCCGGGATCGTCGTTGAATAATTTCAAGACATCGAGAAAATCGAAACCATGCACCGGATCGCCGCCAATGCCGACGCAGGTCGATTGGCCGAGCCCCAAACGAGTCAACTGATCCACCGCTTCGTAGGTCAAGGTGCCACTGCGCGACACCACGCCGATAGTACCTTGGCGATGGATATGGCCGGGCATGATGCCGATCTTACATTCACCGGGAGTAATCGTGCCGGGACAGTTGGGACCGAGGAGCTGCGAGCTCCGGCCGGTGAGATAGCGCTTGACCTTGACCATATCGCGCACCGGCACGCCTTCGGTGATGCAAATGATCAAGGGAATATTGGCATCGGCGGCTTCGAGAATCGCATCCGCGGCGAACGGCGGCGGCACATAGATCACCGTGGCATTGGCGCCGGTCTGGCGCACCGCCTGGTCGACGGTGTCGAAGATCGGAATCCCTTCGTAAGCCGTACCGCCCTTACCTGGCGTCACCCCGGCGACCATCTGCGTGCCATATTCTTTGCACGCCTTGGTGTGGAACTGGCCGGTGGCTCCGGTGATGCCTTGGGTCAGGACCCGGGTGCTCTTGTTAACTAAGATAGACATGAGTTTATTTTGGATTTTCGATTTTGGATTTTGGATTGTCGGATAAGTCCCGTAACAAAATCGAAATCACTTCTTGTATCCCTTTCTTGGAATCCAAAATCGGCAATCCAAAATCCAAAATTATCTAATCGCCTTAACGATGCGCTCCGCCGCCTCGGCCATGGTCTCAGCGCTGATAATGGTGAGCCCCGAATCGGCGAGAATCTTTCGTCCTTCGGCAACATTGGTGCCCTGCATGCGCACCACCAGCGGTACTTTGATGCTCAACTCACGGGCCGCGTCGACCACCCCTTGGGCTAAGACATCGCAGCGCATGATGCCGCCAAAGATATTAATCAGCACGCCCTTGACCCGCTCGTCAGCAAGTAGGATGCGAAAGGCGTTGGCAACTTTAGCTTTGTCGGCGCCGCCGCCGACGTCGAGAAAGTTGGCCGGCTCGCCGCCGTAAAGTTTGACGATATCCATGGTCGCCATCGCCAGACCGGCGCCATTGACCATGCAGGCGATATTGCCGTCGAGGGAAATATAGGACAGGTCGAACTTGCTCGCTTCGAGTTCACGTGGGTCTTCTTCGTCAGTGTCGCGCAAAGCGAGAATGTCTTTGTGGCGAAACAAAGCGTTGCTGTCGAAATTCATTTTAGCGTCGAGCGCCATCACCTGGCCATCTTTAGTCAGGATCAACGGATTGATCTCGGCCAACGCCGCATCGCACTCGTCGAAGGCGCGATACAGCCCCTGCATGGCGGCGATGAACTTCCCCGTAAGCGCGGCGGGAATGCCCAGCTTGATCGCGATGCGCCGGCATTGAAACGGCGCCAAACCGATCACCGGGTCAATCGTCTCTTTGAGAATTTTGTCCGGCTGCTCTTCGGCGACCTTCTCGATCTCGACGCCACCCTCCGACGAACAAATCACCGTCACCCGCGACTGGGCGCGATCAAGCACCATGGCGAGATAAAGCTCGCGGGCGATGTCGAGCCCCTGCTCAACCAACACCCGGCGCACCTTGCGCCCCTCCGGGCCAGTCTGGTGGGTGACCAGATTTTTGCCCAGCATGTCGCCCGCTCTAGCGGCTGCTTCGTCGGGATTCTTGACCACCTTGACGCCGCCGCCTTTGCCGCGGCCGCCGGCATGGATCTGCGCTTTGACCACGCACACGCCGCCGCCAAGTTCTTGCGCCGCCTTCTTGGCTTCTTCCGGCGTGGTCGCGACAATGCTGCGCGGCACCACCACGCCGAAGCGCTTGAGGATATCCTTGGCTTGGAATTCGTGAATGTTCATTGCGACACTGCTCGATAAAACGAGACCCTGAAACCAATCGGCCTCAGGGTCTCGTTAGAGTCAACCGGAAGTAGCTTAAGCCGCGCTCAGCACGCGGTCCATGGCCTGGACGATATCCTTGACATGATTGAGCGACTCGTCGAAGGCTTTTTTATCCGCCGCGTTCAAACCGATGTCGATGATTTTCTCGACACCGCCGGCGCCGATCTGCACCGGCACGCAGAAATAATAACCGTTGACGCCATACTCGCCTTCCAACAGGGCGGCGCAGGGCAACAGCTCTTTCTTGTCGAACAGAAACGCTTCGGTCATCTGAATCGCCGCCGATGCCGGTGAAAAATAGGCCGAACCGGTCTTCAACAAAGCGACCACTTCGCCACCGGCATTGCGCACCCGGGCTTCGATTTCGTTGAGGCGCTCGTTGGAGATCAACTTTTCCACCGGCACGCCGCCGATGACGCACGAGCTACGCACCGGCACCATATCGTCGCCATGGCCGCCCAAGACCATCGCATGGACGCTTTTCACCGAGACGTTGAGCTCTTTAGCGATGAACGACCGGTAGCGCGACGAATCGAGAATCCCCGACTGGCCGACCACGCGGTTCTTGGGGAAACCCAGCTTGCGCTGCATCAAGGTCACCATGGCGTCCAACGGATTGGTGATGACGATGACAAACGAATTGGGCGCATGAGTTTTAATACCCTCGGCCACCGAACTCAGGATTTTGCAGTTGGTGCCGAGCAGATCGTCCCGGCTCATGCCCGGCTTACGGGCGATACCGGCGGTGACGATGCAGACATCGGCGCCAGCGATATCTTCGTACTTGTTGGTGCCGATGACATTGCCATCGAAACCTTCCACCGGGCCGGCGTGGGACAGATCGAGGGCTTTGCCCTGGGGCAAACCTTCGACGACATCGAACATCACCACATCGCCCAACCCCTTGAGCAGCGCCAGATGCGCCATCGAACCGCCAATATTACCGGCGCCAATTAAAGCAATTTTCTTCCTAGCCATTGCGGATCCTTTTAAAATTTAGAAATGCGCGATGATCGCATCGCCAAAACCGGAACAACTGACCAACTTCGATCCCGGCATCAAGCGCTCGAAATCGTAGGTCACGGTCTGCGCTTTGACGGCGCCCTCGATGCCCTTGATGATCAAGTCGGCAACTTCGTTCCAGCCCATGTAACGGAACATCATCTCGCCGGACAGAATCACCGAGCCGGGGTTGACCTTATCCAGATCGGCGTACTTGGGCGCCGTACCGTGGGTCGCTTCGAACACCGCATGGCCGGTGTCGTAGTTGATGTTGGCGCCGGGGGCGATGCCGATACCGCCAACCTGGGCCGCCAAGGCGTCGGAGAGGTAATCGCCGTTCAAGTTCATGGTCGCGATGACGTCATAGTCTTTCGGGCGGATCAGGACGAACTGCAAGGTGACGTCGGCGATGGAGTCCTTGAGCATGAGCTTAGTCTTCCACTTGCCGTCGCCATGGCTGGGCCACAACTTCAAAGCTTCTTCCACTTCCTTTTTGATATCCTCTTGCTGCGACGGCGACATCATGTCGAAACCGGGGTCGATGGCCTTGGCGTTGTCAGCAACACTGATGTTGGGCTTGGCTTCCTTGTTGCCCAAGATCCACGACTCACGTTCGGTAACGATGTCGTTACGGAACTCCCGCTTACCGAGGGCGTAGCCCCATTCGGCGAAGGCGCCCTCGGTGTACTTCATAATATTGCCCTTGTGAACGAAGTTGATGTTCTTGCGCTTGTTCTTGAGCGACCATTGAATCGCCGCCCGCACCAAACGCTCGGTGCCTTCCTCGGACACCGGCTTGATACCGATGCCGGCCGAGTCAGGAAAACGAATTTTGGCGTAGTCCGCGGGGAAATGTTCTTTGAGCAACGATTTGAACTTGGCGTTGGCTTCGCTGCGGTTGGGGAACTCGATGCCGGTGTAAATATCTTCGGTGTTCTCGCGGAACACCACCATGTCGACGTGCTCGGGATGCTTCACCGGCGAAGGCACGCCGGTGAAATACTGAATCGGCCGTTGGCAGACATACAAATCTAACAGCTTGCGCAGAGCGACGTTGAGCGAGGTAAAGCCGCCACCGATGGGCGTGGTCAAGGGACCTTTGATACCGACCAGGAACTCGACGAAGGCCGGCACGGTCTCTTCATGGAGCCAGCTGCCGTACTGCTTGAAGGACTTCTCCCCGGCATAGACTTCCATCCAGTGAATTTTCCGCTTGCCGCCATAGGCTTTTTCCACCGCCGCGTCGAACACGCGCACCGAAGCGCGCCAAATATCGCGGCCGGTGCCGTCACCTTCGATGAACGGAATGATCGGATTGTTGGGCACCTGGAGCTTTTTATCCGGTCCCAGGGTGATCCGGGCGCCGCCAGCCGGAATTTTTACCACTTTGTACTCTGCCATAATCTCCTCACGTGCAAAAAAAGCCTAAGAGCGTCGAACAATTCCGCGCGCTTTAGGCTATTTGCGAAAAAATAGATTTTGAACTGCTAGAAACTAACCGATTAGTTACTGTGAGTCAAGGTGACTAACTACTGGTTTTTCTTCTGCTCTAGCCATCTTTCCAGGAACCTACCGGCAACCTCGCGGCCGCCCAAACCAAAGGCCAAGGCGAGCGCCAAACAGACCGCGCCAAAGACCAAAATAAACGCCCAGATGACGATCTCCGAGGCGATGTCGAGGATTTCGAAGATGCCGGCGACAACGAATATCGCCGTGCCGACGTAAGTCGCCCGGCCGATGGACTCGGCGGCCTCCAGGCCGGCATTGGCGCAGGAAGTGCGCGTCACCGACTCGAGAAAATTGGCGAAGTAAAGTCCCAAGATCAGCGTCACCAAGGCGGCGACAATCTTCGGAATATATAAATAGATCGTATGCAGCGTGTCAGTGGCGCCGCTCAAGTTGAGGGTCTCCAGCGTGGTCACGATGGCGATCAGAAACAGAAACCAAAACGCCAATAGTCCAACAATATCCGATGCCGTCTGACGCACGCCGCCGCGCTCGAGAATCTGCTTGATCCCCGAGCGCTCGGCCAAGACATCGAACTGGCAGAGCTTCAACAGCCGGACGACGATGCGTTTGATCACGTTGCAGACCACCCAACCGAGCAAGATGATCGCCACGGCGAACAACAAGTTGGGCAGAAACACGGCGATCTTGGTGACGAATGCGTCCCAAAATCCGCTGACCGTAACCACTGGATTCATCGATTCCTCCTGAAATTTGACCGCGACAAACTGCTTCAATACATAGTGGCGGCGAGCGCAAAAAGTCAACCAAGTTGCCAAATAATATCACTTTGCTTGAATCCAGCGCGGCCGCTCACTATAGTCGAGCCGCTCCGGACCAAGCGAATCATGTCCGGCGCCAGCGGTTAGAAATCCGAGATCGACACTTGCGCCTCACGGTCAAACAACTCGCTAAAGCCTACGGCTATTTATGGGCCTTGCGCCAGCTCGATCTTGAGCTCGCGCCCGGCGAGTTCGTCGCTCTGCTCGGCCCCAACGGCGCCGGCAAGACCACCTTCTTGAAACTGCTGGCCGGACTGACGGCGCCGAGCTCCGGCACCATCGAGCTCGACGGCGCGAGTGTCGCCGGCGCGCGCGGCCAAATCGGTCTGCTCGCCCCCGCCGACCATCTCTACGATCAATTGACCGTGCGGGAAAATTTGCGCTTCTTCACCGCTCTCCATGGCAAAGCGCACGGTGACAATGAACTGGCGGCGGCCCTTGACGCGGTCGGTCTCAGCGCGCGCGCCGGCGAATACGCCGGCAACCTATCGGCGGGCATGAAATGCCGGCTGTCCATCGCCAAGTGGCGCCTGCTCGATCCCGGCTTGCTGCTGCTCGACGAGCCCTATGGCGTGCTCGACGGCAGCGGCGTCGATTTGCTCGAAGAGTTTCTGCGCCAGCATTGCGCCAAGGGCCATATCGTCATCATGGCGTCGCACCATGTGAGCCGGGCCGTCAACCTATGCAGTCGCGCCGTGGTGCTCCATCAAGGTCGCCTGAGCTTCAACGAGCCCAAGCAGTCCCCCTGGCCGAGTTTCGACCGCGCCTTTGGCGACTTCCTGCCCCGGGGCGGCCTATGAACCTGCTCCGCCAAGCTTACTTGTTACTATGCAAGGATTTGTTGCTCGAGCTGCGCCGGCGCGACAGCCTCTTGACGATGTTTTTCTTCGGCACGCTGCTCCTGTTCGTCTTTCACTTCGCCTTCGACTTGCCGCCGGACAAGATCGGCGAGCTGGCGCCGGCGCTGTTATGGCTGGCGTTCTTGTTCACCGGCACGCTCGGCTTGGCCCAGCTGTTTCAAGCCGAGCGCGACAATCATTGCCTCGACGCGCTGCTGCTCTCGCCGCTCGACCGCGGCGCCCTATTTCTCGCCAAGACCGGCTTCAATTTCATTCTGATGTTCCTGGTCGAACTGGTGGTGATTCCGCTGTTCTGGATATTGTTCAATTTGCCGGCGTGGAACTTGATACCGCAACTCTTTTTGGTAACTTTGCTGGGAACCCTGGGATTCTGCGTGCTTGGCACCATCACCGCGGCGATTACCTTGCGCGCCCGCGGCCGCGAGTTGCTCTTGCCGCTGGTGTTATTTCCCTTGATGATACCGGTGATCCTGGCGACCATTCGCTGCATGGAAACGGTGCTCAAAACCGGCGGCGTCGCCGACGCCATGGGTTGGTTGCGTATGCTGATCGGCTTTGACGTGATATTTATCACCATCGGCGTGTTGATCTTCGATTCGGTGATTGAAAGCTAATCATGGCCCAGTCCACCAACGCCCTAAAAAAATCCAAAGGCATCCTCGGCGCCCTGGCGCTCCTCGCCGTCGCCGTCGGTCTCTGGTGGAGCTTGCTGGTGGCGCCGCCCGACGCCTATCAAGGCGAAGTGCAGCGCATCATGTATCTCCATCTGCCGAGCATTTTGACCGCCTATCTATCCTATTTTTTGGTCTTCATCGCCAGCGGCATGTATTTGTGGAAGCGCGAACCCAAGGACGATCTGCTCGCCCATGCGGCCGCCGAGCTGGGCGTGTTGTTTACCGCCCTGACCATCATCGAAGGGTCGATCTGGGGCAAGCCCACATGGGGCGTGTGGTGGACTTGGGACGCCCGGCTAACCTTCACCGCCGTGTTGTTACTGATCTACGCCGGTTATCTGGTGCTGCGCGCTTCCATCGACGACCAGCAACGCGCCGCTTCGGCGGCGGCGATCTTGGGTATCATTGGCTTTCTCGACATCCCGCTGATTCATATGTCGGTCTACTGGTGGCGCACCCTGCACCAGCCGCCGTCGATCCTGCGGCCGGATAAAAAACCCTGGGAAAATGTTCATCCCGCCATGCTGACCGCCTTGACGATTAGTTTCGTCGGCTTTCTGTTACTCTATTTTTATCTCCTGTCGCTGCGCTATCGCTTGGGCGAGATGCGCCAGGAGATCAAGGCGTTGCGCCTGGAGCGAGGCATCTGATGGGACCCTGGGGCTATGTCGCGCTCGCCTACGGAATTGTTTGGGGCGCCATCGTCGTGTATTGGTTCTCTTTGAAGCGCCGCTATCGCGACGCGGAAAACGAACTCAACCGCTTAAGGTCGTTGGAGGCGGCCCCTGGCCATGAGCAAAACTAAACGATTCCTCATTGGCGGCGCGATCATCCTAGCGGCGCTGGGCTACATCATCTACGGCGGCATGCAGCAGGCGCTGGTCTATTTTAAAATGCCCTCGGAACTGCGCGCCGAAGAAAGCTCCATGAAGGGCAAGTTCGTCCGCATGGGCGGCATGGTGGTCAAAGGGTCCATGGAAAAAGATTTGCAAAACCTCACTTATAAATTCCAGATCACCGACGGCAGCACCAACTTCCCGGTCTATTTTAAGGGCGTGCCGCCGGATCTGTTCGTCGAGGGCAAAGGCGCGGTGGTCGAAGGCCGGGTCGAAAACGACGGCGTGTTCCACGCCACTACGATCATGGCCAAGCACGCCGAAGACTACAGCCCCCACGCCGACGGCAAGGACCCAAGCAAGAGTTTTATCCCTGCCAAGGAAGCCGGCGCCAAGTGACCGCGTCCATCGGTCATAGCTCGATCCTGATCGCCTTGGCCGCGGCGCTGATCGGCGTCGCCAGCCCCATCGTCGCGGCGCGCATGGCTGGCGAGCGGTTTCGCAGCGTCGCCGGCTACGCGATCCTCGGGCAATTTGTTTTCGTCACCTTGGCCGCGCTGGCGTTAATCTATGGCCTGGTAGCCACCGATTTTTCGATCAAGTACGTCGCCTTCAACACCACCCGCGCCACCCCGGTCTATTACCGCGTCACCGGACTGTGGGGCGCGCTGGAAGGTTCGCTGCTCCTGTGGGAATGGATTTTAATTATTTTTGCCGGCATCGTCGCCTGGGTTTACCGCCAGCGCCATCATGAACTGATGCCCTGGGTGATCATGATTTTCTCGATTGTCTCGGCGTTTTTTCTGTTCGTCATAGCGTTCTTGTCCAACCCCTTTGAAAGTGTCTTTCCGGTGCCCCTCGACGGCCGCGGCCTCAATCCGCTCCTCGAAGACGCCAACATGATGACCCACCCGCCGCTACTCTACACCGGATTTGTCGGTCTCACCGTGCCGTTTGCCTTCGCCATGGCGGCATTGATCGTCGGCAAGTTGGATGAGGCTTGGGTGGTCAGCACCCGGCGCTGGACCATCACCGCCTGGTTTTTCTTGACCGCCGGCAATCTGGTCGGCGCCTGGTGGTCCTATCATGTGCTTGGCTGGGGCGGCTACTGGGCCTGGGACCCGGTGGAGAACGCCGCCTTCATGCCCTGGTTGCCGGCCACGGCGTTTCTGCATTCGATCCAAGTCCAAGAGCGCCGGCGCATGCTCAAGGTGTGGAATCTGGCGCTGATCATCGTCGCCTTCAGCTTGACCATCTTCGGCACCTTCCTCACCCGCTCCGGCATCATCTCGTCGATTCACGCTTTCTCATCGGGGCCGGTGGGCGGATATTTTCTTGGCTTTCTAGCGTTTATTCTATTGGGCTCCTTCGGCCTGCTCGCCTACCGCGCCGATCTGTTGAAGGAACAACCGGAGCTCGACTCCATGGTCAGCCGTGAGTCGGCGTTCCTACTCAACAACATCGTCCTGGTCTCGGCCCTGTTTACGATTTTTCTCGGCACCATCTTTCCGCTGATCTCCGAAGCGGTGGCTGGTAGTCAAGTCAGCGTCGGCGCGCCCTATTTCAACACCGTCACCGTACCGCTGTTTCTGGTCTTGGTTTTTTTAATGGGCGTCGGACCAATGATCGCCTGGCGGCGCGCCTCAATGGACAATCTCAAGCGCAATTTTCTCTGGCCGGCGATTGTCTCACTCAGCTTTGGCATCGGCCTGTTCATATGGAAGGTTAAAGACTTCTTGCCGCTGTTAGGCTTCACGCTGCTGGCCTTCGTGGTCTGCTCGATCGTTTATGACACGGCGCTGGCCTTGCGCGCGCGCAAGCGCATTGCCGGCGAGGGCGTCCTTCGCGGCCTGATCACCCTCACCCGGCGCAACCAACGGCGCTACGGCGGTCTGGTGGTGCATTTGGGCGTGGTCCTGATCATGATGGGCATCGCCGGCTCGATGACCTACAGCAGTGAAAAGGACGCCACCCTGGCGGTGGGTCATACCCTCGACATCGGCAACTACAAAATAAAATTCGAAGGCTTACAGGGCTCCAAGCAGCCGACCCACTTCCGCGTCGAAGGAGCTTTCCGAGTATTTCACAACGGCAGCGACGAAGGCGTGGTCACCCCGGCGCTGAAATTTTTTCCCAACCAACAATCGCCGATCGGCCGCGCCGTCCATCAAAGCAGTTTGAGCGAAGACATATATTTAATTCTCTCCGGCTTCAGTGAGGTCAACCGCAACCAGGCGACGCTCAAAGTCCTGGTCCGCCCCTTGGTGATCTGGATGTGGATCGGCGGCTTCGTCATCGCCTTCGGCACCATCATCTGCCTGATGCCAATGGGCAAACTAAAACCGGAAGACTAAACATGACCGCGGCCAAATCGAATCCGAATCCGAAATTATCCATTCTCCATTATCAATTATCCATTTCCGGAATCCGATCATGCCAGTCCGCCGCCTAATCATAACCCTACTGATCATCGCCCCGCTGCTCGCGCTCCTGGCCTACGGCTTCACGCGCGACGCCAAGTACATCAAGTCGCCGCTCCTGGCCAAACCGGCGACGCCGTTTAACGTGATGCTCTACGACGGCAAGAAAGTGACGTTGGAAGATTTCCGCGGCAAGGCGGTGTTTTTGAATTTCTGGGCATCTTGGTGCGAGCCCTGCCGCGCCGAAGCCAAAGATCTCGAAGCCGCGTGGCAAAAAGTCAAAGACAAGGACATGATCTTTCTCGGCGTCGCCCTGCAAGATCTCGACGACAACGCCAAAGCCTTTTTGCAAGAATACCAAATCACCTATCCCAACGGCCGCGATGAGGCCGGCAAGATCGGCGTCGACTACGGCACCTGGGGCATTCCGGAAAGTTTTTTCATCGACCCGCAAGGCCGCATCACCTACAAACATGTCGGCGGCATCCGCGCCGCTTTGGTCTTGACCAAGCTCGAAGAAGCGGCCAAAGGCATCGCCAGCGCCCAGGAAGGGCGCGGCGACTACCAGGGAGTGCGCTGACGACAATGCGCTACACAAGCTGGCCATTTCGGAATCCCAGATCATGCTTCGACAAGCTCAGCATGATCGGCACTCGGTCAATGATTTCACTCTACTTTCCGTTCGTCCTGAGCCTGTCGAAGGACTCCGAGAGAGTCCACCGCTTAGGCGCCAGGTTGCTCGTCGCACTGCTACTTTCGTTACTGTTGGTCCCGCCGCTCCGCGCCGCAACCCCGGCCGACATCGACGACCGCACCCGCGAGATCGCCACCGAACTGCGCTGCGTGGTTTGTCAAAATCTATCCGTCGCCGACTCGCCCTCCGAGATGGCCCAGCAAATGCGCGCCATCGTCCGCGAGCAGGTGCAAGCCGGGAAGACCAGAGACGAGATCAACGCCTTCTTTGTCTCTAAGTATGGCGATTGGGTTTTGCTCCGGCCAAAAACCACCGGCTTTAGCGCGCTCCTGTGGATCTTGCCCTATGTCGCTCTTGGCTTGGGTTTTCTCGCCGCACTCTGGTTCATCCGGCGCTGGACCAAGAAAGGCACTCCGACTGCAATTCCTGAGAATGATAACCAGGCCCAGCGCGACGCCCTGCGCCAAGAATTTTCCTTGCCCGATATCGAAGACGACAGCGAACGCGCCCAACTGCTGCGCGGCCGGGAGCGCGTGCGCGAAGAGCTGAACGAGCTGGAGTTCGATTTCCAATCGGGCAAGTTGTCCGAATCCGACTACAACGCGCTGCAACGCGAGATCGAAGCCAAAGGTGTCAGCCTCCTGCAACAGCTCGGTGCATTGCCGTTGGCGCCGGAAGTAAAACCGCAAGTCATGAAGACCAAGGAAGCGAAAAACCCGGCAGCCCACAGCCGTTTCAAACTCTGGCAAATGGTGAGCGGCGGCGTTTTCCTGATGCTCTTCGGCCTTAGCTTGGGCGTCATGTTGACCAAGTCGATCCGGCCGCGCCAGGGCGAGGGCGACACCATGACCGGCGGTTTTATGACCGGTACACCGGCCGTGAGCAGTGAAGCCGGCGCGGCGCTGGCCGAGGGTAAGCAGGCCTTCGAGCGCCAAGAGTATCCCAAGGCCATCGAAGCTTTCAAAAAAGTTCTTAGCGCCGATGCCGGCCACCCGGAAGCCCATAGCTACATGGGATTCATTCTCATGCAGGCGGGCCATGGCGACGGCGCCATGCTCGCTTTCGACAAAGCGCTGGCGCGGGCACCGAACTTTCCCATGGCGCTGTGGGGCAAAGGCATGGTGCTCTATCAGGACAAAAAAGATTTCCCCGGCGCGCGGGCGATATTCGAAAGACTGTTGGCCTTGGTGCCGCCAGGTGAAGAGCGCAACGAGATCGCCAAAGTCCTAGCCGAAATCTCCGCCAGCGGCGGCGCTACCCAGCCGGTTAAAAACGCCGCGCCGGCGACCGGCCAATCGATCTCGGGAACGATTTCCATCGACGCCAAACTGAAAGCCCAGCTCAATGGCAACGCCGCCCTGTTTATCATCGCCCGACCGGCCGGCGGCGCCGGCGGCCCGCCGCTAGCGGTCAAGAAAATCGACAAGCCAAGCTTCCCGCTGCAATACACGCTCAGTCAAGAGAACGTCATGATGCAAGGCACGCCATTCACCGGCAAGATCAACCTCACCGCGCGCCTCGACAAAGACGGCAACCCGACCACCCGCGGCGCCGGCGACATGACCGGCGAGTACAAGAAAAACCCCGCCGAAGTCGGCGCCAAGAACGCTGACATCGTCATCGATCAACTCACCCAGTAGTCTCGCATCCCCTGCCGGCGGACTTTTGCATCTAACCCGGGGCAATCGACATCTAAGGTTTTCGATGGAGTAACTTTATGGCTAAACCCACCGTGCGCCGTCAGACCGAGTATGTGCCGCTGACCAAGGAAGAGTTTCGCCAGCGCTTCTTCGCGCGTTTCTATGACCCCAGCTTCGATGAGGTAAAAACTGAGCTCGAAAAAGTATGCGAGAAAGCCTGGGATGGCTACATCGTTTACCGTAAATCGCCACGCAAGCGCGCCGCCGGCAAGGGTTTCGCCGACCCGACGTTTCAGCTGCCCGTCGAGTGGCTCGACTGCCGCGACCAAATTTTGGCGGCGGAAAAGCGTCAGAAAGACCGCAAGTCGCGGTCACGGATTTTAATCGTCAACGCGTCGACACGAAGCGAACATAGCTGCCCCGGCGAGATCTCCAAAACCCGCCGCCTGGCGCAGCAAGCGCAAAAGACCATCGAAGCGCTGCGCGGTTTTGAAATCGATTTTCTCGACATCTCGACGCTCGCCGACGAACCGTACAAGACGATTTTTCCGTGCAAGGCCTGCGTCTCCACCGCCCAGCCGCTGTGCCACTGGCCCTGCTCCTGCTATCCCAATCACGCGCTCGGCCAGGTTAACGACTGGATGAATGATATCTATCCGCGCTGGGCCGCCGCCCATGGCGTGATGATCCTCTGCCCAGTGCATTGGTATCAGGCACCGGCGAGTTTGAAGCTGATGATCGATCGCTTGGTCTGCGCCGACGGCGGCAATCCGGACCCGACCACGACCAAAGGCAAGAGTCCGCTATTGGCGAAACAACTGGAGCTCAAAGGTTGGAGCTACCCCAAACATCTCGCCGGCCGGGCGTTTTCCGTCATCGCCCATGGCGACGCCGCCAGACCGGAAAATCTCCGCCGCATGCTGACCGATTGGTTGACCGACATGGATCTGATCCCAGCCGGTCCCACCGCGCTGATCGACACCTGGGTCGGCTGGTACCAGCCCTACGCCACCAGCCACGACGACCTCGACAAGGACCAAGATTTATTCGCCGAAGTGAGCAACGCCGCGCTGGCTCTCGCCAACATGGTCAAGCTCATCCGCACCGGCAAATACTACGCGCCGGACGAGCAGCTCCGCGACCCGAGAGAGAAGTAAGCCAAACCCACAAACTGAGAAAGTACCCCGTCGCGAGAATTTTCGGGCGATCCTGAACATCCCCCACCGGCGCATCCCTCTGCCAACCCCGCCGCGACTGTCATGGACTGGCACCAGATTACGGCACGCCGCAAACAGCGAGCGCCGAGCGCGATTGAATACTGAGCCAAGGTTTCCTCTCAAATGAACAGTTTGGGTAATCCTCCACCCGCTCAGACTTGCTCCTAAAGACTTTAGCGACCGCTGGCGCGTCGATTGCTACGATTCATTGCCGCGAAGCGATAATGACCAGCGCGAAGTGATAGGAGAGATCCATGAACATGTTACCCGGCAACCCAGCAGCCATGATCGCCACCGAGAGCAGGACCAGCAGCCCGGCTAAGAAAAGCTACAAGTCGGTGCCGGAAAACTACAAAGTCCTGTCCGAAACCAAGTACCACAAAGTGGTCGGCGCCCTGGAAGCGATCCTCTTGGACATCAGCACCGACGGCGTCGGCATCAACACCCCGGACGGCAAGATCAGCGAAGCGACGCTGAAGAGCTGGGCGGAGTCACTCAGAAATGCCCTGGAGACACTGTCCAAGGCGCAGTAACGCCGGCGCTGACAAATCACTTGTCAAAACCTCGACGTCCCCTGTCCCATCCGCTTCATGCAATCTCGCCAACTCCGGCCTTCTTGCTCCGGTTAGCACCATCAACACTGAGCGGCGCTGGCCCACTTGGAAGCGGTGGGCGATCTTCCCTATCGCCGGCAGTGTCCCGACTTGCCTGGCGCGCCGGACGATCCGTAATGCAAAAAGTATCCGAAGGAATTTCCGGAGTCCTTCGACGAGCTCAGGACGAACGGAACTGAAACTTAAATCTTAGATGTTAGCGCGATCGGCTGTGCAGTTGCTTCCCCGTCCCCTCACCGCTTCGGCAACGGCCCCGCCCCCACCAGCTGCTTGAAGACTTCGATCACCTCGCGGTCGCGCGGGATATCGCGGATGGCTTTTTCATGGTGCTCCGGCAGGAGCGGCGTGGCGTCGTCGCCGGTGGACTTGCGATACTCCTTCAAGAACTCTGGGTCCTGGAAGGTTTTGCGAAAGGCTGCTTGCATGATCTCGACGCGGTCTTTGGGCGTGCCTGGGGGTAGGACGAACGGGGTGCCAGCGATGCGAAACGAGCGCGCCAGGTGGATCACCTTGCGCTCCAGGTCCGTCTTGGCGAAAGTGTCGAGCTCGGGGATGCCGGGGAAATGCGGATTCTTGTCGCCCTTGGGCACTTCGACAATCGCGTGGTAGTCCACCGGCGAGTTTTTGCCGAGCCATTCACTGGGGCGCTGGGTCAGCGAGTCGGTGCCGGTGGCGCGACCGTCGATCTCGCCGCGGAATAGCGCCGGGTCCAACTCGGCGCCGCCGAAGGCGGCGATAAAGCGCGGCTCTTTGAGACCGAGAATGTAGGCGAACAAACGCCCTTCGTTGTAGGTGACGAAACCGACTGACTGGGCGCCAATGCGCACGCCGGTGGCGGCTTGCAGTTTGGCGATGGTGTTAAGCCCGGCCTCTTTCCGAGTGAGAAACACCGCGTGATAGGTGCTGTAGGGCGAGCCCAAGTAAAAAAACTTATCGATGTCGTACTGCACACCGGTCTCGCCCAGGATCGCGCTCGACACCATGCCGACGCTCGGATTGCCGATGGTCAGGCCATCGTTCTTGGCGACGCGAAATAAATGATTGGCCGCCTTGCGCCCGCCGGCGCCGGGCATGTACTCCATGATGACCGTCGGACTCCCCGGCAAATACTTTTGCAGGAAGTGTCCCACCGCCTTGGTGCGCAGGTCGCCGGTTCCGCCTGGGTCGCGGCCTTGAATCAGCGTCACGGTCTTGCCCTGGTAGAAGGACGGTTGGGCTTGCGCGACCGCCGCCGCCACGCACTGCGCCAGCGCCGCGATCAGTAAGCTCGTGAACCATTGATTGCGAACAAATTTTAGTTTCATCTCCTGCCCTCCTGAACGGACGGTTTCCTGGGTGTCACGATACAGTCTGCAACCACGAGTAGGATCGCAACGAGCACCAAGCTAGCGCAAAATCTCCTTCAGCTTCGCCACTAACCCCTTGTCCAATTGCAACACGCTCTGGACGCTCTTAGCTAAATCTTCCCCGTTGACCGGATTGAGCTCGATGTTGCCCTTCTTCGCCTCGGCAACGAAGTCGGCGTCGGAAAGAGTATCCATGAAGGCTTTGCGGAGGACTTGCACGCGTTCCTTGGGCGTGTTGGGCGGCAGGACAAACGGGCGCACCGAGGCACCATGGACTTGGGCCACCGCTTGGAAAATTTTGCGACCGTCGTCGGTTTTGATCAGGTCGCCAGGCAGCGCATGCTTGGTGAGCTCGGCATGCGACTTGGTCGCTAGCTGCAAGACGATGTTCACCAGCCCGGTGTCGAGTTCGTTGCGCCAGGTGGAGCGCGTCGACTGCCAGGAGTTGGTGATGCCGGTGATCTCGCCGTTGTTGAACGCTAGCCGAATATCCGCGGTGCCTTTGTAGCCGGCGACCAACTGGATCGGCAAGCCCATGACATCGCGCGCCACTGCGGTGAGATCGTCGGTGCCGGCGCCAAACCCGGCGCCGCCGAATTTCACCACCGTCTTGGCCGCGATCCACTGCTGCAAGCTGGTGAAGCCGGTGTTTTTGTGCAGGCCCATAATGAAATTGTCCTGGGCCGGCGCGCCGATGTACTCGTATTTGCGCGCGTCGAACTCGATGCCCGGCTTGCCGAGGATCTGCTGCAAGAACAGTCCGCCGATGAAATGGCCGATGGTCAAGCCGTCCGGCTTAGCGACGCGAAAGATATGATTGGCCGAGATCATGCTGCCGGCGCCGCTCATGTTGTCGACCACCACGGTCGGATTGCCCGCGACATACTTGCCCATGTGACGCGCGATCAAGCGCGCATAGGTGTCGTAACCGCCGCCCGGCGGGAAACCGACAATAATACGCACGACCTTGCCGCGATAAAATTGATCCTGCGCCGAGATCTGACCGACAACTAAAAGAAACCCTACCAAGACAAGCAGGCCAGCGGAAACTTTCTTCAACATGCAAACCCTTTCCTGACTCGAACTCTGGACGCGAGACACCAGACCCAAAACAATTTTACGGCACCAGTATCTGCTTCATGCGCGCCGCCAAGGCGCTGTCGATTTTATACAGTCCATGGACGATGCCTTCCAACTCCTCGCCGGAGACATACTCGATGACGAAGTTGGCTTTCTTGGCTTCGGCGAGCAAATCGGCGTCTTTGACCACTTCGGCAAATGCCTTGCGCAAAATATTTACCCGCGCCTTGGGCGTGCCCGGCGCGAGAAAATAGGGCCGCGCCGAGTAGGCTAAATCGTAGGCGCCATGTTTGATCAATTTTTTCGCCTCATCGGTCTTGGCGTAATCCATCGCCGAGGCGACGTTGGCCAACTCCGGATGTTTCTTCGGCATCGCTTGAATCATTGGAATCACGTCGCCGGAGTCGATCTGTTTGCGCCAGGTGGTTTTGTAGGAATCCCACGACAGGCAGCTGCCGGCCAACTCGCCACTCTCGGTGGCCAGGCGAATGTCGGATGTCCCCTTGTAGCCGTCGATCACCCGCACCGGCAAACCCAGCGCCGCCTGCAACACCCGCGGTAGGTCGGAAGCGAAGCCGCCAGGACCGACACCGCCGAAGCGCACCGGCTCCTTGGCCGCGAACCAGCGCTCCATGGAAGTCACGCCGCTAGCCTTGGCAATAGCGCAGACCAAATGATCCACCGCCGGCGCACCGATGTATTCAAACCGTCTGCCGTCGAACTCGACGCCCTTGGCACCCATCACCTGCTGCAAAAACAAACCGCCGGAGTTATTGCCAATGGTCAGCCCATCCGGCTTGGCCTGTTTGAACATGTAGTTGGCATGAATGAAGCCGCCCGCGCCGGTCATGTTGTCGACCACCACCGACGGATTGCCGGGAATGTATTTCCCCAGATGGCGCGCGATGGTCCGCGAATAAGTGTCGTAACCGCCACCGGCCGAAAACGCGACGATCAGCCGGATGGTCTTGCCGCGAAAGAAGCCGTCGTCGTTAGTCGCGGCGAAGCTAAATTTCGCGACGCCAATCCAAACCAGCACAACAGCCAGAAATAATCTCATTGCCATCCGACCACCCATCACTCCATCCCTCCACTACTCCAGCACTCCATCTCCCTATTCGAACTTGCGATATATCGCATCGGTCTTCGCCGCCATGATGAAGTCATTATGATGCAAATTCTTAATCTTATGGGTCCACCAGGTAACCGCGACTTTACCCCACTCGGTGGTGATGCGCGGATGATGACCTTCCTCTTCCGCGGCGGCGCCAACAGCGTCGGTAAACGCGATGGCGTCTTTGAAGTTTTTGAATTTGTAGAGCCGGTCGAGTTTCGGGATATTGTCTTCGCTGATGATTTGCCAATCCGGCACCTTCGGATGCAGCGTCTTGATTTCATCCTCAGTCACCGACGGCGCGCCAACCCGGCAGGCAACGCATTTCTGTTCAGTCAGTTCTTCCATGTTTCAGCTCCTATTGGAAAATTCTGCATTGCGATCGCGGGCGAAAGATTTTTCGCCCCTACCTTCCGATCTCCGACCTTTGCGCCTTTGCGCCTTTGCGAGAGATATTCCGAACTCCGACCCATCTCACAGCTTCGGCATCACATCCGTGGCAAACCGCTGCATGGCGTCCTGGACATCGGCGTTGGCCATGGTGCCGATGTTGAACCAGCCCAAGATCTGCGTCGCGCCGGTGCGCTCACAGAGCGCTTTCAGTTTGTCGACGGCGGCAGGCGCGTCGCCGATCACCGCGTGCTTTTCACAAACCGTATCGTAGCCGACCATGGCGCCAGCCGCGGTACGCAAGCGCGCCGGCAATTCGACACCGCGCCGGTTGAGCCAGTCGGTGTAATCCAGGCGCAGGTCGAGAATGGTTTTGAAGTAGCTCATCACGCCACCCTCGGCGCGCGCCTTAGCCTCGGCGTTGGTGGCGCCGATATGCATCGGGATCAGCAAACCCAGCGCGCGGCTCTTGGCGTCATGGCCATGTTTTTTCAAACCGGCCCAGTAGGCGTCGGCGAACTCATAAACTTGATCGGGCATGCGCGTATGGATCGGCAGAAAAATATTCACCCCCAGCCGCGCGCCGACTTCGACGCCGTCGAGCGAGCTGGTCGCCATCCAGAACGGCGGCAGCGGATTTTGCACCGGCTTGGGATTGACGATCACTTCGGGGATTTGGAAGAACTTGCCGTTGTGAACCAATTTCTCATCAGTCCAGCTTTTGCGGATCACCTCCATCGCTTCGGCCATGACCTCATGGGTCGCCTTGTGATCGGCGCCGAAGCATTCGTAGGCTCGGCTATGGGGATGGCCGCCGCCGCAGGCGAACTCCATGCGCCCGCCGCTGACCAGATCCAACATCGCCGCCTGCTCGGCCAACTGCACCGGATGATGCACCGGCAAAGTATTGACCGCGACGCCGAGGTGCAACTTCTTGGTCCGCGCGGCCACCGCCCCCAACGCGACGTAGGGCGCCGACATCAGGGAAAACTTCGGCTGGCAATGGATCTCGGCGACCCAGTAAGTGTCATAGCCCAATCGATCGGCAAGCTCGGCCTGCTCCATGAACTCCGCCATGCGCGCCGCCGGCGACGAGCCATCCGGGCATTGAATTTCGGTAAACAGACTACATTTCACGATTAGCTATTTCCTCTCTTGATGTGGATAGTCGACGTGGAATTTGGATTCGAAGATTCTCTCGCAAAGGCGCAAAGACGCTAAGTTCGGAAACTCGTTTAGATCGTAGGGAAAAATCTTTCTTAACCCTTTGCGCCTTGGCGCCTTTGCGAGAGACATTCCGAGTCCGAAATCTCCTCGCCTCACTGCTTATTTCGTTTCTCATTGGCGCTCACCACCCGGTCAGCGGCGGCGGCCAGCTGCTGGGTGATCGGCGTGTCGCTGCCCAGCAATCGCGCTAGTTCGGCCACCAGCGGAATGTCTTTGTTCAAAACATTGCGGCCCGAGCGCGGCAGCGGGTCGGCGCCGCTCGGATCGAAGGTGTTCTGCCAACGGTTGAGCACGCTGTCATGGCCGATGCGGCGCATCATTTCCAGCGCTGTGGGATATGGGATGCCGCCGGCGATGCCGATCTGGATCGCTTCGTGGACGATCAAGGTTTCGGCGCCGCCGAGCATATTTTTAATCAACTTGCCCACCGCGCCGGTGCCGATGGGGCCCATGTGAAAAACTTCCTGGCTCATCTTGAGCAGATGGGGCTTGGCGCGCTCGACTAGCTCATCGGCGCCGCCGACGACGAAACTCAACTTGCCGGCGCGCACCGTGTTGGGCACGCCGGTCATGCAGGCATCGATGGCATGGACGCCCTTGGCGCGCGCCGCCGTTTCCACCGTCTTGACCGTCTGCGGCAGGATCGAGCTGTGCATTAAAATCAGTGCACCCGGCGCCGCCGCGTCAATCACGCCACCAGCGCCGAGCATGCAATCGAGCATATCCTGATCGGTGCGCACCACGACATCGATCAAGGTCGCGCGCTTGGCGACTTCGGCGGCGCTGGCGACGGCGGTGAAGCCCAACTTGCGCGCGTCCTCCAATGCCGGCCCATAAGCGTCGTAGCAGATGACGTCAGCGACGCCGGCGAGCTTCAACCGTTCCAACAGCGCCAAACCCATGGCGCCGGTGCCGATCATGCCGATAGTTTCCATGCCGACTCCCGTTCCGTTATCGCCTAAGCGCGGCGGTCTTTGCGCCGGCTCAAATAGGTGCGTAAAAAATAGTTCTCAAAAGATCCCACGCCATGCTCTTCAACCCGGGGCTTACCGCTGCGTTCGGCGATCTCTAAATAGAGCATGCCACCCGCGCGGCGCAAGGACAGGAGCGGCACACCGCGGCTTTCGACATAGTTACCCACCGTGCGCAGGGTCTGCGATAGGCGAAAATAATCGGGAATTTGATTCGGGTCCTTGCGCATCCCCTCGCCGCGGATTTGCAACCACAAGACGCTCTTGAGATCGTAGTGAATCTCGATCTTATGCTCGACCTGAGCGATCTTACGGCCAAGAAACCGGTCGATCCAACCCTGCTCAGCAGGCAATACCCGTTTTCCCTGGAGGAGAAATTCGCCATCCTGCCAGACCAAGGAAAAATCCTGCACGCCCCGTTCTTCTAATGACTGGCCAATGACGCGCAGAACCTGGGGATAAGACCACCCATCAAACATACGCCATGCCGACTCCAAAAGAAGAACATCGAATCATGAATTCAGATAGCAGCTATTATTTATAGAGTCGATCAATAAAGCCGGACTTTTCCAGCTCGGCGACCACCGAGTTGTCGACGAACTGCTCGGGCTTAGACTTCTTGCCGGCCGGATGATTAGCGAAGTCGAGCATGGTCTGCACCGCCGGCAACGACACATAGGGCGCGCGCTCCCAGGCAGTGAAATTGGTCTTGTAGGAATCGTCGAGATCCTGCTTGTCGTCGGTCTTGGTATACTTGGCGATCACCTGCTTGGCCAGCTCGGGATCGTTGCGCGCGACCTTGATGCCTTCGATATAACCCTGCATGAACCGGCGCACCTGGTCGCGCTGACTCTTCATGAACTCGCGAGTGGAGGCGAAGGCGGCGTGGATCATGGGAACATTCTTTTCGGTAATGTTGACCAGCTCCTTGAGTCCCGCATGACCAGCCTTGAGCGTGGTCGGCGAGGAAAATATCCCGGCATCGGCGTGGCCCTGCTGCACCCCCTGGAGGATTTGCGGCTGGACTTTCAGGTAAAGAATTTTTACATCCTTCCCGGCAATGAGCCCGACCTGCTGCAACATAATGCGCGCGGCGAAATCGGTGGTCGAGCCCGGCACCGTGACCGCGATTGTTTTACCTCTGAGATCGGCTAAGGATTTAAGTTCGGGCTTGGAATAAATCGACAGCACGGCGCGATTCAAAACTCCCGCCATATACACCACCGGCTCGCCGCTGAGCGCCGCCTCGATGATCTCGCCACCGGGATTGACCACGTCGAGACTCTTCGCCAACAGCCCTTGAGTCGCGGTCGCCGGCGCGATGAATTGCAAGTCGATGTTCAAACCGTACTTGGTGAACAGCCCCTTATCGTAGGCGATCCAAACCGGCACGAAGCCGGCGCTGATGCCGGAATAGTTGGAGCGCAGGACCGGCCCGTCGGCGGCGAAAACGGGGCGTGAACCAAGCACAAGCAGAATTAGCATGACCACGAAAGCAGCAGAAAAACAGTTTCGACAACGCATCGGATCAACCTCCTCCATCGACAATCGAATCAATGCTCTTTTCCGCCATTCCCGCGCAGGCGGGAATCCAGGTTAATTGTTTGGCCACTGAAGAACGAAGATGGATGCCGGCTCTGCGCCGGCATGACAGAGTCTCTCTTCGCGTCACATCTGTTGTCAGAAATGTTGCGGCAGCGACTGAGACACTCATCGGTGCATCTCTTGCCAAACGCTCACCAACCGATGGCGTAAGCCACCCGGCGCGGATCGGCGCCACCGAGCCAGGCACCGTTGTCGCGGTCGCGCACTATCACCTTGGCGCTGCCGAAGGACCAGCGGTCGACTTCGGTGACTTTATGCCCCTTAGCGCGCAGGGCGTCGAGGGTCGCTTTCGAATAGCCCGTTTCCATGCGCAGCGCTTCGGGCAGCTGGTCGCGCGGCGGCGTGCCCGGCATATGACTCCAGCGCGGTGCTTCGACGGCGGACTGCGGGTCCATATCGAGATCGACCAGATCGTGAATGATCTGAAAATTGCTCTGCGGCTGTTCGTCGGCACCGGGACTGCCGCCGACGGCGAACAGTTCGCCGCCGCGAAATACCATGTAAGTGTTGAGCGTGTGCGCCGGCCGCTTGCCGGGCTTGAGCGCATTGGCCTTGCTCGGATCGAGACCGAAGCTGCATAGCCGGTTATTCATGATAACGCCGGTGTCCCCCGCGATGACTCGCGAACCGAAGGGCGCGAACACGCTCTGGATAAACGAGATCGCATTGCCGTCGCGGTCGCTGGCGCACAAATAGGTCGTATCGCTGCTTTGGTTGCCCGCCGATGCCGCCGGCTTGCGCAGGATCTCGTCGACCAGTTGGCGCCGCTTGGCGGCATGCTCTTTGGAAATCAGCTGGGGAATAATATTCGGATCGCCGAAGGCGGGGTCTTCGAGGTATTTGATCCGATCTTCGAAGGCCAACTTCTTGGCGGCGATTTGATAATGCAGCATCTCGGCCTGGCTCATGCTGCCGTCATGAAACGGCCAGGCCTCGGCGATGTTGAGCATCTCCAAGACCATAAAGCCCTGGGACACCGGCGGTTGCTCGTAAACCATGGTGTCGCGATAACTCGAAGCCAACGGATCGAGCCACTGGCAGATCACCGACTGCAAGTCGGCTTCGGCCAGCAAGCCGCCCTCGGTTTTAACAGTGGCGCAAATTTTTTCCGCCACCTCGCCGGCATAAAAACCGGCGCGCCCCTGGCGGGCGATCTTTTCGAAGACACCGGCCAACCCCGGTTGGCGGAGAATCTTGCCGGGCTCCGCCACGCCGAAGGGCTGGCGATAATATTTATCGACCCAGGGATATTCCGGCGCGAATTCCGCCACCGCTTCGGAAAATTCCTGCGAGATCGGAAAGCCTTCGCGCCCCAGCCGCACCGCATCGGCGGTCAAGCGCGCGAGATCTTTCGAGCCGTACTTACGATGCAGTTCGAGCCAACCGTCCACCGCGCCGGGGATCGCAATCGCCAGCGGGCCGTACTGCGGTATGCTTTTCAAGCCGCGGCCATGGAACTCTTCGATGCTGGCCTTTGCCGGCGCCGGGCCGCTGGCGTTGATCGCTTCGACCTTGCCGGTCTTTTTCATGTAGACCAGAGCGAAAAGATCGCCCCCCGGCCCGCTGGTCTCAGGCTTCACCACCGCCGACACGAACGCCGCCGCCAACGCCGCGTCGACGGCATTGCCGCCTTCCTTGAGAATTTCCACGCCGGCCAAGGACGCCAAATAGTGGCCGGAGGAAACCATGCCGTTCTGGCCCATGATCACCGGACGGGCTGCTTTTGAGAATTTCATGGGGCTCCTAAATTGACAAAGGTTCTTTTGAGATGCAGTGGAAGGAACTACTAAGCTCGGCGATCATCAAGGCAGAGCGTCATACCCGCGAAAGCGGGTATCCAGGTTCATGCAACGAAGAATAAACCTGGATTCCCGCCTGCGCGGGAATGACGGATAGATCTGATGAGCATCTCGCGGCGTTCTTCATAATGGATCGATCACGCCAGCCCAAGAATCTTCGCCGCATTGCCGCTGAGAATCTTTTCTTTATCCGCCGCGCTAAGATCGAGACCGTCGATGGCTTTCAAACTGTTCTTCAACAGGATGCAGCCCTCTTCCGGTCCGTAGGGATAATTCGTGCCCAGCACCATGCGCTCGGGCGTGAAAAAATCTTTCACGCAACGCAGGGTGGACGCCGGATGATCGGCGGTGTCGACGTAAAAACGGCGGAAGGAGTCCAGCGGGTTTTCTTTCAAACCGTACTTGTGGCGAATCTCCTCGGTGCGGCCGGTGTAAATATTAATCGCCCGCTGGGCGAAGAACGCCAGCACGCCGCCGACATCGGCGACTACCCAATTAATATCGGGGAAGCGCTCCAGCACCCGGCCATACACCAAGCGTGTCATCGCCACCGTGCTGTCGTAGGCCCAGCCGAAGATCAGCGTCGGCATGATGTCGATGCCGCTCGACTCCGTCGCCAGCGGCGCGGTGGGATGGATGTAGACCGGCAGCTTGTACTTCGCCAGCCGTTCGTAGATCGGAAACAGCTCTTCGCGATCGAGCGCCTGGCTATTCAAGTTGGCAAAACCGCCAAAGCCGCGCAGGCCCAGTTCGTTGACCGAGCGTTCCAGTTCGTCCAGCGACGCTTTGATGTTGGAAGTCGGCAGGGTGAAGAAACCGATAAATCGCTTGGGATGCTGGCGCGCGATAGCGGCGATGGCATCGTTGGCCACCCGGGCGATCTGCACCGCGCCCTCGCCTTCGAAACGATCGGCGCCCGGCGCCGGAATCGTCAAGACGTGAATGTCGACGCCATGCTGATCCATATGCTGCAAGCGCCGTTCGATGTTCTGCCCTTGCAGCGTGCAGGTGTTGATCCGGCAGCCGAGTTTCTTGTCGTAAAAATAAGTCATGCCGCTATGCGGATCGGGCGCTTCGAGGACGACGACGCCGTCCAACCGCTTCATCTCGGCGAGATACGCTTCGGGAAACACATGGGCTTGGAAATCGATGATCATAAGAGTGAAGTTCTGTCCTGCTAAAAGACCATTACGTTTCACCACGAAGACCCGAAGGCCACGAAGTTCGGAAACTAACAGTCAACCTTTTTCTTACCTTCGTGCTCTTCGTGCCTTCGTGGTGAACAAGTTTAATTATAAACCGTAGAGCGCCTTGGCGTTGTCGTCGAGAATTTTATTGACCACCGGCGTCGGGATGGTGCCGTCTTCCTTCAGTTTGCGCAGCGCCAAAATCTCCGACGAGGTATCGTTGTGGCCGTAGTCGGTGCCGATCACCAGCATGTCGTCGCCGGAGAATTTCAGCACGTAGGGCAGATCGTCGTCGGTCTGGCAGGCGACCCAGATTTTGTTTTTGCGCAGCACCTGCGATTTATCGATCTTGGCGCTGCCGCCGCGCTCGTAGCGCCGGGCGTAGTCGTGAATCGCGTAGGGTACCCACTGGGAGCTCACTTCGATGAACCCCCATTTGGTCTTGGGAAACTTCTCGGGGATTTTGTAGAAGATCAGCGAGTGAAACGAGCCCACCACGGCGAGCTTGAAGCGATTGAAACCGCACTCGTCGGCAAAATAATCATGCACCGCGAAGCTGCCGGTGGCCGAGTGCACGCAGATCGGCAGATCCAACTTGCCGGCCTCTTCATAGAGCGGATAAAAATATGGGTCGTGCAGCCGCTTCTCTCCCTCCAAGCCGCGGATGAAAATCCCACAGGCGCCGTTCTCCTTGGCATGGCGCGCCTCTTTGAGCGCTTCGTCCATGGATAGCAACGGCAACACGGCCACCCAGCGCAGCCGCTCCGGCGCCTGCTTCCAAATGTCGATGAGCCAGCGGTTGTAGCTCCGGGTCACGCCCAGCTCGACATCGGCGCGCCGCGTGAACGGCCGCAGGAACACCGTCGGATAGAGCACCTGGACGTCGATGTTGAGTTCGTCCATATGCTTGAGCCGGGCTTTGATGTCTTCCATCTCGCGCGCTTCGCGCGAAGTATCGGCGCCGACGTTGCGCGCCTTGCCCAGATAAGTGCCGTCGATGAGCCAGGATTCACCACCGGAAGTGGGATCGTTGGGCGTCGGCACGATGCGCGGCTTGAGCGCGCGCTCGGACTCCAACATATAATCCCAGGTGCGCTCGGTCTCCAAGACATGGGCGTCTGAATCGATCACTGCCATTGTTAAAATCCTCCTAAGCGTGTTTTCGCGCCGGCGCCGCTTAAATCCACCCCGGCCTTCTCGGTTTTCGAGCCGACGGAATTGTTGCAGCGCTGGCAAGTGTAGTCGTACATTTCACCGTCGGGCAATACAAGCAGTCGTATTGAATCACCTAAAATGTAACTTTGGGAGGAGTTGTTGACTCATAAAGAATGTAACCCGGCTAAGGTTGGAAAAAACCACAACCAGGAAGGGTTACAAATACATGGGTGGAAAGTCCAAATGGGATTATCTCAAAGCAATCTAC
>CAMDBU010000048.1 GCA_945889495.1 Syntrophobacter sp. SbD2 | reverse complement strand
ATTTCTTTCTTTCCCCCACACCTTGGCAAAAAACTCCCCTCCCCGTTACACTTCACGCCAATCTTCGTGTCCACAAAACCCGCTTAACCCCGCGCCGTTACGGCGATGCAGAGACTGAGATTGGGGTTTCCGGTCAGGCACTAGTTAGCTGGGATCCTTGGCGCGAACGGGCAGCTGAAACTATATTCTCAGGTGCTAACGATGTCCACTTGCGCCGGCGCAATATTCAGCGAGAAATCCTTGTCAGCCAAGCGGAATTCAATTACAAAATAACTAGACTAGCGATTGGCGGTGGGAGGCTCATTGGAAGATCGACCGGCGGTGCCGCGGGCAGCGCAAGAAGCGGAAAGTAACTGGTGGGACTACTGCCCAATTTGCAGTGCCAAACTCAACAATCAGAAATGCAAATACGTCTGCCCCAATCCCAAGTGTAATTTTTTCATGAGCTGTAGCGAATTCGACCTCTAGCGCGCCGCGCCCCATTGCGGTAAAAGACAAAAACCATGGCGAAAACCGCTGGCATCATTATCATCGGCAACGAAGTCCTGTCGGGCAAGACCCAGGACATCAACTCGCATTTTTTCTGCACCGAGCTGCGCCAGTTGGGCGTCGAGGTGCGGGAGATCACCACCATTCAGGACGAGATCCCGCTGATCGGCAAGGAAGTCGCCGAGTTTTCCGAGCGCTTTGACTTCGTGTTTACTTCCGGCGGCATCGGCCCGACCCACGACGATGTCACCATCGAAGGCATCGCCCAGGGCTTCGGCGTCAAAGTGATCCGCCATCCCGACATCGAAGCGCGCATGCGCCGGCGCTTGGGCGCGGACTTGAACGAAGCCCGGTTGCGCATGGCCAACGTGCCGGAGGGCGCGACGCTGTTATGCGCCGACGCGCCCTTCGCGCCGATCGTGCAGATGCGCAACGTTTATGTTTTCCCCGGCATTCCGAAAATTCTTCAAGAGCGCTTTCACAGCATCAAAGAGCAATTTCGCGACGCGCCCTATTATTTGAAAAACGTCTACGTGCGCCATGGCGAAGGCATCATCGCCACCATGCTCAACGATCTGCTGGTGAAGTTTCCCCAACTGATGCTGGGCTCCTATCCGGTGCTCGACCGGCCCGACTACAAGGTCAAGGTGACCTTGGAATCGAAGGATCAGCAATACTTGACCCAAGCGCTGGAAGCCTTCGTCGCCTCGCTCCCTAAAGACGGCATCCAGCGCATCGATTAGCATGACCGAAGGTTCTTCCTGGGGCAGACTGCCGCCATTCAAAAAGGCGCCGCTGCCGCCCATGCCGGGCATGCTGCGCGCGTTGGGCCCTGGCGTGGTCTTCATGGCGCTCGCCCAGGGCAGCGGCGAGCTGATTTTCTGGCCCTATACCATCGCCAAATACGGCCTGACGTTTTTGTTTTTGCTGATTCCCGCCTGCCTGCTGCAATTTCCCGTCATCTACGAGATCGGCCGTTACACGCTGCTCACCGGCGAAAGCATTTTTCAGGGCTTCATTCGGCTCAACCGCACCTTTGCGTTTGTCCTGTGGATCTTGATGACGCTGTCGTTTCTCTGGTTCGGTGCCTTCGCCGTTGCCGGCGGCACGTCGATCGCGGCGCTGACCGACTTTCCCGCCGGCTGGAGCCGGCGCGAGCAGACGTTATTTTGGGCCTACGCCACCATGGCGCTGTTTCTAAGCGCCATCCTGCTCAGCAAAGTGATTTACAAATTGATCGAAGGGTTCATGTGGGGCGTGGCGATTTTTACCTTGGTCGGACTGATCTGGGCCAGCGCCAATGCCGAGGTGCTGCGCGCCCTGCCGGCGTTCGCCAAAGGCTTGGTGATTCCCGAGTGGCCCATGCCGCGTCCTTGGGACTCCGCCGACGCGACTAAATTATTAACCGCCATTACCTTCGCCGGTCTGGGCGGCTTCTGGACGCTTTTTTATTCCTATTGGCTGCGCGACAAAGGCTCCGGCATGGCTCACTATGCCGGCCGGCTCACCGGACCGATCACCGGCAAATCGGAAGCGCTGCCTGAATCGGGCTCACTGCCGAGCAACGACGAAGGGCTGGCCCATGTGAAAGGCTGGCACCGCTTCCTGTTTTGGGACATCGGCATCGGTGTCATCGGCAACATGATCACCACGCTGCTGACTTGTCTGCTCGCTTACGCACTGCTCTTTCCCAAGGGGCTGTTGCCGCAAGGCTACGAGATCGCCGTGGTGCAAAGCCGCTTCTTCGAGGCCAGCTGGGGTGGTTGGGGAAGAATTTTTTTCCTGGTCATTGCCGCGGCGTTTCTCTCCGACACTTGGTTGGCCACCGTCGACGCCGTCGCCCGCACCCATGCCGACTGCGTTTACGGCTTTTTCCCCAAAAGTCATCGCGTACCCTATCGCAAGTGGTATTTGTTTTTCTTGCTGCTACTAACCGTGATCACCGGCGTCACCGTGCAGATGAACGAGCCCGGCACGTTGATTTTAATCTCCGCGGTGATCGGTTTCGTCGGCACGGTGATCTATTCGGTGGCGCTGATCCTGCTGAACCATGTCTACCTGCCGCGCCATCTGCCGAGCGCGGCGAAACCGGGCATCCTAAGTCTGGTGCTCATCTCGATCTCCTGCGTCGCCTACTTCATCCTCGCCATCCTTTATGTGCTGACAGTGCTCAAGCTCATCTAAGCGCCGAGGCCATCCGCGCTAATTACATGGCATTAGCCACCCTGGGCTGGTATCATAGGCGAAATTTACCCGGAGAAATCACTTTGAGCGAAATAATGAGTTGGATCATGGACTCCATCCGCGCCTATGGGGCATGGAGCGTATTTGCCGGCGTGATCATCGAATCCGTGATCGTGCCGATCCCATCGCCGCTGATCATCATGGGCGCGGGGTTTATACTGATTAGCGCCGATCTGACATTCTTCGCCGCTCTGGCGCCGATCTTATTGCAGATCGTTTTGCCCGGCGCCATCGCGTCGACCCTTGGCGCCTACATCGGCTATGCCATCGGCTACTACGGCGGCAAACCCATGGTCGACCGCTGGGAGAGGTTATTGGGATTTAGCTGGAAAGATGTCGAGTCCTTGGAAAAGCGCTTCCGCGACGGCCAGGTGAACACGACGATATTTTTTCTGCGTGCCTTGCCGGTGTTTCCGCTGTCGGTGATCTCCGCCGCGGCGGGCTTACTGCGGCTGCCGCTCAAGCAGTTTAGCTTGTGGACTTTCTACGGCACCATACCGCGCTGTCTACTGCTCGCCTATCTCGGCTGGGGTCTGGGCGAAACCTATCAAGGCATCGCCAAAGGCATCGACAAGGCGGAGGGAATCATGTCGGGGCTGCTGGTCTGCGCGATCATGGGCGTGATCATCTGGCTGCGTGCCCGGGTGCACGGCAAGATCCTCAATAACAAGTAGCGCTGCGGCGCGGCGATATTTACTTGATGAAGAAGCGCAGCGAGTAGTTGGTGTATTGCACCAGCGGGCCGAAATAGACACCGAAGAGAATGGTCAGGAAAGTCAGCGGCAAGAGCAGCGTGAAGTTGTTCGCCGCCATGGTGACTTGCTTGTCTTCCGGCAATGGCGAATCGAGAAACATGGTCTTGACGATCTTCGCGTAGTAATAGAGCGACACCACGCTATTGAGCGCGGCGACGATCGCCAGGACGGCGAAGGCGCCGCCCTGTTTGACTACCGCCGAGAACAGGAAAAACTTGCCCATGAAGCCGGCAAACGGCGGCATGCCGGTGAGCGAGAACAAAAAGATCGCCAGACAGATCGCCGGCACGGTGGCGCCGCGCCAGGCCAATCCGCGGTAGTCGTCGATATCTTCGTCGCCGGTGACGTTGGACACCATGCCGACCACCAGGAACGCGCCTAGATTCATGATCATGTACACCACGGCGTAGAAAAGAATCGCCGCCAACCCTTCGTTGTTGAGAATCGCCAAGCCCATCATCATGTAACCGGCATGGGCGATGCCCGAGTAGGCGAGCATGCGCTTGACGTTGCGCTGGTTGAGCGCGCAGAGATTGCCGATGGTCATGGTCAGCATGCTCAAGGCCAACAGCACCTGCGGCCATTCCACCCCGGCGGTGGCGGTCCAGTCGCCGGAAGCGAGCAGTTTCGACATACCGGGGAAAAAGAACCGAATCATGATCGCCAAGCCGGCGGTGTTGGACGCCACCGATAGGTAAGCGGTGAACGGCGTCGGCGCGCCTTGGTAAACATCCGGCGACCACATGTGGAACGGAAAGAAGACGATCTTGTAGCCGAAGCCGGCCAAGATGAAAATAAACGCGATGAACAGCGCCGCTTTGTTGATCCCCTCTTGGCTGAGCGCCAACTGAATCGCCGCATAGTCCATGCTGCCGGTCATGCCGAAGATCCAGCTCATGCCGTAGATCATCGTGCCCGAGGCGACGCCGCCGTAGATCAAATATTTCAGCGCCGCTTCGCTGGAACGCCGGCTATGGGGCAAAAAGCCGGTGAGCACGTAGGACCCGAGGCTGACCATTTCCAGGGACAGATAGGCCATCAACAGATTGCTCGACGACGCCATGAAAAACATCCCCAGGGTACAAGTCAACAGCAGCGCGTAGTACTCGCCCTCGTGCACCTTATCGATCTCGTTACTGCCAATCGACATGAGAATGCATAGGATGGTCGCCGATAAAGAGAACACCTTGAAGAAGATGCTGAAATTATCGAGCACGATCATGCGGTGAAACAGCAGACCGGGCTGGGCGCTATAGAGATCGAAGGACACGATCAGCGAGCATAGGCAGCCGATCAGCGCCAAGGCCGCCGGCCAGCGCCGGCTCTGGGCGATCAGATCGAGCGCGATGATCAGCAGGATCGTCACGGAGAGAATAATCTCCGGACAAAAGAAGGTGAGGCTCGCGACGTTCTTCAGATCCATGGTCTAGCCGTGCAGGTGCGGAATAACGATAGCGTTGATCGAGTCCAAGGTCGTACGCAGCATATCAAGCACCACGCCGGGATAGATGCCGACGATGATGACGATGATGCCCAGCGGCACCAGGGTGAAGATCTCGCGGCCGTTGATCTCGGCCATATTTAAGTATTTTTCATTGGGCGGTCCCAAGTAGACGCGTTGAATCGTCCAGAGCAAATAGCCGGCGGTGAGAATGACGCCGCTGGCGCCCAGGATGGTCAGCACCGGATACTTCTGCCAGGTGCCGAGGAGAACCAAGATTTCCGAAATGAAACCGGACAGGCCGGGGAGTCCCATGGAGGCGAAGAACGCCAGTGCGGTGATGCCGGTGTAGACCGGCATGATCGCCGCCAGGCCGCCGAAGCCTTCGATATCGCGATGATGGGCGCGATCGTAAACCACCCCGACCAGCAAGAACATCATGCCGGTGATAGTGCCATGGTTGAACATCTGGAGCACCGCGCCGTTGAGCCCCTGAGTCGTGAAGCTCGCCATGCCGAGCATGACGTAACCCATATGGCTGACGCTGGAGTAGGCGACCAGTTTTTTCAGATCCTTCTGCGCCATGGCGCAGAGCGCGCCGTAGATAATATTCCACGCGCCCAGCGCGCCTAAGAACCAGTAAGCCATATCGGCGGTGGCCACCGGCAGCATGGGGAAGTTGGTGCGCAGGATGCCGTAGGTGCCCATCTTTAAGAGCACGCCGGCAAGAATCACCGAGATCGCAGTCGGAGCTTCGACATGGGCGTCGGGCAACCAAGTATGAAAGGGAAAGGCAGGTATTTTGATCGCGAAGCCGATAAACAGCGCCAGCCAAATTACATGCTGGAAGCTCCAACCCCAGCTGTTGAACGGCCACATCGGCAGCACCGCGGTGCTGTACTTGCTGGCATGGGCCATCATGACGCGCATGTCGAAGGTATGCGGCTCGACGGTGAAATAGAGCGCCAGGATCGCTAGCAGCATGAGCACGCTGCCGAACAAAGTGTAGAGGAAAAACTTGATGGCGGCATACTCGCGGCGGGGCCCGCCCCAGATGCCGATGAGGAAATACATCGGCAACAGCATGACTTCCCAGAAAACGTAGAAGAGAAAAAAGTCGAGCGCGCAGAACACCCCCATCATTCCGGCATCGAGCATGAGGAACAGCGCGAAGTAACCCTTGACCGCCTTTTCAATGCCGAAGGAAGCGAAAATGCAAATGAAGCTCAAGAGCGCCGTTAACAGCACCATGGAGATACTCAGGCCGTCGACGCCCATGGTGTAGCTGATGTTGTAAGCGGGAATCCAATGATAGTCCTCGACGAACTGGAACTTTGCCGTGGTGCGGTCGAAGTTATTGAACAACCAGACTGCCATCAAGAGCGGCGGCACGGTGACGATGGCGGAGAACCAGCGCACTAGCTTGGCGTTATTGGGCAGCATCAAAATCATCGCCGCGCCGGCCAGCGGAATAAACGTCATGTAGGTGAGAATATTTTGCATCGGCTCTATGCTCCAGTGAAAATCAGGTCCAGTAGCGGATCTTTACATACACGGCCGCGGCCATGGCGATGATGATGCCGTAGAGATACCCGTTGATATTGCCAGTTTGCAGCCGGCGGAAGCGGTTGCCCGCCCAATAAGTGACATTGGCCAAGGCGTTGACCAGGCCGTCGATGATGTAGGTATCGAACAGACCGTTCAACCAGGAGACGAAGCGCACCACCGCGGCGACGCCGTTGACGATGCCGTCGACGATGTAAGCATCGAAGGCGGACCAGAAGCGCGCCAGCTTCAAAGTGCCTTCGACGAGCACGGCTTGGTAGATTTCGTCCAAGTACCATTTGGCGTTGAACAAACGATAGGGCACGCCGCCGGCGAGATTGACGAAGGTATCGGGTGACAAGGATTCCTTGCGGTACATCAGGTAGGCGACAAAGACGCCGAAGGAGGCCACCGACACCGACACCGCCATCAAGCCCCATTCGAGCGCGTGGGAGGCGTGCGACTCACCATGGCCGGCGATCACCGGCTCCAACCAGTGGGCGAACTGACTGCCGCCCAACACGCCGGGCAAACCGATCAAGCCGACGAACACCGCGCCGATGGCCAACACCACTAGCGGCATGGTCATCACCGCCGGCGATTCATGCAAATGTTCCTGGGTATGATGATCGGCTCGGCACTTGCCATAGAAGGTCATGAACAATTGGCGGAACATGTAGAAAGCCGTCATGCCCGCGCCGCACAGCGCGAAGAACCACACCGCCTTGTTGCCATGGTCGCTGGTGAAAGCCAGCCAGAGAATTTCATCCTTGGAAAAGAACCCGGCGAAGGGCGGAAAGCCGGCGATGGCGAGGACAGAAATGAAGAACGTCGCGAAGGTGATCGGCATCCACTGTTTCAAGCCGCCCATCTTGCGCATGTCCTGTTCATGGTGCATGGCGTGAATCACGCTGCCGGAGCCCAAGAACAAGCAGGCTTTGAAGAAGGCATGGGTCATTAGATGGAATACCGCCGCGGCGTAGCCGCCGACGCCGACGCCGATGAACATATAGCCCAACTGGCTGACGGTGGAATAGGCGAGGACTTTTTTGATGTCGTTCTGGGTCAGCGCAATGGTCGCGGCGACCACTGCTGTCGCCACGCCGACCCAGGCGATCAAGTGCAAAGTCGCCGGCGCCATGGAGAAAAACACGTTCATGCGCGCGGTCATATAAACACCGGCGGTGACCATGGTGGCGGCATGGATTAGCGCGCTCACCGGCGTCGGTCCGGCCATGGCGTCAGGCAGCCAGACAAACAGCGGAATCTGCGCCGACTTACCGGTGGCGCCGACGAACAGAAACATCGTCGCAACCGTTACCACCGGCCAGCCCCAGAGCGACATGTTCTGAATTGACGGCGCCCATTTGACCATCTCGCGGAAAGTTAACGACGCGTGGCCCTGGGCGTCCAGCGACCAGAAAAGCAAAAACATGCCGAGGACGAAACCGAAGTCGCCAACCCGGTTGACGATGAACGCCTTGTTGCCGGCGCGGGCGTTGGCGTGGTCATGGTACCAAAAACCGATCAGCGCGTAGGAGCAAAGACCGACGCCTTCCCAGCCGACGAACAGCAGCAGCAAGCTGTCGCCCAGCACCAGAGTCAACATCGCCGCGGTGAATAAATTCAAATAAGCGAAAAAGCGCCAGAACGCCTTGTCGTCATGCATGTAGCCGGTGGCGTAGATATGAATCAGCCCGCCGATGCCGGTAACGACCAAGATCATCACCGAAGATAACGGATCGATGAGAAACGCCATGTCGACCTTGAGCGAGCCCAAGTCGATCCAGCGATAGAGGTTGTCGATCAGGAAACGTTTTTCCGGTGGTAACCCTTTGAGGGTCAGAAACCCATTGACGGCGAGGATGAAGGCGACGATCACGGGCGCGCAAGCGATCACGCCGATGGCGCCCTTGCCCAAGCTTTTCTGAATCTTGGCGCCGAGCAAGCCATTGACGATGGCGCCCAGCAACGGCAGGAATACGATCCAGCGTATGAAATCGGTTTGTATCGGGTTTTCCATTTTATGGTCGCTCGTGCTCGTCCATCGTGTTCATGAAGATCAATTGGCGCATCGGCGAATGACGACCACGATCACGAATCACGAGCACGCCCTAGTCTTTCATCGTCTCCGCCGCTTCGACATCGATGGTGTGGAACAGTTTGAAGATCGCCAAGACGATCGCCAAGCCCACCGCCGCTTCCGCTGCCGCCAGCATGATGACGAAGATCGCGTATATCTGTCCGGCGCTATTGCCGCTGCTGAAATGGGAGAACGCCACATAGTTGATGTTGGCACTGTTGAGGATCAGCTCGACGCCCATCAAGACGCTGATGGCGTTGCGCCGGGTCAACACCGTAAACAAACCGAGGCCGAACAGGATCGCGCCGATGGTCAAGTACGAGGAGAGCTCGTTGGGCGACATGGCTACTCTTTGATCTCCTTACGGGATAGCACCACTGCGCCGATCATCGCGGCCAACAGCACCAGGGAAGCGAGCTCGAAGGGCAGCAGGTAGTCATAAAGAAAAGCGTCGCCGATGGTCGCGGTGGTCGACGCGAAGGTCACTTGCTTGGCGGCCGCCCAAGGCGTGGTCCTAACCGTCTGGATCAACATATAAACCAAGCCGACGACGACGATCAGCGCCGGGATCCGGCCGGCGGCGCGGTTGGTGATCGTCACATCGGTGATCCGGTGCGTCAACATGACGGCGAACAGGATCAGGACTAGAATACCGCCGACGTAAATCAACAGCTGCACCGCGGCGACGAAGTCGGCGCCGAGAAAAATATAAATCCCGGCCACTCCCATGAACGTGCCCAAGAGGGAAAAGGCCGAGTAAATAATGTTGCGCGAGAACGCCACCATGGCCGCCGACACGACAAGCAGCAGCGCAATCAGATTAAAAACCGCCGTTGACACACTCATAGCCTTTTCAATTTTGGGGATCGCGGAAAATTGCGGACGTTTTCGCTGACTTATCGGAAGATACGTAACGGATCAAGGGCTCTGCACGGAGAAATAAAAAATCTCGCCCCGCTCCCGACGCCTACTCTTTCTCCTCCGCTGCCCCTCCTCCATCCGGTGTGGCAAATTCGTCGAGATACTTTAAGCCGATATCGACCTTGGCAATTAACTTGTCTTCGGTCTCGCCGCCCTTTTTAGGCTTATAGAGATTAGACGGCTCGGGAGCGAAGTGGCGCACCAGCCCGGCCGGATTGTAGCTCGCTCCTTCGAATTCCGAGGAATGGCGGATCGCGCCCGTTGGACACGCCTCGGAACATAGACCGCAGTACATGCATTTACACACGTCGATGTCGAAGTGGGTGAAATAGCGCTGCTTGGTTTCCTTGTTCATGTCGATGCCGATGGTGATGCAGGTGATCGGACAGTCGCGCTCACAGGCCAAGCAGCCGGTACAAATGTCCAAATCGACTTCGAGGATGCCGCGGTAACGCAGCGGCAAGGTCTCTTGAATCGGCACCGGAATCTTATCCGGATATTGGATCGTCATGGGCCGGCGCATTAAATGCGAGAAGGTAATCGACATGCCCTCGTAGGTCGAGGTAATCGCCGCCTGAATATCTTTTATATAGTTCGTAACAACGCCCATAATTCCTCAACAGCTAAATATGCGGCTTCCAATAAGCCTCGGGTTTAGCGGAGCGAAACTGAAAACCGACCCGGCGGAAAAAATTGATGATGGTGGCGATGGCGAAGCCCAGGGTGATCGCCCCGAAGATGCGCCGGCTGTTGGTGTCCATGAACATGAAGCCGATGGTGCCCAGCAAACAAATAAATGACAGCGGCACCATGTACTTCCAGCATAGCCCCATGAGCTGGTCGACGCGTACCCGCGGCAAGGTGGCGCGAATCCACATGGCCACGAATACCCAGAAGTAGGCTTTTAAGAAGAAGGTCAAGAACTGCAGAATCCCCAAGAGCACTGGATTGTCGGTGACTGGCGGCACCTGCCAGCCGCCCATGAACAGGGTCGTCACGACCGCGCCGATGACGTAAAGATTGCCCCACTCGGCGAAGAAGAAAAACAGAAAGCGCATGCCGCTATATTCGGTGACGTAGCCGGCCACCAGTTCGGACTCCGCCTCGGGAATATCGAAGGGCGTGCGGTTGCCTTCCGCCAAGGCGGCGGTGAAGAACAGAAAAAAGGCGCAAAAAGTAAACGGATTGTGGAACATGAACCAATCCCACGGCCTCCAGCCTTGCGCTTTGATGATGCCTTGCATGCTCAGCGTGCCGGCGAGAAATACCACGGTCAACACCGACAGGCCGGCGGGAATTTCGTAACTGACGATCTGCGCCGCCGAGCGCATGCCGCCCAACAGCGACCACTTATTGTTCGAAGCCCAGCCAGCCATGAGAATGCCGACCACCACCAGCGAAGTCACCGAGAGCAGATAGAGTATGCCGATATTGAGATCGGCGACGATCAAGCTTTCACCGAAAGGAATCACCACGAAGGCGCAAAGAAATCCCATGAAGACTACATAGGGCGCCAGCGGAAACAGCTTCTGATCCGCCGCCGTCGGAATGATGTCTTCCTTCATGATATTTTTGATGCCGTCGGCAAGCCATTGGAGGATTCCTTGGGGACCGACGCGGTTGGGACCGACGCGCGACTGCATGCGCGCCCACACCCGCCGTTCGAGCCAGCTGGTGACGCCGGCCAGCGGTGCCACGAAGGCGGATAAAACGACAACCGCCGTCAGCACCATGGCGATGGTGTAGACAACTTCTTTGGGGACACCGGCGAAGGCACCCTCTTGGATCATTTGGTCGAGCAGAGCTTGCATGTTCAACTCAAAAATTTAGCGATCGATCTCCGGCGCATCGACGTCGAGACTGCCGATCAAGGCAATCAAATCCGCCACCATGATTCCCTTGCTGAGTTTGTCGATGATGCTCATGGCGGTGTAGGAACCGGTGCGAATACGCACTCTATAAGGATACTCGCTGCCGTCGCTGACGACGTAAAAGCCCATGTCGCCGCGCGGCGCTTCGACTCTGGCGTAATATTCCCCCACTGGCGGACGGAATTTTCTCGGCACTTTCGAGATCGCCGGCCCCTTGGGAATCATTGTCATGGCCTGGCGCAGGATTTTGACGCTCTCCTGCATCTCGCGAATGCGCACCCAGAAGCGATCGAAACTATCGCCCAGACTGCCGACTTCGGCGGTGCCGACGGGCACTTCGAAATCCAATTCGGGATAGACCGAATAAGGAATATCGCGACGAATGTCCCACTTGATGCCTGAGCCGCGCAGATTGGGACCGACCAGATTGTAAGACAGCGCGTCCTCTTTGCTGACCACCGCGACATTGGCCAAGCGCTCGATGAAAATCTTGTTGCCCGAGAGCAGCCGGTTGAACTCTTCGACGATGGGCTCGAAGTGGTCGAGAAACTCGGCAATCTTGGTCATGGTCGACGGCACGATGTCGTAGCCGACGCCGCCGATGCGGATATAGTTGTAGGTCAGCCGGGCGCCGCAGATCTCTTCCATCAAGTTGTTGATCGATTCGCGCTCGCGCAGGGCATGAACGAAGGGCGTCATGGCACCGATGTCCTGGCCGAAGGTGCCGACGGAGATTAAATGGCTCGCCAGCCGGTTGAGCTCGCAGGCGATCACCCGGCAAAATTCGCCGCGGCGCGACACTTCGGTGTTGCCGAGCTTTTCCGCCGCCATGCAGAAAGCCTGATTAGCGAACATGGCGGCCAGATAGTCGGCCCGGTCGGTGTAGGGCACATAGCCGTGGTAAGTAACTTTTTCGCCGATCTTCTCGATGGAGCGGTGCAGGTAACCGACATCGGGGATCGCTTCATTGATCATCTCGCCATCGGTTTTGACCACGAAGCGCAACACCCCATGGGTGCTGGGATGCTGCGGCCCCACATTGATGGTCATCTCCTCGGCGTAGAAACCGGTATCTGCGGCGTAATCGGTCATCTGGTAAAAACCTTATCGCAACAACTTTTCCACCAGCGGTGCGCGCTGGGTGCTGATGCCGTCATACTCTTCCTGCTCGACATAATCCTTGCGCAGCGGGAAGCCGACCCAGTCGTCGGGCAGCATGATGCGGCGTAAATCGGTGTGGCCTTCGAAGATCACGCCAAACAGGTCGTAAACTTCGCGCTCGAACCAATTGGCGACTTTCCACTGCTCTTCCACGGTGGCGATTTTCGGATTGTCCCGCGGCAGATCGACTTTGAGAACGATCTGATGGTTATGGGCGTAGGAAAACAGATGGTAAACCATCTGAATCTTCTCTTCCTTGGGCCAGTCAAGCGCGGTCAGATCGGACAGCACTTCAAAGCGAAAGCTCTGCGCCGTGCGCAGAAAGCGGCAGATCTCGACGATCGCTTCTTTCTCGACGAAACAGTAGGGCTCGAAGACATCGCCCTTGAAGTCGCGGACCTTTCCAGGAAAGAGTTTTTCCAGCGAAGCGTAGGTTTCTTTGGCGTCCATCGGAGTCTTAAGCCTCGGCCCCTTCGGCCTCGGGCGCTTTCACCAACCAGCGCTCGCGCATCATTTTGTCTTGAATGCGCAGCAACCCTTCGGTAAGCGCCTCTGGACGAGGTGGACAGCCCGGCACGTAGACATCGACTGGAACGATTTTGTCGACGCCTTTGCAAACCGAATAGGCCAGTTGAAACAGTCCGCCGCAGTTGGAGCAGCTGCCCATGGAGATAACATATTTAGGATCGGGCATCTGATCGTAGAGCAGCTTGGTGCGCTTGGCCATCTTGTAAGTCAGCGTGCCCGCGACAATCATCAAGTCCGACTGTCTGGGCGTCGCCCGCGGCACCGCGCCGAAGCGGTCGAGATCAGAGCGCGGCCCGCCGGTCTGCATGAGCTCGATGGCGCAGCAGGCCAAACCGAACAACATATACCACTGCGATGACGCCCGGCCCCAGTTAAGCAGATCGTCTACTTTGGTGGTGAAGACCGTCTCGGGCAAGGTATTGATTAGCGGTTTCATGCGAAGACTCCGACGGCCAAAGCGATTAAGCCTTGACCTTTTTCACCCAATCCAAGTCGCCTTTGACCCAAGCGTAAATCAAGCCGAGAAACAGAATGCCGACGAACAGCAGCACTTCAACCAGGGCGAACAGCCCGACGCCGCCTTCAACCCAACGGCGAAACACCGACGCCACCGGGAAGACAAAGGCGATTTCCACTTCGAAGATGATGAATACCAATGCTACCAAATAAAACCGGATATTGAAGTTGACCCAAGCGCTGCCAGTGGAAGGCTCGCCGCACTCATAGGTCGACAATTTGCGCGTCTGCGGATTGGCCGGCCGTAACAACTTGCCGATCAACAGATTGACGCCGACGAATCCAAGACCCAGCGCGGTGAACACCAGGACGTTAGCGAAATCAAATAACATCGTAAGTTTCCGTAGTTACTGTGAGAGACAGATAACGGACCCTTTATAACCACAATTGTTTATTAGATTCAACCAGATTGAATCGCTTGGGGACGAGGAACTCGACTGCGCAGCACCAGACTATTGCTGCAATTAGCGCGATTTTAACGGACTCGATCCGCGAATCGCCGATTAGCCAATGCAGACGGAAGGTTTCGTCGATATGGGGAAATCTGTTGGATTTCAAATTGGTAAGCGCGGCAGAAAGCAGGACGAGAAATCCACCGCCATGCTTGATATCGCCATTGGAGCTATTGTCAGGTTAAAGCGAAGACATCCAGCGGAATAGTCTTGGCCGGCCGCGCGTCATGGACCAGCCGGCGGATTTTCTCCGTAGTTTCGCGGGAGAAGGTCGCTTCGCCGCAGCGCTCGCATACTTGCGCGGGAATGTGTTCGACCAGGACACGCCGGCCATCAAATGTGAAGACTTCGCTTACGACGTCGCTTTTGGCGGCGCTACCGCCGCAGACGTGGCACTGAAACATGGTCACCTCCGATGTCGGTGATCGATCCATTCATTCGGATCGGGTTCATAAATCGTTATGATCTTCACCAACGGCACGTCATCAAAGGATATCTGAAAGTGTAGGGGCCGTCCACCGGCCGTGAACCCTAGCAACAGCGCGCTCGGCGAGTACTTGTCCTCAGGATAATTTTCGATGACCTCGGCCTTCTCGCCGGCCTCGCGAATTTCCTGTTCGCTGATATTCCTTTCCACCGCTCGCTTGAAGGCATGACGGCTGAACTCGAAATCACCCGCGGCAAGTTGCCGCTGAACATCCGAAATACTTTTCATAACGTCGCGCATTCAGCGATTTGGATTTCCATTGGTGTCATGCCGTGTATCGTATACACCAACAATTCTAGCCCCCCGTTCCTTATGGCCGGTTTTAGCCCGTAGTTGCAATCGCGATGGATAGTCGGAGGGCCGAGCTTTGGGCTCTGAGAGTAGGGTAATAAGCTCCGCTTCAGTTCACTGAATTACCATCAGAATTTCCGATGTCTATATCTTCAAGCGCGCGTCCCGTTAACCTTTCGCATAAAAATCCAAGATTGATCGATTGTCATGCTGGGGCTCGCTGACACATTCAGTTCAACTCGCTCATTCGAGAAGCAACTCAAGAATTTGCTCGACGTGCTCATACTCGCCATCAGGATACCAGAGCGGCGTAATATGGGCATCGGCCAGGCGCTGATCGATGGCCTCACGCTTGGCGTTGTCTGCTGGACAAGGCAGGAGTGCGTAGTGGTGTGGCAAATTGTCTTGGCCTTCCAGTTGGGCAACGCGCATGAAAGTTTGGATTGTGCGGTCTGCAGACAGGCTGCAACCCAGAAACATAAAGCTGTAACTGGTAAACAGCCGTTTCAGCAACTTGGGCAATGGAAAGTCGAAATGAATATTCCCATCGTTACCGTAGGCTGCATCGTACTCGGCCTTATTGAGTACACGCTCCGCGGCGCTATCCAGATTGCCGTGCAACTTTAGCAAGTACCGATCACCGGCGGGAATCGCCCGGAAGAACGCGTTGGCCCGACCTCGGCCGTTCACTTTCTCGACAAATGGACGGCCTTCGCTGGTGTAAACCGTTTCGAGAACTCGGTCGAAGTTGGTGGTGACGGCGCAATTATCGAAGAGTCTGGGTAGCAGCGTTACTGCGCCAGAGATATTTTCCAGTGTTTTGAAGTCGCGTTCAAAGTCTAGGTTGAAACGATTCTCCCCGAGAGCCTGGACAAGGTCATTCGTCACTCCTTCGTAGTCGCCATTCATTTCCAGACGTTCACGCATGATAGCTACGTCAAGGTGAGCATCATCGCAGAGCCCAAGCAGGTAGTCTTTCCACTCTGGGCACCCAGCACTCTTCGACATGCCAGCGCCGACAAAGGGGATGACAAATCCGCGCTGGCACGAGCGCTTGAGTTCTTCAAAGCGGGGCAGATTACGCGGAAACTGGTCGGTGCTTAGGATACGGGCTTTCTCGTCTTGGTCGAAGCGTTTTGCTTCCTGTACGTAGAGGTTTCGGTCACCGAAGTAGAACGCGCGGCTCGGTTTGGCGAGGGGGATTTCCTCGTCACCACGCTTGCAGATCACTTGAATGTCCTCGATCTCCACGTCATCGATAATTTCGTCGAAGCGACGATTTCTGCCCACACCTGCGAGTTCTTCGAGGGAGGCTTCGTGGTCGAAGGATGGCTGTGGCGGATTCGGCATAGATCACCCCTAAGCAGTGAGTTCGGCCACGATGGCTTCCAAAAGTTTCTCCGCGGTCGCGCGGGAGGTGGCGAGCTGCGTTTCCAACTGGTCCACCAAGGCCATCAGTTCATCGACTTTGGCCACGATCCGGCGTTGTTCGGCGAGGGGTGGGACGGGAACAGCAATCGCGTTCAGCTCCATCTGATTGATCTTCGGCATCGCGACCCGTGTGTCTGTCTTTACCGCCTGCACGAGGAAAGATTCTGACAGCATATAACGCTGGAGAAAAAGAGAGTCGATGAGCGCATCAATCGGATACATGTCGGCGCTGCACAGCCCGTCGAAATCAACGACAACAACCTTGGCCAAGTTCGGGCGAATCTTCGAATAGAGGATTTGCCCCGGATAGAACCGATGGTTTGAACTGATGACCTTATCCTCGCGCACCGTCGCACACGTCAAGAGCACGCCGTTTCCTTTCTCGATGTTGTCTGGCGCGAGGTGGGTGAAGTCCAAGAAATCATCGGGCTTCACAAGATTGGACGCGATGATGGCCACGTCGCGGAAGCGCGCCCATGTCCAACTGTCGGGAAGCTCGTATTGCAGTGACTCTACTGGTAGCGGCGAAAGCGGGGCGGGTTGGCGGCGACGTTTTTCGGGAGTCAGTTCGCGTGCGAGGCGTTCGAGCAGTTCGTTGGCCGGTTCGTCGTTGGGGTCTTGGGGGACGAGTTTGCCTTGGACGGCGAGGCTGAGGATGGATTTGCGGAGGTCGGCGGGCGCAACGTCGTAAGATTTATGGAAGATGAAGTTGAGGTTAGCCGGGGTGGGCGCGTCGGCAAAGCGGGCCAGCGACGCGCGGGCGAGCGCGGCGTGCCGCGTCTCCCGTTCCTGCTGCTGCGCCTCTAGCCGACCACACAATGTCATCAACTCATCCACCTTCGCCACGATCCGCTTCTGCTCGGCGAGGGACGACTATTGGTAACGCATACGCCTCTTTACGGCTCAAGCCAGGTTTGATTCCTTTTCCAAGCTCATCGAGGCGTAATGACGCGAACAAATAGTACGTAAATCGAAGATCGAGATCGGTTGGAGGACGAACAAAGTAGGCAACATCTGTAGTCCAAGAAGGGCCAGTTGCAATATTAAGCGCGCCGGCCGAACCCTTACGCCCAACAATTATCGCAGGCTCTTTGGTGAGATAAGTATCGTGGGTCCCAACGATTCCATTGGAACCATAAACTGGATATTCGCCCGACTCTGTTCTCTTCGGTGCGGGAAGGTTGTCACCATACTCAAACGAGAGAGCGTCTCCAAGAAGTCCAGAACGCCAATTGGCAGTTAATGATGAGTTATCGTCTGAAGACCCGGATAGTTTGATTCCAACCGGTGCTTCCGCCGGACAGTTGGCAACGAGTTTGCCTTTCACTGCGACGTCAATCAGCAACTCTCGCATCTTCGCCACCGCATTCGGCGCGTCGGCGAACTGGTCGAATTTTTCAAAGAAGGTCTCCAGCCTCATGCCTTGGGTTCTTGATCGCGGGTCCATTCGAGTAATTTTTTCTTGAGCAGTTCCTTCGAGGGCAGATAGAGCTGGTATTCCTTGGCGTGGATATTGGCGTCCTTGGGCAGCGTGAGTTCGACGATGGCGTCCTTCTTTCTCTTGCACAGCAAGATGCCGACGGTGGGATTCTCGCTCGGCTGCTTCACGTAGCGGTCGAAGTAGTTAACGTACATCTGCATCTGGCCGAGGTCCTGATGCGTGAGCTTGTCGAGCTTCAGGTCCACCAGTACGTAACAGCGGAGTAAGCGGTTGTAGAAGACAAGGTCCACGAAGTAGTGATCCTCGTCGAAGGTGAAGCGCCGCTGGCGGGCCTCGAAGAGGAAGCCTTTACCGAGTTCGAGCAGGAATCGCTCGATCTGGCTGATGATGGCGGATTCGAGATCGGACTCGGAGTAGCCGGCTTGCTCGTCGAGTCCGAGAAACTCCAGCACGTAGGGCTCCTTCAAGACATCTTCCGGCTTGGCGATGATCTGGCCTTTTTCCGCAAGTCGCTTGACGCCTGCCTTGTCGCGGCTGAGGGCGAGCCGATGGTAGAGGGCGGAGGCTTTCTGGCGTTTCAGCTCCGGCACGGACCAGCCTTCGTTGGTGGCTTCGATCTCGTAGAAGCTGCGTTCGTCCGGGTCTTTGATGGTGAGGAGCAGGACGTAGTGGGTCCAACTGAGGGTGAAGGGTTTGCTGAATTGCCCAGCAGGCTGTTGGGCAATCTCTGATTTGCCAGTCGCCTGCTGGTATTTCTCCTTAATCGGCAATTCGCCAGCAGGCTGCTGGCGAATCTTTGGCACCCTATTTTCCCATAGAAGGAAGAAGGTCCGCATGTTCTGAAGATTAGAGCGCGAGAATCCCTTGCCGAACTCCTCAGTGAGCCGGGCTGAAAGTTCGATCAGCAGTTCCGCACCATAGGCCGCCCGCTTCTCGCCCTTCTGTTCATGCTCGACGATGCGCCGGCCGATCTCGAAATTGGTCATTACCTGAAACGTATCGATTACCGAGGACACGCCCCGGCGGGCAGATTGGATCAGGTTGCGCACCTCGGCGATGAGCGGAGCGAGGCTATCGGGCTTGGCCTTGGCGACGGGGGCTCGTTCGGTGGCGGCAGGTTTCTTTTTCATCGAGTCAGAGCTTCTAGCAACTGCGCTTTCAACGCGCCGCGCGTCTCGGCAATTTGCCCAAGCAGCTTTTCGTACTCCGGTAGCAAATGGTCGACATCGCCGGGGCCGCTGTCGGGGTTGTGCGGGTTCTTGAGATCGAGATTGTAGTTGCCTGCCTTGATCTGCTCAATGGATACGCGCCAGGCCCGCTCGTTCTCCACGCGACTGTCCCACCAAGCGCGCCCTCGGTTCGAACTATCCGGAATTTCCGGATAGTTGCCTCCCGGCTCAACTCACCCTCGTTGAAAATGTTCACCAAATGCTCGTTGATTGTCCGCACATCCTTCTGAAACAGTTCCGCGATCTGCGCTTGCGTGAGCCAGATCGTTTCGTTTTCAAACCGGCACTGGATGCGCGTCCGGCCATCCTCGGTCTGTTGGAGAATGGTGCTGGATTGCGGCAGCGAATTATCAAGCATGAGTTTTTCCTAGAGATCACCGATTAGGACTTGGTGCAGTCGCGATGGATAGTCAGAGGGCAGAGCTTTGGGCTCTGAGAGTAGTCTAATCATCTCCGCGTCAGTCAATTGAATTGCCATCGGATTTTCCGGCATCTACATCATCTTTAAGCGCGAGTCCTGTTCGTATTGGGTATGAAAATCTAAGATCGGAAGGATTTTTATGCCAGGTCTCGCCGCCCCACATATGGCAATGCATCCGCTCAGAGTAAAGCCCCCTGAGTTCCTGGAGGTAGTTCAAAAGCGCAATCCTCCCACAAGTACGGAATTGCGCGATTCAGCCTGTCCCGGTCAACCAAGTTCAATCAAGGATCCAAACGCCACGTTCGCGGATCGCGTCGTACATCGCATCAGGCGCGAGATCGGCGCCATTTGGCCACTGAACCGCGCCCAGGACAACTTGAGCCTGATCGAATATTGCCGAATCGCGTAACGGTTCGAAGATAGTGCCGTTGACACTCGCATCGCTCAAAAACGACTTCATGTGCACTTCGCCCGTAGCGCCGTCGACAAAAATCACCCGTAACCGCACATCGGGAAGCACGGTCACCGACGTCACACGCCAAGAAACGGCATGTCTGATCGTCGTTTCTACTTCAGGGGTTCGATTGTCTTCGGTGTTAGCATTCGGCTGCATAGGCTCCAGTCCTCCATCAGTTCATCGCGATGATCCGCAGCCCACTCCAATACTAACGCCATCGCCCGGCGCGGCAAAGCGCCCCGGATGACGCGAAAATCTCGCAGGTCGATCAGCGCTTCATACTCCGCGTACAAAGCATGGAAGTGCGGCGGCGCGTGATCTCGCCAAAACATCTGAATCACGATGCCATAGAATACGCTAATGGTCGGCATAGACGTTCCTATTCGGACGCTTCATACCTTTTAGATCGGTCCCTACACGGTTAATCCACGTCCAACGATAATACGTATATCTGCCCTTAGGGCTCCGAGAGTAGGCTAATGATCTCCGCATCAGTCAACTGAATTGCCATCGGAGTTTCCGACATCTATATCATCAAGCGAGCGTCCTGTTCACCTTTCGCGTAAAAATCCAAGATTGGTAAGATTGTTATGCCAGGCCCCGCTGCCTCACTTTTCATTTTTCATTGCGATTTTACTTTGCTTGAATCGCACGCCTTAAAAATATTCCCGTCATGTAAATAAAAGCCTCCGTATCTCTATCCGATGGGTACGTTCTTGGTTTGGTAGTTTCTGGCGCGTGGCGATACTCGCAACCGAAGTCGATGTACTCCTTGAGCATCTTCTTATAAGCCTCGGGCAACCCGATGACCGCGCCAAATTTTTCCCGATTTGCAGATAGATCGGCCTCTCTTCCACTCACCAATTTCGCCATGGCTTCGAGCGCTTCATACACGTCTGTGATGACATCACCATAATGCTGTGGATTTTTTTGCGCTTCCATCCAGTGCTTCAAACCCTTCTCGAAAGGAATTCGCACATTCTGAAATTTCGTATCGCGGAGCCATTCTAGAGGATCGTTCACCAGTTTCTCATCCAGAAGCTTTGCGCCTTTTCGTGTAAAGTTCTCACCATTCCAGGAAATATCAAGATCAAATTCACAATTTTCGACAGCAGCGGTCACGCCTTTTGTGAACTGCACTACTGTCACCTTCTCGTATCCCTCGTTTACAAAACCGGCAAGGACCGCCTCGGTCATACGCAAGCACTTAGTAAAATTATTGCCGACGAAAGCATCCCACTGTTTCATCACGTCGGACGCGTGCATGACCGGATGATGACGTTCCCCCAAGTAGAAATTTATGGCTTGCAAAAGACTGTTCATGTCGCGTCGGTCTGTGCGGTAAAGTTGGTTAAGTAACGACCACGTGAGCGTCCTGGCCCTTTCAACAAATCGTCTACTCGCTTCGCCAACGTCTATTTCTAAATTGAACCTTTTATGAAACGGTTCGGGCATAGATGATCTCCTCAGTGCAATTCATCAGTCCGCCTAAATCGGTATTTGACTAGTTCATCGGTGGAAACGCTTCGGTTGCCGCCGAGAGGTCGTCTATGAATTTGTAACTCGGCGCTAGCATGATGCGTGCGACCTAGTCGGTCGACCGCGGCAGCTTGCCGACAAGAACATCGCGGCAGTTGGCCATACGGCGTTTGGTTTCTGAGGTGGGCAAAATAGATTGACGGATACTTTCCACCGCGGCTAGTTTCCATGAGCCGCCGTTTCCTCACAAGGCACGGAATCGTAGCTAACATTACTGTTACTCTACTGGAATCAGCAGTGACCTGACAAGCAGAGGCATTCGTAGTTGCCAAGCCTTATCATATTGTCTACAGTCGAGCACGTTTACGGCACGGCATGAAGACAGCCGGCGCCTTGCCCAAAATGAATCCAAGAAAACATTTCTCGCCGCTGCATCTCTCACCCCTTCGCGGGTTTAGTTTTGTAATTTGCCTGTTGAAGCTTTCGCTCATTGGCGCCGAGGTTGACGCTCAGTCGAAACCAACTCCCATCCGCACCGCCTACAGCGCGCTCTCCGCCGGCATCGGCACGCTTTGGCTGACGCACGAAGACGGTCATTTTAGAAAACATGGCTTGGATTCGAATTTGATCTACATTCGCGGCGGGTCGACGGCGGTGCAGGCGATCTTGGCTGGTGAGATTCAATTCGGTCATTTGTCGCCGGCGCCGATGTTGACGGCTTGGTCGCAGGGCGCGGATTTTGTCTGGGTCGGAACGACGACGCATCAGATGGTTTTTACTTTGCTCGCCGATTCCAGCATCAACAAGGGAACTGAACTCAAAGGCAAAAAGATCGGCATCACGCGCATCGGCTCGGCCAGCGATCTCGCCGTGCGCGCGGCGCTGGAACAGTTTGGCGTCAGTCCTAAAGATGTGACCATGGTCGCACTCGGCGGCATTCCCGAAATCCTCGCCGCCATGCGCGCCGGCGCGGTGCAGGCAGGCGTTCTGTCGCCGCCGACATCCACGGCGGCGCGCGATCTCGGCTACAAGCCGCTATTGCACATTCCCGATCTCGGCCGCGAATTTACTTTCTCCGGCATCGCCGCCAAACGCTCCTTCGTGCAAAGCCAACCCGAGATCGTCCGCGCCTACATGGCGTCGCTCACCGACGGCGCCAAAGTGTATAAGGAAGACAGCCGCGCCGCGCTGCGAATCTTGAGAAAATACCTGCGCGCCGACGACCGCATCCTCGAAGGTGGCTACAAAGAATACGAAGCGGCGATCTCCAACCCGCCTTATCCGGGAATAAAGGGTCTCGAAGCCGTGCGCGACAGCCTGTTGGAAACCACGCCGCAGCTGAAGAATATGGATTTGCGCAAATTCGTCGACGACCGCTTCGTCCGGGCCAAATGAGAGAGAATAAAGAATTGGCTCTCGCAAAGACGCAAAGCACGCAAAGTTCGGAGAAGAAAAGTAAAATTATTCGCAGACTGTTTCTAATATCATTTCCCGACCTTGGCGTCTTTGCGCCTTTGCGAGAGAAATTCCGAAAAGATTAGGTTGAACCATGCGCATCGAAACCGAACGAAAAATGAAACGCTGGCGCGAGCAGCGCTGGATCTTGGACCAGGTGATTCAAAGCCGCGGCATCGATTGGGACCAGGGGCGCACCGGCAAGATCATTCGCAACTGCGGCCCGACGGTGGAAAAAGATTTGACCGAGCTGTGCAGCCGGATCAAAAAGTTCGTCGACATCCCACGCGAGTTTTCCCAGGCGGCGGCGCGCCGTGAGGAGCAAGGGCGGCTGGCGGAAGCCGCGGGCAAATCGACCGAAGCGCGCGACCACTACTACATCGCGTCCTGTTTCTACACCAACGCCATGTGGGCGGTCTACGAAGACGCCAACCGCGAGCGCATCCATTGGCAGGAACGCAAGCGCGCTTGCTACGACAAGTTTATCGCATACGCGGGACGGCCGATTGAGCGCGTCGAGCTACTCTACGACGGCAAGAAAGTCCAAGCGCTCCTGCACCTGCCGCCCGGCCGCAAGGCCGGCGAAAAGGTTCCCTGCGTCATGTACATCCCCGGCATGGACGGCGTCAAAGAAGATCACCCGGCGAGCGGCGATCCGTTCATCGAGCGCGGTTTCGCGCTTTTATCCGTCGACTGCCCCGGCCATGGCGAGACCAGAGAAGGCGGCATCAAGTGCACCGCGTCGAACGTCGAAGATGTCGGCAAGCTAGTCGCCGACTATTTGGTCACCCGGCCCGAGATCGACGCCGACCGTTTAGGCGTCATGGCTTCCAGCATGGGCTCCTACTGGGCGCCCCGCGTGGTGGCGGCGGAGAAGCGCTTCAAAGCCTGCGCCGTCAGCGGCGTCTGCATGGAGCCCGGCCAGTTCGCGATCTTCAACATGTCGTCGCCGACGTTTAAGTTGAACTACATGTACATGGCCGGCTACGACGATGAAGCGGCTTTTGACGAATTTTGCAAAACCTTGTCGCTGGAAGGGGTCACGGCGAAAATCACTTGCCCCTACATGGTGGTCGCCGGCGAGGACGACGAGCACTGTGACATGAAGTTCGTTTACAAGTTAATGGGCGAAGCGCCGGCGCCGAAACTGCTCTACGTCTTCGAAGGCGAGCGCCACTCGATCAGAAATCCCAAAGCCCGCCCGCTGGTGATCAACTGGCTGATCGACACCTTGCTCGGCAAACCGTTCAAGTCGGAGATTATCCGCATCGACACCAGCGGCAAGGAAACGCGCCGGGATTGGTAAGGATCGTGTTCGTGACTCGTGATCGTGTTCGTCCGGAAACCGAGCACGAGCCACGAGCACGAACCACGAGCACGACATGCGATTAGCCTACGGAGAACTCATCGGCGGTATCAGCGGCGACATGTTTGTCGCCGCACTGCTCGATCTTGGCCTGCCGCTCGGACAGCTCAAGGCGGAGCTGAAAAAGATTCCGACGTTGAAGTTCGAAATTAAGACAGCGAAGAAGGAAGTCCATGCGGTTCGCGCCACGCAGTTTCAAGTCATCTGCCCACGCCAGGAAGCGCCACGCTCCTGGCAACAGATCCGCAACTTGCTTCAACGCAGCAAGCTAAGTACTTCGGTAAAAGACACCAGCGTCGAAATCTTCAGCCAGCTCGCCCAAGCCGAAGCGAAGATCCATGGCGTCGCCGTCGACAACGTCCATTTTCACGAGGTCGGCGCCACCGATTCCATCGTCGACATCGTCGCCGCGGCGGTCGGCGTCGAGGCATTGGGGATCGACCAACTACATTTTTCCAGAATTCCGTTGGGCCACGGCGTCACCCGCTCCCAGCATGGGCCGTTGCCCGTTCCTGGGCCGGCGACGCTGGAGATATTGAAAGGGTTGCCGAGCTTCGGCGTCAATATTGAGAGCGAAACCGTCACGCCCACCGGCGCGGCGATCGTAAAAACCTTGGGGCGAGGCTTCGGCGATCAACCGAGCATGACGATCGACAAGATCGGCTACGGCACCGGACAAAAAGAGTTTCCCACCCGCCCCAATCTTTTTCGCTTGTCCGTCGGCGACAGCGCCGCCAACTTGCAACATCAAGAGATGCTGGTCATGGAAACCAACATCGACGATATGAACCCACAGCATTTCGATTATGTCATGGAGCGCTTGTTCGCCGCCGGCGCCCGCGATGTCTTTCTCGCGCCGGTGCAGATGAAAAAAAATCGCCCGGCGACCTTGCTCACGGTGATTTGCGACATCGCCCAGCGCGACGCTCTAGCCGCGGTGATTTTGCAGGAGACCAGCACCATCGGCGTGCGCTACTATCCGGTGGGTCGCATCCTATTAAGTAGAACATCGAGAAAAGTTAAAACCCGCTATGGCGAAGTAACGGTGAAAAGCGTCATCCAGCCGGACGGCCGCCAGCGCGCCACGCCGGAATACGACGATTTGAAGCGCCTCGCGCTCGCCAAGCGCACCACGCTCAAAGCCATTCACGACGAAGTGATCAGACAGCTCAAGTAGCGGCGACCGCTTGAGCCGACATCATGTCTGACCCATCGACACCATCCAACGAACCGGCGCCGCGGCTATCGCCCTGGGCGTCGCTCAGCATCCCCGATTACCGCTGGCTATTTTTGCTTTCGCTGTGCGCCACCACGGCGCAGCAGATGCGCCAGACGCAGAATTTTTACCAGGTCTACGAGATTTCCGGCTCGGCGTTTCAGTTGGGCCTCACCGGCGTCGCTCAAGGCGTGCCGATCTTCGCCTTGGGACTGTTCGGCGGCACTTTGGCCGACTTTGTCGACCGCAAAAAATTGATTCTACTGACCACCGTGGGCAATCTACTAGTCGCGGCGATCCTCGGCCTGCTCACGCTCACCGGCCTGATTCAGGTCTGGCATATCCAAACCGCCACGGCGATCACCTCGGCGCTCAACATTGTACTCAATCCGACGCGCATGTCGTTGATCTCCTACCTGGTGCCGCGCAGCCACCTGACCAACGCCGTGTCGCTCAATTCCGCCATTTCGCAAGGTTCGCACTTCATCGGCCCCATGCTCGGCGGACTCAGTCTCGCCTGGATGAGCACCGGCAACGCCTATCTATTCAATGCGCTTTTCTATCTACCCGCGGTCTTCGCCATCCTGGCATTGGTAATCCCCGCCAGCGCCGATCCGACGCGGGAAAAACTCGAATTGAAAAGCCTGCTCGGCGGCGTGAAGTTTCTTTTCTCCGAGCCGGTGGTGTTGGCCATGGTGCTGCTCGACTTCGTCATCGTCGGTGTCGGCTACTACCGGCCGCTCCTGCCGGTGTTCGCCAAGGATATTTTGTTCGTCGGCCCGGCCGGCTTCGGCATGTTATCCTCGGCGCCTGCGGTGGGCGGGATCATCGGCACGCTTACCCTGCTGGTCACCAGCGATGTCAAAAGCAAAGGCATGCTCGCGCTCTGGTCTTTTCTCGGATACGCCCTGGCGCTCGGCGTCTTCGCTTTATCGACGAACTTCTGGCTGTCGCTGCTTTTTCTCGGCGCCATGGGATTAGCGAATTCGTTGCAAGCGGTGATGCGCCAGACTTCCTTTCACCTGCTCACGCCGCAAGCGGTGCGCGGCCGCGCCTTCGCGGTGTTTCACATGTTCTCCCAGGGCGCCAACAGCGTCGGCGCCACTGAAGTCGGCTTCATGGCCGCGCTCATCGGCGCGCCCGGATCACTGCTGTTCGGCTGCGCCGTCGGCACATTACTGACGTTGGGTTATTGGGTCGGCATGCCGAGACTGCGTAGTTTCGGGAAAGACAACTAACCGCCAACCTCTTCACCCTTGGATTATCGGCCGGCGAATTGGCGGGTTGAGCATCGGCTAACGGCTATTCCACGACCACCATGCCGCCCATCTCCTCATGGTTCACACCGCAGAAATTGTCGCAATGAACTTCAAACTTGCCCGCTTTGAGTGCGGTAAAACGTATCCGCGTTGTCTTGCCGGGTAAAACGTCAGCGCGCAACCCAAGTTCAGGCACGTTGAAGCCATGGTCGACGTCGCTGGAGGTGAATTCCAAAACCACCGTCTCGTCTTTCTTCAAACGGATCTCATTGGGCGTGTAGTCAAACTTATGGGCGGTGATTTTGATCACCCGCTCGCCCGACTCGGCGGCGCGCAGGCTATACTCGGTCAGTCCCATGTAGACAAAGATGGCGAGCACCGCCGTGGTCACGCAGTAGGCTAAAATCATCCGCAGCATCATCAACCTCGCTTGACCGGGTATTCTTTGATTTCAATATTGGCGTAGCTCTTGTCGAATTCGACTTCGCGAAACCCAAGGCCGTCGTAGGGCATGGCGGGATTCCAATTGATCGCGGCCCGTTTCGGCACCGAACCCGGCGCGGGCAGGGCGAAGATCAACGACTTCGACGCGTGATGGTCGATATGGCCGGTCTTGAAATGATGTTCCTGATGAATGTGCCCGTAGAACACCGACACCTTGGGATGTTGCAAAAGAATATCCACCGCCTGCTTGCCATCGCCAGTGGCCCAATCCCACTGCGGATAGAGATCGAATAACGGGCGATGGGTCAGCACGATAATCTGCGTGTCGGTTTTTTGTTGCTTCACATCCGCTTGCAACCATTGAAGCTGCTCCTCCCCGAGCCGCCCCCTTGGGTCTGAGACATTGTCGAGGGCGATGAAGTGAACCCCCTTGTGGTTGAAGGTGTAATGGGTCGCGCCAAACAGTTCCTGGTAGGCCGCGCTCTTGTCGAGCGAACCGTCATGCTCGCCGGGCATGAAGCGCACATTTTTGACTTTGAGTTGGCTGACGATCTCTTTGAACTGCGCCAGCCGGCGGCGCCGCTCTTTTGGGTCGTCGGTGTTATGGGTCAGGTCGCCGGTGAAGACTACGAAGTCCGGCTGTTCGACGAGGCTGTTGACCGCCGCCACCGCCTTTTGCAACGTGCCCGCGGCATCGGGATTGGCCGCGTCACCAGTAAAGCCCCAATGGGTGTCGGACAACTGGACAAAGTGAAATTCATCCGATGACGAACCCATGCCGGTCGCCGCGCAACCGGTCCCCGCGACAAATGTCACCCCAGCCAGCCCGGCCAGTTTCAAAAAATCCCGTCGATCGATCATGGTCATAACTACAATCTCCTCTGGAATAAGCCGCGTTAATGCCTGCAAGACTCCTGAGCGCCAAAGTTTATTCCTGAAAGCGGTGAGAAGTTTTTGTTCGTCGATTGCACCGGCTATCGAACTGGGTCGAAGCGCGATAAGAGTATCGCCGAAGCGATGGGAATAAACTCGGCTGTTGCCGGGTCTTAATACAATGGGTTAGTCTTCGAGGCGCCGTGAATCAGGACGACAAGGACAAACGGTTTCAGGAAGCGGCGTTGCCGCATCTTTCCGCCGCCCATAATTTGGCCCGCTGGCTAGTGCACGACGATCACGACGCCGAGGACATCGTCCAGGATGCCTATTTGCGCGCTTTTCGCTTTTTCGCAGGCTTTCGCGGCGGCGATTGCCGCGCCTGGCTGCTCACCATCGTCAGAAATCGTTGTTACAGCTGGCTACGGACGAAAAATGCCACCGGCAACGTCGGTGAATTTGACGAAGCCCAGTATTCGGCCGGCGTCGAAGATAGCTCCGGCGCCGCGGGAATAAATTCCACCGATCCCGAAGTCTTATTGACGCGGCTCGACGACGCGGCGCGGTTGAACGCGGCGATCGCCAGCTTGCCAGAAGAATTTCGCGAGGCGATCATCCTGCGGGAATTAGAGGATATGTCCTACAAACAGATCGCGGCGATCGCCGGGGTTCCCATCGGCACGGTGATGTCGCGCATCGCCCGCGGGCGCAAAATGCTACTGCAGCGCTTGCAGTGTGCGGAGCAGAAAATCAAATGACCGACGATTGCCAGCCATCGAGAGAGCTCGCTTCGGCATATCTCGACAACGAACTGAGCGTCAGCGAAAGCTTGGCGGTGGAGAAACATCTGCGCCAATGCGCCGACTGCGCCCGCGAAGTGGCGGCGCTGGCCGCGTTGTCCGCCAAGGTCAAACAGCAGGCCCATTACTATGGCGCCAAAACCGCGCTGGTCGATCGAGTCAGGTCGGCCACCGCGCCGGCGCCAGCCATGGGATACGCCAGCCAGGCGCAGAGACGAAATTTTTTCTCAGGATGGCTGCCCGCCGGCGGCGCGGCATTGATGGTTCTGCTGCTGGCGGGAGCGGCGCTCTGGTACTTCGCGGGAAAGAACGCCGAGACGGAGTTGGCCAAGGCGATTTTGTCGAGCCATATCCGCTCGACCTTGAGTCAACAACCGTTCGATGTCGCCTCGGCGGATCGTCACACCGTCAAGCCTTGGTTCCATGGCAAATTGAACTTTGCCCCACCGGTCATCGATCTGTCCGCGCAGGGTTTTGACTTGCAAGGTGGACGCTTGGATTTTGTCGATGGCCGCACTGTACCGGTTATCGTCTTCGGGCGTCGAAAGCATGTCATCAATCTTTTCGTTTGGCCCAACCCCGGCCAAGCCAACCGCGCACCGAGTCAATCGAATGCTAATGGCTATAATCTCGTCCAGTGGCAACTGGACGGCATGCGGCTATGGGTGATCTCCGATCTCGCTGCCGGAGAGTTAGTAGAGTTTACCCGCCAGTTCACCAGCCAATTGATCAGAGAATCGCCGAACTCCTGAACCTGCGCACGAATTTGCGGCGCGCAAGTGCAAGTATGCAATCATCATCTCTACCTGGGTGTGGTTAACACTCGCCCCCGAGACCGATCGCTCATCCCTTATGTTTCAATTTGAAGCCAGTCAAAAAAAAGGCGCCTGCGGTTCTTGCCGCAAGCGCCTTGATGAAAAAAATCTCAAAACTAGTTATTTCGTCGCTTCAGCTCGAAATGACTTGTGGCAGTCCACGCAGACCGGACCGAAAGCTTTATAGGCCTCCGCCACTTTAGCGTCGTTTTTGGATTTGGCCGCGTCCACCAGGGATAACGCACGTTGCTGTCCATCCCAGGCCGTCAGCATGAAGTCGTTCCACTTCTGCCATACTTCCGGTTTGGCCCTGGACTTGGCGTCGGTGCTGTTATGGGGCCAATTTTTCGCGAAAGCGGCCATGTCCAAGCTATCAGCGATGTCTTTTACTTTGACGGCCACCGTCGCGTAGTCTTTCTTCTCCACCGCCGCCTTCACTTCCTTGGTCGCGGCGCTAAAACCTTTCATCAGTTTTTGCCGTCCCTCGATCTCGTTCTGCGCCATGGCGCCAGAGGCGCTCAACCAGACGAGCCCACCCGCGACCGCCGTCAGGGTTAGAAATTTCTTCACCATCATCGCATCTCTCCTTCCGAAGTTTTCTGCCAATGTTATGACCAACTCCAGCACCCAATAGCAAATGGGCCGATTAATTCCAGATCGGTCGCGCGAATGGGGTGTAAAAATTCGCCCACTAACGGGAAAAGTTGGCTGCTCGTATTACGGTAGCCGCAATTCTTTCTGCACCTCGCGGAGCAAAGACAGATCGCGCACTTGAGCGAGGGGCACTGGCTTGTCGGTGCGCACCGTCGCCTTGCGCGACTCGATGGCGAACTCGTAGGTCTTATCGACGGTGCCGCCGTCGAGGCTGAAGGACGGCAGGATCGAGTCGTAGGAATCCCGCGCCACCTCCGCGCTTTGCCCCAACCACTTGCTCATAATCACCAGCGTGTCGTCGCGCCGCTCATGCATGGCACGCAGGCCGCGCAAGACCGCGCGCAGAACTTTTTTGGTTTCCTCCCGGTGGCTCTTCAAACGCCCGTCGGTCACCGCGACGGCGGAGATCGGGCTGCCGATCTTCAAGTCTTTGGGTCCGCCGAGAACGTTGTAGCCCTCCCGCGCCAGACGCACCGGTCCCGGCGGCACGGTGCAAATCGCGTCGACCAATCCTTTGCGCAGCATCTCGGTGCGCACCGGTTCGTCGCCGCCGAGAGTGATAAACTGTACATCTTTGACATCGATGCCCTTGGCCTGGAAAATCGCCTCCGCCGCCAAGTGATCCGAGCCACCGATGCGCTGGGAGCCCATCCGTTTGCCGCGCATATCGGCGATGGTTTTGATCTCCGGCCGGGCGACGATGCTGTGCAGTGGCTTGTCGGTCAACACGGCGAGAATCTTGAACGGCAGGCCGGTCATGGCGCCGCCGATGATGTTGCCGAAGCTCAGCGTGTAATGGACCTCGCCGCTGAGTAGCGCCGGCACCGTCACTTGGCTGCGCATTTGAATCAGCAGCGGTTCGAGATTTTCGTCTTTGAAGAATCCTTTAGCCACGGCGATCTGCGCCGGCAGAAACGCGTAGCTCCGGCTGCTGTAGGAAATGATCACTTTGTCGGCCGCCAAGAGCGGCGCCGCGAACAGCGCCACCGCGGCAAAGAGAAGAATGGGTAATCGTCGATTCATTTTGATCCTATCCATAACTCAATGGTTCGCAGATCGATCTCGGTCTCGAATAGTTCAGCGGTCGGCGCGCCGGCGGAAAGAAACGGCAGCTCACCCAAACATGCGACACCGGTCAATCCCGATAGTACTTCGCGATTGGTTTCGGCGGCCAGCGACGGTTCGTCGGACAGTCGATTGAGAGCGTAACCCAGTAACGTCAAGCCCTGGCAGCTGGCATGCTCCAGCGTCAGCAGCAGATGATTGATCACGCCCAGCTTGTTGGCCGCCACGACGATCACCGGTAACTTCGCCACCCGGGCGAAGTCGGCAAACGTGTAGCTCGGCAACAGCGGCACCATCAAGCCGCCGGCGCCCTCGACCAAGGTGATGTCATGAGCGGCCTTGATGGCGGCGAAGACCGCTAGCAAATGATCGATGTCGATCTTCACCCCGGCACGCTCGGCAGCGATACTCGGCGCCAACGGCTCGGGCAAACGATAGGGACAGATTTTTTCGATCGGTTCCGCGCACTCGGACGCCTCTCGCAAACGCCATGCGTCCTCTGGATATAACGCGCCATCGCGGGTTGCGCAGCCGGTCTCGGCCGGCTTCATGACGCCGACGCTGTAGCCGCGGGATTTCAACAAGCGCGCCAAGCCTGAGCTAAAAAAAGTCTTGCCCACGCCGGTGTCGGTGCCGGTGATAAAAATCGCCTGGCCCATTTAATTTCCCGTCACCGTGACGATGCAGTCGTGGACCACATCGAGGAGCGTGGTCAGCTCACTGTCGGCGATGCTCAACGGCGGCATGAGCACGATCACATCGCCCAGTGGCCGGATCATCACGCTGCGCTTGCGCGCTTCGAGGATCACTTGATGGCCGATGCGCTTGGCCGCCGGATAACTCTTGCGCCCCGCCTTGTCGTCAACCAATTCTATGCCGATCATGTAGCCCCACTGGCGAATATCGCTGACATGGCCAAGCGGCAGGAACTCGTCATGCAACCGCTGGCGCAGCGCGGCGATGCGCGGCTGCATGTTTTCAACGATATTTTCTTTGACGAATAGTTCGAGATTGGCGATCGCCACCGCGCAGCCGAGCGGGTTGCCGGTATAGGTATGGCCGTGAAAGAAAGTTTTGAACTCTTGGTACTCGCCGAGAAACGCCGCGAAGACTTCTTCGGTCGTCAGCGTCGCCGCCAGTGGCAAGTAGCCGCCGGTAATGCCCTTGGCGACGCAGAGAATATCCGGCGTCACCCCGGCGTGATCGCAGGCAAACATCTTGCCGGTGCGGCCAAAGCCGGTGGCGACTTCGTCAAGTATGAATAGAATACCATGGCTGCGGCAAAGCTCGCTCATCGCCCGTAAATACTCAACCGGCTGCGCCCACATGCCCGCCGCGCCCTGCATGAGCGGTTCCATCACCAGCGCCGCCAGCGTCGAGCCATGCTCGGCGAGTTTTTCCCTGGCGTCTTGAATCGCCGCGGCCAGCGCCTCGGCTTCGCTCATGCCCTGGTAGTAGCGAAACAGATGGGGAGGCCTGAGGCGCAGCACTGGAAACAACAAACTTTTGTGAAATCGATGAAAGGTCTCGGAAAAACCCAAGCTCATGGAGCCCACGGTGTCGCCGTGATAGGACTCCGCCAAACTAGCGATCTGAGTTCGCTGGCTATCGCCCTTGAGCTGCCAGTATTGCACCGCCATCTTCATGGCGATCTCCACCGCGGTGGCGCCGCTGTCGGAGTAGAAAACCCGTTGCAATCCCTTGGGCGCAATCTCGATCAACTGCTGCGCCAGATTGATTCCCGGTACGTGGCTTAGGCCGAGAAAGGTCGAATGGGCCAGGCGATCAATTTGCTCCTTGAGCGCGTCGTCCAGTTCTTTCTTGCGGTGGCCATGGACATTGCACCAGAGCGAAGACACGCCGTCCAAATACTTGCGCCCATGATCGTCGACCAAATAATGGCCATCGCCGCGGCTGATGATCACCGGCTCCTCGCCCATCCATTCCTGCATTTGGGTGAACGGATGCCAGAGATAAGTATGGTCGAGCTGTTTTAACTTGTCGTGGTAGGTAGCCATTGGCGTTTCACTTCCTCGAATACGTTCAATGCCCGGTGGATCTGATCATTAGAATGGGTCGCCATCGAGGTGATGCGCAAACGCGAAGTGCCCACCGGCACCGTCGGCGGGCGGATGCCTTGGGCGAAGACGCCGCGTTCGAGCAGCGCCGCTGACAAAACCATACAGCGCGCCGCGTCGCCGACGATCAACGGCAAGATCGGACTCTCGCTCTCGCCCAACTCGAAGCCGAGCCCGCGCAATCCTTGTTTGAGCCGCTGGCAATTTCGTTGCAGCGCGGCGCGCCGTTGCGGCTCGCTTTGGACCAATTCAATTGCCGCCAGCGCCATCGCCATCACCGCCGGTGGCAGCGATGTGGTGAAAATGAAACTGCGACAGCGGTTGATCAGCAAATCGCATAAACCGCGGCTGCCGGCGACATAGGCGCCGAAACCACCCAACGCCTTGCCCAGGGTGCCCATCTGAATCGCCACCCGCGACGCCAAACCCAATTTAGCGACCACACCGGCGCCGTTGGCGCCGAAGACGCCGGTGCCATGGGCTTCATCGACCATCACCATGGCGTCGTACTTCTCGGCCAGTTCGACGATCTCGCCCAGCGGCGCCTCATCGCCGTCCATACTGAAGATGGTTTCCGTAACGATCAAACGACGACGCGCCGCGGCCGCTTGGCGCAACGCAGTTTCAAGTGAATCTAGATCGCAGTGGGCGTAAACTGAAGTCTTGGCCTTGGACAAGCGGCAACCGTCGATGATGCTGGCGTGATTGAGCGCATCGCTGAGAATCGCGTCGCCCTCGCCCGCCAAAGTCGCCAGCAGACCGATGTTGGCCTGAAAGCCGGAGTTGAACACCAACGCCGCTTCGGTGTTTTTGAACCGCGCCAGCTTCGCTTCCAATTCTTCATGCAGTGTCATGTTGCCGGAAATCAGCCGCGACGCCCCCGAACCGCAGCCGTAGCGATCGATAGCGCTCTTCGCCGCCGCCGCCAGCGCCGGATGGTTGGCAAGGCCCAGATAGTTGTTCGAGGAAAAATTAATCACCTCTCGCCCGTCGAGCCTGAGCGTCGGCCCCTGGTCCCCCTGCACCGAGCGCAGCTGGCGATAGAGGCCGGCGGCGCGCAATGCCGCAAGCTCCTGCGATATAAAGTCGACAGCCATGACAAGGTAATTTTATTGCAGGGATAGGATCATTAGGCAACTGCCGGGTGGCGATCCAATCGCTTGTCAAAGGGTTGGCCTCTCACGTAGTATCGGCGCAAATTCTCTCCACGCGAATAACTCATGTTTATCATCCCGGACCCTATCGATCGGCAATTCCTCATGGTGGGAACGATACCTGACCAGGTAAATAAAGCGTCCGATTGTGAGTCGTGAAATGGCCCCTACTCCATCTAAGGCATTGTTGGGCGAGCTCCGGCAGTTGATCGCCGAAGCGCGGCAAGATGTCGCCCGGCAGGTCAACTCCGCTCTGGTCCTGCTATATTGGCGCATCGGCAATCGTATCCGGAAAGATATCCTAAAGGAGAAACGGGCCGAGTACGGTGGGCGAATTGTCTCCGCGTTGGGGAGACAATTGGAAAAGGAATTTGGCCGGGGGTTTGACGAGAAATCCTTACGCCACATGGTACGCTTCGCGGAGGTGTTTCCGGATGCGAAGATTGTCTCCGCACTGCGGAGACAATTGGGCTGGACGCACTTCAAGCGAATCGCCTACCTCGACGACTCTTTGAAGCGCGACTTCTACGCCGAGATGTGCCGGATCGAGCGCTGGAGCACGCGCACGCTCGAAAAGAAGATCGCCGGCATGCTCTTCGAGCGCACGGCGTTGTCGAAGAAACCTAAAGAGCTGATCCGTCACGAACTCAGTGCTCTGCGCGCCGAGGACAAACTCACCCCCGACCTGGTTTTTCGCGATCCCTATTTCCTAGATTTCCTCGGTCTGAAGGACCGCTACATCGAAAAAGGATATCGAAGACGCGATCATGCGCGAGATGGAGAACTTCATTCTGGAGATGGGTGTCGGCTTTACGTTTGTCGCGCGGCAGAAACGCATCCAGGTGGACAGCGACGATTTCTACATCGACCTGTTGTTTTACCACCGCGGGCTGCACCGGCTGGTAGCCATCGAATTGAAATTGCGCGACTTCCAGCCCGGCGACAAGGGGCAGATGGAGCTCTATTTGCGCTGGCTGGCGAAATACGAGCAAAAACCCGGCGAGGAATCTCCCATCGGTCTGATACTCTGCGCGGGAAAGAAGCACGAGCAAATCGAACTGCTAGAGCTTGAGAAAAGTGGCATCCGCGTCGCCTCCTATTGGACGAAGATCTTACCGCGCAAACTCCTCCAGCGAAAGCTCCATGACGCGATTGCCCATGCCCGTGAACAGCTGACCCAGCAGAACCCGCAATTGTTGCCCAAGACACGCAAATCATAAACGACATGCCAAAGCACTATGATATGAGTAACCACCATGGCCAAAGCTAAGTCCGTCTTCGCCTGTCAAAATTGCGGCAGCCAATCGCCCAAGTGGCTGGGCAAATGTCCCGACTGCAATCAGTGGAACACCTACGCCGAGGAGCACTTCGAGAAAACCACCTCGGCCCGGGGCGAGTTGAGCCTGGGCAGCCGCGAGGAGCCGACCTCCATCGGCGACATCGACATGGCGGAGGAAGGCCGGGTGCAGTCGGGCATCGGCGAGTTCGACCGCGTGCTCGGCGGCGGCCTGGTGCCGGGCTCGGTGATCTTAATCGGCGGCGACCCCGGCATCGGCAAGTCGACGCTGCTGCTCCAAGCCGTCGCCGCGGTGAGCCAGAGGGGCCTCACCTGCCTCTACGTTTCCGGCGAGGAATCCCAGCGGCAAATCAAAATGCGCGCCGAACGCTTGGGCGTCGATTCGCCCAAGCTGCTGGTGCTCAGCGAAACTTCGCTGGAGCGCATTCTCGAACATGTGAAAAAGATCAAGCCCGGCCTGCTGGTGATCGATTCCGTGCAGACCATGTTTACCTCGACCATCCCATCGGCACCGGGCAGCATCGCTCAAGTGCGCGAGACCTCCGGCTCGATCATCGTGCTGGCGAAAAAAACCGGCTTGACGACATTCCTAATTGGCCATGTCACCAAGGACGGCGCCATCGCCGGGCCGCGATTGCTCGAACATATGGTCGACACCGTGCTCTACTTCGAAGGCGAGCGCGGCCATAGTTTTAGAATCCTGCGCGCGGTGAAAAACCGCTTCGGCTCGACCAACGAGATCGGCGTCTTTGAAATGAAAGAAGCCGGCCTCGCCGAGGTCAGCAATCCGTCGGAAATATTTTTGATGGAACGGCCGCTGCAAGTGCCCGGCTCCGCCGTGGTGTGCAGCATCGAAGGCACCCGGCCGATTTTAGTGGAATTGCAGGCGCTGGTCTGCCGCTCGTTTCTCGCCGTGCCCCGGCGCACCACCATCGGCGTCGACCACAACCGCGTCGCCCTCCTGGTCGCCGTGCTAGAAAAAAAAATGGGCGCCAAGTTGTTTGACCAAGATATCTTTGTCAACGTCGCCGGCGGCGTCCATGTCGACGAGCCGGCGGTGGATTTGGGCGTCATCGCCGCCATCGCGTCGAGCAGCCGCGAAGCCGCCCTCGACCCGAAAACGGTTTTCTTCGGCGAAGTCGGCTTGGCCGGCGAAGTGCGCGGCATCGCCCAGGCCGAAACCAGGGTCAAGGAAGCCGGCAAACTGGGCTTCGAACGCTGCATCCTGCCAGCCAGCAACGTCGCCCAGCTCAAACATATCAATTACCCCAAACTCGCCGCCGTCAGCTCCATCCAAGATTGCTGGAAACTGCTCTTCTAGGGTAACTCGGAATTTCTCCCGCAAAGGCGCAAAACTCGCAAAGTTCGGAAAACGATTGTAAAAACCTTTAACTTTCTTCTCCGACCTTCGCGCCTCTGCGCCTTTGCGGGAGCAAAATCCGACTCCCAAAAGCCCGCGCTCGCGTAGCTCTTGAAACCGATTCAACTGTCCGTTATCAATATGGCTCCGCATTGCTCCTCACGCCGGAGTGGTGGAATGGCAGACGCGCCGGACTCAAAATCCGGTAGGGGTAACCCTGTGCGGGTTCAAGTCCCGCCTCCGGCACCAAAGTTTTCCGCCCACTTGCCGATTTCGTAATTCACAGCCGGATCGATCTGCGCAGGCCGTTTGAGTGCTGCAGACAGATCGGCGGGCGTCAACGGCGCTTTGATCAAATCCTTGGCTGTAGGATCCCACTTACAAGATTTTCCTGTCGTAGCAACGTCAATCTGTCATGTTAACGGCAAGGCGAAAATGTCAGGTCGGTTTGTTGGTAGCAGCCTCCAAGGTAGAAATCGGACCGTAGCGGAACCCCTGCTTCTTAGCTGGCGTTCGGTATAGGCCAAGTGTGTGCGT
>CAMDBU010000047.1 GCA_945889495.1 Syntrophobacter sp. SbD2 | reverse complement strand
TTCGAGCTTTTTGGGAGCCACGATGGGACGGTCCATGCTACAAAACGGTCTCCAAGGACCGAGGGGCGAACGGCCTGTCCCATCCTGTTTCGTGTTAAACAATGTGCATACAGACACTTCAATTTCATTATACAAGGGGCGACCGGCGGCCGCCCTCCGAACCATAACAGAAAACGAAAACAGCCATGACCGAAGTCTATTTCCAAGACACCACCATCCGCGACGGCGCCCAGAGTCTCTGGGCCTATAACATCCGCACCGGCATGATCGCCCCGGTATGCGCGCAACTCGACGACGCCGGCTTCGAAGCCATCGAGCTCGGCGGACCGATAGAACTGCCCAAGTGCGTCAAAGAATTGCGCGAAGATCCCTGGGAACGCTACCGGCTGATCATCCCGAAATTCAAGCGCACGCCGCTGCGCCTCGTCCACGGCACGCGCAGCGGCTTCGCGATTTATCCCGACGCGCTGCACCAACTGTTCGACACCTGCATGGCCAACGTCGGCGTCAAGGAAGTGCGCATCTCCGACTCCTGGAACGACGCCGCCGACTGGGCCTGGCGGGTCAAGCAGGCGAAAGCCGCAGGACTCAAACCGATCATCAACTTGATTTACACCGTGTCGCCGCGCCACACGGATGAATACTACGCGGCGAAAATTCTCGAAGCGAAGTCATTGGACGTCTACCGGGTCATCTTCAAAGATCCCGGCGGCATTCTAACCCCCGAGCGCACCAAGACCGCGGTGCCGGCGATCTTGAAAGCCGCCGGCGACATGACGGTGGAACTGCACACCCACTGCACCACCGGCCTGGGCACGCTGTGCTGCTTGGAAGCGATCAAAGCCGGTATGCTGCACATCAACACGGCGATCCCGCCGCTGGCCGACGGCTCGGGTAATCCGTCGCTGTTCAACGTCGCCATGAACGCCCGCGCGCTCGGCTACAAGACCATGATCGACGAAGAGCCATTGCGCGAGGCGAGTAAATTTCTCGCCGCCTGCGCGCGCCAAGAGAACTTGCCAGTCGGCAAGACGCCGGAATACGACTACGCCCAGTATGTCCATCAGATTCCTGGCGGCATGATCTCCAATCTGCGCCACCAGCTATCGCGCGTCGGCATGGCGCACAAGATCGACCAGACCCTGGAAGAAGCCGCCCAGGTGCGCGCCGACTTCGGTTACCCGATCATGGTCACGCCGTTGTCGCAGTTCGTTGGCAGCCAAGCCGCCATCAACGTCATCGTCGGCGAGCGCTACAAACAGGTCACCGACCAGACCATCGAATACGCCATGGGCATCTGGGGGAAGGAAGGCGCCGAGTTCATGGATAAGAACGCCAAAGAAAAAATCTTGAACCGCCCGCGCGCCAAAGAGATCGCCGGCCGCCCCCATCCCACCGACACGCTTGAAGAGCTGCGCAAAAAATACGGCGGCAAGAACGACCAAGAACTGTTGCTGCGCTTTTTTTCCAGCAAAGAGGATGTCGACAAGATGTACGCCGCCGGTCCGGCGCGAAGTTTCACTGACAATGGCAACCCGTTATTGAATCTGGTCGGCGAACTATCTAAACAAGCCGACCGCAGCAGCGTGTTCATCCAACGGCCAGGATTTTCCCTGCGCCTGGAGAAGAGGCGTTCTGTGTAAATCGTGCTCGTGCTCGTGGCTCGTGCTCGAAAGAGCGCTCTTAACGAGCACGGGCGACGAACACGAGCAACGCAAAGAGGTAATCCATGGCTCGTGTAAAATTGATTGGCGAAAATGATCATCCAGAGCTCGCCGAAACGATCGCCAAGATCAAAGGCGCCCGCGGCGGCCGGCTGATCAATGTCTATCGGCTCATGCTCCACAGCCCGACGCTGGCCGACGCCTGGTTCGAGTTCAATCAAGCGGTGCGCTATGGCACCGAGATCGACGGCCAATGCCGCGAGATCGCGGTGATCCGCGTAGCTATTTTGAATAATGTGGAATATGTCCAGCGCGCCCACGGCCCGGCCTACGCCTTGAAAGAAGGCTTGACGCCCGAGCAAGTCGCCGCCATCGCCGACTGGCAGCCGTCGAAACTTTTCGACGACAAACAGCGCACGCTGCTCGCCTACACCGACGCCATGACCCGGCAAATCGACGTCGCTGACGACCTATTCGCCCAAGTGCGCAAACATTTCAGCGAACGGCAAACCGTCGAACTGACCATGCTGATCGGCACCTACAACATGTTCACCAGAGTCTTGCAGGCGCTGAAGATCGACCCGGAGCCCTAAAACTCTAAACCATGCCCACATCGCCAAAGCTTAAACTCGTCGTCGAGAACGACACCTTCCTACGCTTGATCAACGTCGTCCTCGACCCCACCACGGGCCAAGAGCGCTTCGACGCCTTCGCCCATTTTTGTTTGCACGATACACCCGACTTCCGCGGCTGGTGCGACAAGATTCGCGATCAAGCGAAGAATATCTATCCCGCCGAAGTTCATCTGGTCGACAGTCAGGAAGAGCTGTTAGCGAATCTTCCCGGCGCCGCCGCTGCGGTAGTCGAAGAACTCAGCTTCGGCACGCCCGAGCTCGCCGCGGCCGGATCGGCGCTCCGATTCGTGCAAAAATACGGCTTCACCACACGCAACATCGATGAGCAAGCTTGCGCACAAGCCAACGCGAAAGTTTTGACGATCAGAAGACGGGCGAACATTTCCACCGCCGAGCAAGCTTTGATGCTCATGCTCGCCCTGGCGCGCCAGGTGACCCAGAATGCGAATTTAATCAGCGTCGAGCAACTCAAGGCCGCCGGCTATCAGCCGACGACGTACAATCGTAAGCATACGCCCAACGGCAACTGGGCGCGCATCCCCAACATGGTGACGCTCTACCAGCGCCAACTGGGCATCATAGGTCTGGGCGAAATAGGTAGGGAATTGGCGCTGCGCGCCAGCGCCCTCGGTATGTCCATCGTCTACCACCAGCGCACGCGTTTACCAGTGGAAGTCGAAGAAAAATATCAGGCGACTTATTTGTCCTTGAACGAACTGCTGGCCAACTCCGACTTCGTCAGCCTGCATCTACCGCGCAGCCCGGCGACGGTCAACTTCATCGGTGAAAAGCAACTGGCGGTGATAAAAGCCGGCGCATTTCTGATCAACGTCTCGCAGCCCAACCTGGTCAAGCGCCACGCGCTTCAGCACGCGCTGGAATCGAAGCGCCTCGGCGGCTTCGGCCTCGATACTTTTTATGAAGAGCCGGGCGACGCCAACGACCTGCTGATCAAGTTTCCCAACGTCATCGTCACCCCGCATATGGGCGGCTCGCCGCGCTGGAATTCCCTCGACGACATCGAAGAGGTGATCGTCAGCTTGGGGCAGCTGCTGCGCTAGCGCTGTCGCGCAGCGCGCCGATCAAACGCTCGCCGGCATTAGCGAGCGGCTCGCCGGCCGGCTGGGCGACGGCCGCGCCGTGAAACACAAATTCCATATGTGACTTGTCATCCACCGGCACTAGCCAACGGGTGAGGACGCTGGTGCGCACGACATTGGGCAAGAAAAATTGCCCATCGTCCATGTTCGTTTCGTTCAAGCCGACGATGCCCTGCCAATAGCTATGCTCCCGCGGCAGTCGCTTGATCTCAGCCCGCGGCGCCCCATCGCCGGGAAGCGCCGGCGCATCGCCTACCCCCATGAACGTATAAATGACGCCGCCGCTCTCGATCACCGGATAGGACGGCTGGCCGACGTCCCAGCGCCGTTCCTTCTCCGGCAGCCAGTCGCCGCGCAGGAGCACCTTGCCGCAGTTGTCGAACAGCCAGCCATGGTACAAGCAGCGCAAGCCGTCCGGCTCCACCCGGCCATACATCATGTCGACGCCCTGGTGCGCGCAGTAGCGGCCGATCAACGCCGCTGTGCCGGTGCCGTCGCGAAACAAAACCAGCTCCTCGCCAAACAGCTGAACCGGGAACGGCTTGTCCGCCGCCAACTCATCCGACAACGCCGCCGGCTGCCAATAACGCCGCATCAACTCGCCGCACGGCTTGCCCTTGCCGGTCTGGGTAAGTAAATTGTTTTCTTCTTCAGTAATCATGATCAGCTCTTCCGTGATTTAAGAATCGGACTAACCACGAAAAACACGAAAGGCACGAAAATCGAAAATTGGAAACTTGGCTTCGAGCGATTCCGAACCCTTTCGTGAGTTTCGTGTTTTTCGTGGTTAATTCCCCTTTCCGAATTTTGCGTCCCTTTGCGTTCTTTGCGGCCAATCTTCGCCTACTTCAGCACCGCCTCGGCCAACTTCGCTCCCGGTATCCACGAGTTATTGCATTTATCCTCGGTGAAATTTTGCAGACGGCGAAACTCCTCCACCGTCAGCGCGTCCTTGGCGGCCTGGCCGTCCAGCCCCTTGGCGTCGACGTCCAACCGGCGCGACGGTTGTTGCGCGGCGCGGTTGTGCAGCTCTTGGCCCTCGCGGCTGAGCAGCCAGTTGAAAAACAGTTTCGCCGCGTTGGGATGGGGCGCGCCTTTGACGATGCCGAGGATGCCGTTGCCGCCGCTGACATAGGTGCCTTCTTTCAACGTCGGCAAATGTTTCACCGGCAGATTGGCGTCGAGAAACGCATCGAAGTCGCGAAAGCCGACGCCGATGGTCATAGCTAAACTGCCCTTGGCCAAGGCGTCAGCGATCTGACGCGCGTTGCGGCTAACGAACATATCTTGCTGCGCCAGCTTGCGAATATATTCTTCGCCTTTGGTATCGGCGAGAAACGCCCACATCGCCAAACCACCGCCCGGCACCCGCGGATCGCGCAGACCGATCTTGCCTTTCCACCTGGCGTCGAGCAGATCGTTGTAGCTGCGCACGTCCTGCGGCTTCAGCAAATTGGTATTGTAATAAATCGACGGCGTCATCTGGGCGACGAAGCTATAAAGCAAATTTTTGCCGCTGATGTTGTCGGCCCACAGATGGCCGCCGAACCATTTCGCCGGATCTTTCACTTCGGGAAGAATCATCGCCGGCGCCAGCGGCTCATAGATGTCGGATTTGAGCAGCGAGTTGCCGGTGCAGGGACCGATCAGAAACGCATCCACCGTAGCCACGCCGGCCTGTTTCTCGGCGACGATCTTGCTCATCAAACTCGGGCCGGGAGCTTGCACGAACTCGCTGTCGAGATCGAAGCGCTTCTTCAACGCCGCCTGGGTTTCGATGCGAAAGTCGCTCCCCGGCGGCGCGCCGATAACGATCTTGCCTTCCTTCTTCGCCGCCGCCACCAGCCGCTGCCAATCGGCGCCAGGTTCAGCGGCGTTTGCCAGCGAAACAAATAAACACGCGCCAACGACTAGAATAACCCCTCTCATTAACTTCTGACCTCGACCCTTTGTAATGACTCTTTGTCCCATCCGTCATTCCCACGAAAGTGGGAATCCAGGTGGCGGACAAAGTCCGCCATACCGGCGAAAGCCGGTATCCAGGGGTGGCGGAGCGGGGGTTGCCTAAATTCCCGCCTGCGCGGGAATGACGAACAATTCTCCGAACCGCACTTAGCAATCATACAGCTCCCGATAGTTCTCCACACCGATCGCCCGCCGGCGATTCTCCACTGCCAAATACACTTTCAAAGCCGCCCGGCACAGCGGCGTCGCCACACCGACGCGCTCGCCTTCGCGGATCACCGCGCCGATGATGCCGTCCACTTCGGTCTTCTCGCCGCGCTTCAAGCCGCCGCCGGTTTCCTTCTCATCTTTCCAACTGCGCGCCATCTCTTCGACGGTCGCCATTCTCTGCGCCAACGACCGGCTCGGATGAAAATCGTTGGGATCGTACTCGGCCAACTTCTCCAAGCGCGCGCCAGCGGCTACGCCGACTTTGACAACCTCGGTGATGAATTGCGCGAACAATTGGCGATTCGCCTCGCTCCGCCAGATCGCCGGCATTTTCTCATCGGCGATCCAGCTGAGCATACGCATGCTGGTAAAGGTCAGCTTGCTCCACATGACGCCGTACATGTTGTCGGCGATCTTCGTCGGCATCACCGGATCGAGCATGGCATGCAGCGCTTCGAGCCCTGGTGTGCGCCGGCCGTGCATATGGCCGATGTAGAGATAGCCGTTCTGGCGCGTCATCACATGGCCGGGCGCGACTTTGATGCTGCGCATGCGCACTACCGCACCCACCGCGCGATCGGTGCCGACGCGGTCGGCGATCGCCGGCAAGTTCATGCCGTTCTGTAGCGACACCACCAGCGCGTCGTCGGTCATGTGCTGCGCCATTGCTTTCAGCACATCTTCGGTCCCCTCGGAGCGCACGGCGATCATCACCAGATCGAACTTTCCCGACACTTCGTTAGGAAACAGAATCTCCGGCTTCACCGTAAACGAATCGTCCGGCAGATCGACACGCAAGCCAGCCATGCGGATCGCCCGCACATGCTCGGCGTCGGCGTCGCACAGGACGACATCATGGCCGGCCTGCACCAACCGGCCGCCAATGATCCCGCCGACCTGGCCGGCGCCCACCAATATCATGCGCATGCTTGCCAACTCCTTAAGAAAACCAACGCGATCATAATCGCGATCGCGCCGCAATGCCAACTCCCGCTAGATTGCAGAGGCCGATATCAAACGCTATATTCCGCCAAATCTTAACCGTCCGCTCCCACTTCCGATCCCCTCGCCCACGCTAGTGGGAGAGGGTTAGGGTGAGGGCAAGAGGAGTGCACCGTGCGTGAGTCTTTAGTGTCTTTAGCGGCGATCATCATAATTAGCTGCGCGTCGTTCATAAACCCTGCCACCGGCCAAGAGCGTGTCCGCATCGCCTGGGCCGGCAGCACGCCGTCGAACACGCCCACCTGGGTCGCCGATCAAAAAGGCTTTCTCAAGCGAAATGGCTTGAACGCCGAGCTGATCAACATCAGCGCCAGCACCATCGTCGTCCAAGCGCTGCTCACCGGCGAAGTCGACATGACCATCGGCACCTCGGCGACATTGGTCACCTCGCGCCTGGCCGGCGCCGACACCGTGGTGATCTTCGCCAACGTGCCGCACTTCGTCGACCACGTCGTCAGCGCCCCCAACATCACTAGCGTCGAACAGTTGCGAGGCAAGATCGGCGGCGTTAATCGCTTGGGCACGACGTCGGACTTGGGCTTGCGTATCGGCTTGCGCCGCTTCGGCATTGACCCGGAGAAAGACACCCAGATCATCGCCGCCGGCGAGAACCCACAGCGGCTCGCCGCCCTCACCAAAGGAATCGTCCAGTACACGCTCATCAGCGAGCCCCATGTGCGCGAAGCGGAGAAGGCCGGATTCAGAGACTTGATCGATTTCGGCACGCTGAAAATCCCGTTTCACTGGAACTGCCTAGTCACCACCGAGCGCGTCATCAAAGCCAAGCGGCCCATGGTGCAGAAAGTTGTCCGAGCCTTCAGCGAAGCGATTCACTATATCAAGACCGACAAAGAAGGGGCCAAAGCGGTCATCGGCAAAAACTTGCGCATGACCGACCCTGAAGGTCTCGAGCGCGCCTACCGCGCTTACAACGCAGCGTTCCCGGAGATACCTAAGCCCCATCCCGACGGCGTGAAGACGTTGCTCGACGACATGGCGCCGAAGAATCCCAAAGCCGCCAGCGCCGATCCCAAGAGCTTCGTCGATCAAAGCTTCGTCCAAGAGTTGGAGAACGCCGGCTTCTACAAACAGCTTTACAAGAAATAGCCGGATGCTAACTAACAGTGCTTCGACGAGCTCAGCATGAACGGCAAGAAGCCAGTCTTATTCCGTTCGTCCTGAGCCTGTCGAAGGACTCCGAAAAAGTTTATCAATAGACGGAGTGGAGGTATCGTGAAAACATTCGCACTCATCGTCGCGCTAATTTCACTGTTCTCGCAACCCACGCCATCGATGGCCCAAGAGCGCATGCGCATCGCCTGGGCCGGCAGCACGCCATCGAACACGCCGATCTGGGTCGCCGATCAAAAAGGCTTCTTCAAACGCAACGGCCTCAACGCCGAAGTGATCAACATCAGCGCCAGCACCATCGTCATCCAGGCGCTGCTCACCGGCGAAGTCGATTTCATCGTCGCGCCATCGGCGACCCTGGTGACGTCCAAACTCGCCGGCGCCGACACCGTCATGGTGTCGACCAACCTGCCGCTGTTCATCGATCACATCGTGTCCTTGGGCAACATCACGACCATCGACCAACTCAAGGGCAAGATCGGCGGCGTCAACCGCCTGGGCACGACATCCGACATGACACTGCGCCTGGCGCTGCGCCGTCTCGGCATCGACCCGGAGAAGGAAACCAAGATCATCGCCACCGGAGAAAACCCGGCGCGCCTCGCCGCCCTGGCGAATAATCTCACCCAGTTCACGCTCCTCGGCGAACCGCTGGTGCGCGAAGCCGAGAAACTCGGCTTCCGCGATCTCTACGACATCGGCCAGTTAAAAATTTCCTACCACGTCAACGCCATCGTCACCCGGGAGAAGACGGTCAAAGAACGCCGCCCGCTGGTGCAAAAAGTCGTGCGCGCTTTTACCGAATCGCTGCACTACATCAAGACCAACAAAGAAGACACCAAAGCGCTGATCGGCAAAAATCTCCGAGCCAAAGACCCCGAAGGCTTGGAACGCGCCTACAAAGCCTACAACGCCGCCTTCCCCGAAGTCCCCTACCCCCACCCCGAAGGCGTCAAAACCTTACTCGACGACATGGCCCCCCGCGACAAAAAAGCCGCCGCCGCCGATCCAAAGATGTTCGTCGATATGAGCTTGGTGCAGGAGCTGGAAGCTTCGGGGTTTGTCAGGCAGCTGTATAAAAGATAAAGTCTGCCAACCTGTCTGCGCAGCCGGGTCTCGGGAGTTATCCGAGTAACCAACGTTTACAGCGATGTAAACTAGAGGTTCAGGCCACGCCCCTGACCCCGTCGACTGACAACCCTACCACGCAAAAAATCCGTAGTTCCCGCCCGTTACAACCAACCAGCTCACGGCGTGCGGCTGGCATTGGGGTTGCTCTCTTGGATTCTCATGGTGCGAATTCCATTGACAGAGGTGGCTTCGATGAACTCGATTCCGCGTTTAACGCGTCGACTCATGGGGGTCCAATTGGCGGTCGTGATCGTGTATTTCGCGGCGGTCCAAACCCTGCCTGCCGCCGAGCTACCGCTCCTGCGCGTGGCCCATGGTGCTTTTAATGAAAAAGTCCTGGCGCTGTGGCTCGGCGTCGAGCGCGGCTTTTTTCATAAACATGGCATCGATGTCGAGGTTGTCGATGTCCACAATGGCCCGATGACCATCCAGGCCCTGGCGTCCGGTGAGGTGCAGGTCGCGTACACAGTTCCCAGTTGCGTATTGAGCGCCGCGGTGGGCGGCATGGACATCGCCTTCTTCGCCGGCTTGGTCAATCGTCCCGACGGCGATCTCGTCGTCGCGCCCAACATCCAAAGCGCCGGCGACCTCAAAGGCAAACGACTGGGAGTTCAAAGCATCGGCGGCGGCATCTGGGCGATGACCGTCTTGGCGCTCGAACATCTCGGGCTGGAATCGACGCGCGTTAAAATATCGATGGCGACGCTGGGAGATCAGCGGGTGTTGGCGCAATCGTTGATCGCCGGCAAAATCGTCGGCGCTTACCTGAGTTATGGGTACCGGCCGCTTCTGAAAGAACACAAATACCGCGTGCTTCTAGACCTGGGAAAGTCCTCCATCCCCTATCAGGGTCTAGCTCTAGCAGCGCAGCGTAAATATCTACAGCGCAACCCAGGACAGATGGACGCTTTGCTCAATGGCGTCGCGGAGTCGGTCGCCTTTGTCAAAGATCCGGCGAACAAAGGCGACGTGCTCAAATCGCTGCGGAAAAACCTGCGCGTGAGCGATCCGCAGCAAGCCGAGCTCGCCTACGAAGCGCTCTTATCACTGTACAGCTCCGACCTGAAACCCCACTTGCCCGGCATTCAAAACGTCGCCCGCCTGCACTCGCTATCGAATCCCAAATTGAAACAGCTGCGCGCCCAAGATGTGGTCGACAGCGCACCGGTGCAGCGCTTGGAGAACGGCACGGTCTACCGCGAACTCATGGCGCGCGCGGAAGGATCCCCACGGTCGCTGCATTGGATTCGTTCTTAGTGACACGGCGCCTGTTCTGGTATAGTGGAAATACATTGATCCGGTACATTGAAGGAGCGAATTGTTGGGAATGATGGATCAATGAGCGAGTCACAAACGACAACCCTTGATCCAAACAATTTGCATTTGTCGTGATATACGGATCTGTATACTCAATACGTTACGGGCCTAGGTTTGCGCATGAAACAGGCATTGCTAGCATTAGCGGGAGTCCTTGCAGTCCATCTTGTCTCTTGCTCTAAAGAGTCATCGCTACCGCTGAACACCGCTATTGGGCCAAGTCCTTCGGGCTTTCGAGATAATTCTCTCTCGGTTGGCGGTGTCACCTATCGATTCAAAGACACGGCATCTGGCACCAGCAAACTATTCGGACTCACATCTCTGCAAGACTCGAAAGGCGCGACGTTAATTATATTGGAGAGGTTTTGCTATGCACAAATACTCGTCGATGGGACGATGCTGCTGTGGCGAGAGTCGGGCGAGAGAGAGACGAGGCGCCTAATTTTCGACAAAGTTTCGCTCGCCGCGTTGCGCCCTATAGTGGATCCACTCACCATCGCAGCCCAAATGCGTCACGAGAAGGTGAGTATTTCACAACTCCCTAAAGCTGAGCGCTGGGAGTTTTCTCCGTACATGAAACCTGGGGTGCATCGCATATCAATTTCGCACGATTGGTCCCGTTTCAACGAAACACTTGTTCTGGCGGATCACGAGAATTTTAGCTCTGATGGCAAAATGGCCCGCGCCATATTCGCGTTTTCTTGGGCTAAGAGCCAAGTTGAAGTATTTCCACAGGACTGGTTCAACACTGGGAATTATGATTTCGGGTATCAAGGGATTGCCCATGTCGTGCGGCGCAACGATGGTAGTATCGTCGGTGAAGGGATTCGACTCGGAAGGTTTGAACTTGACGAATCTAACCGCCGAGTCAGAAAGTGGTTGTCCCAAGACCCTTCCCAGATGCCCCAATGAGCAGGAAAGCACCACCGAACCCGCGGCTAAAACCGATCCCGACAGCGCTCGCCATCGGCTCGCTTTATCCGGCACCGGTTTCGCCGCATAGCGTTAAACTCTCCGAATCCTAGTTCAACCTGTAAACCGCGGATTGTCCTCGACGATTTTCTTGTGCATCGCGGCGCTAATTCCACCGTCGTCTTTGACGGTCGGCCGTCCACCTCGCATAAACCAGGCCGTTCGTGTATCTTCGTCACATGAGATTGACTCCCCTCACCCGTGACGAAGCGATCCAGCGTCTACAATCCATTGAGTCCGAGATTCGCCGCCTCGGGGTTCGCCGGCTGGCGCTCTTTGGCTCCGTGCTTCGAAACGAGGCTCGCCCCGACAGCGACGTTGACGTGCTTGTCGAGTTTATCCCGGCGGAGAAGAGCTTCGATCATTTCATGGCGCTGGCGGATTTGCTCGAAGAGACATTGGAGCGCCCCGTTGAAGTCGTGACCACCGAGTCACTCTCACCTTTTATCGGGCCGCGAATCATGGCCGAGGCAAGGGATGTCCTTCGAGCCGCGTGATTATCTGCGCCATATTCTAGTAGAAGTCGATTACCTGCTCGATCGGAGTCGGGGTCTGAGCTTTGAGCGCTTCTCAGAGGATGAGACCCTGCGCCGCGCCTTCGTGCGCAGCCTGGAAATTATCGGCGAAGCCGTGAAGAACCTGCCCGAGGAGTTTCGCACAACACATACCGATGTGGAGTGGCGTCCGATGGCTCGGATGCGTGACCGCCTCATTCACAGTTACTTTGGGGTAGATTATCAACTGGTGTGGGACGTTGTGACGGAGAAGCTTCCAGAACTGAAACGTCACATTCGGAGACTTATTGATTCAGAGCAGCCCTAATCTTCGGGGCGAGAAGCGCACGGCGGACCGCCCGCTCGCCCTTAACCATCAACGCTTCGAATCCTAATTTAGCCCGTAAAGCACCCGCGGATCGTCTTCGACGATTTTCTCCTGCATGGCGGCGCTGGTGCCACCGCCGCCTTTGAGCATTGCCAACACGTCCATTCCGCCACCCCGCTCCAACCTAGGATTACCGCTTGACCCAATTCCCAGGTTGCGGCATAGCTCGGGCAGCTTAGTTTAGGCTTCCAAGGAGATCCGACTATGCGCCGATCGATTCAATGGCCGGGCAACAAGTTGCTCGCCTGCACTTTCACCATCGCCCTCGAAGCCTTTCGTAAGAGCGGGCGGTTCAAGCGCGATCCGAAGATACCGGTCAATCTTTGTTCGATCTCCCATGCCAACTATGGCGGCAACGCCGGTATCTGGCGTTTGATGGAGATCCTCGAACGCAATCATGTGCGGGCGATGATCTTGGCCAATGGGCTGGCGGTGCAGAAATGGCCCGACGCGGTGCGGGCGTTGCACCAGGCTGGCCATGAAATCGCCGGCCATGGCATGACCAATGACATCGACATGACCGACTTGACGCCGGCGCAGCAGTTGGAAGAGATCCGCACCAGCACGAAAATCATTCAGGACACCATCGGCGCTCGCCCGGTGGGCTGGTTCGGTCCCGGCGGATTGCACACGGAAGAAACCTTGGGCCTGCTCGCTGACGAAGGTTATCTCTGGTCGGCCGATCTATGCGACGATGACGTACCCTATGTCGTGCGGGTCAACGGCAAGCGCATCTGCATCATCCCAAAATCCTGGTACGCCAACGACTGGCGCGCCTGGGGCGAAGGCGCGTCCAACGGCGCGACATTTTTCACCGGCTACAAAGAAGGCTTCGAGTTTGTTTACGAGGAAGCCTGCCGCGGGCGCCCCGGCATGATCGACGGCCTGGTCCATGCCGAGTTGGGCGGGCGCCCGTACATGGCGGTGGGTTTTGAGAACATGATCAAGCTGACCAACCAACATCGAAGTGAAATATGGCAGCCGACTTACCGCGAGATCGCCGAATATTGTTTGGCGACGACCAAGGATGCTGAAGAGTACAAACCGTACGGATGAGAAAACGATCAAGGTAAGTCCGTTATACCGGCGCAGGCCGGTATCCAGATTTGAACCGCGTCCACCACTCCTAGATTCCGGCCTACGCCGGAATGACGTGATAGGGATCCCTTGTTGGCGAAGGAACAAATAATCGGACCTGGCGGGATCGACTTAGACGTCACATAAGAGAGGAGATCGATCATGACCCTAACCAAGCTACGCGGCCTGCTGGCGGCATCGCTGATCCTTTTCGCCGCGCCGGCATCAGCCCAATCCATCGACGAACTTTACAAGAAGGCCTTGGGCGAAGGCGGTGTGGTCAATTTTTATTCGAGCTTGGCCAATATCAATGCGGCGAAGATATTGCCGCAGTTCGAAAAGCGCTTTCCCGGCATCAAGATCAATCATGTCGAGTCCACCGCCGACCAGTTGGCGACCCGCGCCATCGCCGAAATGCGCGGCGGTAAAGTCATCGGCGATGTTTTTCAGTCCAACCTGGACAGCGTCGTGCGACTGCACAAGCAGGGCATCTTCGAGCAGAGACTGCCGCCGGAGGCCGCGGCTTATCCGGAGAATCTCAAAGGCAATTACTGGATGGCGACGGATTTGGTGTTCCTGGTGCCGGCGTGGAATACCGCGCTGATCAAGAAGGATGAAGTAATCACCCAGTTCGAAGACCTGGCCGATCCGCGCTGGAAAGGCCGCTTGATCGCCGAGCCGCGGGATTTTCAGATTCTCATCGGCCTGGCCAAACACAAATTCAAGAGCGACGACAAAGCCGTGGCGCTGCTCAAACGCATCGCGCTCAACAATTTGGAGTTTCACAAAGGCCACGCGGCACTGGCGGAACTGTTGATCGCCGGCCAAGCGGCGGTGTGCGCCACTTGCTACTCACATCACTTTCCCGCCCGCATCACCAAGGGCGCCACGGTGGGCTACATGCTCAGCGAAGGAGTCGGCGACTTGAACAGCTCGGCGGTTTTCAAAAACCCGCCCCACCCAAACAGCGCTTGGCTGATGGCGCGCTGGCTCGCCAGCGAAGAAGGCCAAAAAGTCTACGCCCAAGGCGGCCGGCTACCGGCCCATCCAAAAGTCGAGCCGCTGGACAAAATCAAACCGGTAAAAATCTATCCGGTGGGCGAAGACGAAATCGACGAGTTCCCGAAGTACGAAAAGATGTGGAAAGAAATCTTTCAGCTCAGGTAGGAGTCAAGAAAGGAATAGCCGCAAAAGACGCAAAGGACACAAAATAGGAATCGGTAGGGCCGACTGGCGGTCGCCCTCGGGCCGGAACTATTTTGCGAACTTTGCGTTCTTTGCGGCCATTCTTCCGATTCCGATTTTTGTGACCTTTGTGCTCTTTGTGGTTAAATCATCCGAATCTTAGTTCAGCCCGTAAAACACCCGCGGGTTGTTCTCGACGATTTTCTTGTGCATGGCGGCGCTGATGCCGCCATCGTCTTTCAGCGTCGTCAACGCGTCTAGTTCCGTCGACGAGTCGGCGTGGCCGTAGTCGGTGCCGATCATGAGAGTGTTCTCGCCCATGCAGCTCTTGATTAAATACGGCACGTCGTCGCCGATCTGGCAGGTGACGAAGATACCGCAGCGTTCGAGCAGATCGTTGGGTAATTTATTATTGACGGTGTCGAGCCGGCGGCGCAGCTCGTAGATCACCCAGGGCACCCAGGAAGCCGCGGTTTCGATGAAGCCGAAACGCAGCTTGGGGAATTTTTGCGGGATGCCGCAGTTGATGATGCGGAACATCGCGCCGACGTTGAAGATCCGGTATTGGTTGAAAAAATCCCGGCTGCCGTCGGGGTTGACCATCATGTCCACCGCCGCGGCGCTGCCGTTGGCCTGGTGCAGGCCGATGCAGAAGTTCATCTTCTCAGCCGCTTCATACATCGGGAAGAAATACGGATCGCTGACCTGCCGCGCACCTTCGAGCGGCCGCATGAAGACACCGCAGCCGCCGTTCTCCTTGGCGAACTTCAACTGATCGAGCGCATCCGCCATGCTGAGCAGCGGCAAGCAGGCCATCCAGCGCAGCCGGCCGTTGCTGCGCTTCCAGACATCGGCCATCCAGCGATTGTACGAACCGCACAGCGCCACTTCGGTATCGGCGCGCTCGGTGACCTGGTCGAGAAATATGCTGGTGTAGAGTATCTGGGTATCGATACCGAGCTCGTCCATATGCTTGACGCGCGCCGTGACATCCGCCAGATCGCGGGTCGCCATAGTCGTGCTAACATCGCGGCCGATCTCGGCGGATTTTTTGTCGAGATCATCCTTGCTGAAGGTGAAGCGGAACAAGCCGCGAATCTTGCCGTCGATCACCCAATGGGCTTTTTGATTGTCGTCCTCCGGCTTAAACAGCTGGGGACGAAACTTTTTTTCCGATGGCGTGAGATAGTCCCAGGTCAGCGGACTTTCGACCACATGCGCGTCAGCGTCTACCCATCCCATGGCGATCTCCTTTGGCGATTTTGGATTTTAGATTTTGGATTTTAGATTGAAGTCAAAACCCCTCGGCGCCAGTCCCGATCTTACTCAAGCCTCGCGCCTCAAGCCTCATGCCTTCTTAATGCAACACCGCGCCGCCGTTGACCAGAATCGTCTGGCCGGTGACGAAGGTGCTGAGATCGGACAGCAGATAGAGCGCGGTGCCGACTAAATCCTCCGGCTGCTCGATGCGTTTCAAGATGCGCGTCGACGCCGAGCGCTCATAATTTTTCACCGCGTCGTCGGTGGCTTTGTCCTCGCTCATGGTCGCCCCAGGCGCCAAGGTGTTGACGCGAATGTTGTCCGCGCCCAACTCGCGGGCGAGCACGCGGCTGAAGCCGACCACCGCCGCCTTCGAGGTCACGTAGTGCATCATCGTCAAGCCGCCGTTGAACGCCATGTTGGACGAGATGTTGACCACGCTGCCCTGCTTGCGTTTCTGCATCGCCGGCACCACCGCCCGGCTGCACAGCCACAAGCCTTTGACATTGACCGCCATGATCCGGTCCCAGGCCTCTTCGGTGATGTCCTGCCAGGTGCCCTTTTCCGCCGGCACGCTCATGAAGATCGCCGCGTTGTTGATCAAGCCGTCGATCTGGCCGTAGGCGCCGAGCGCTTTCGACGCCATCTCCTGGCAGCTCGCTAAATTCGCGACGTCGACCTTGGTCGCCAGCGCTTTGCCGCCCTTGTCGGCGATCGCTTTGGCCACGCCGTCGGCCGCCTGGTCATCGATATCGGCGACCACCGCCGTGCCGCCCTCGCGGGCAATGCCCATGCAATAGGCCCGGCCGATGCCATGGCCGCCGCCGGTGACTACCACCACTTTACCGTCTAACAAACCCATGAAAATTTTCCTCCGTGCATCAGTTCTATCGCAATCACCGCCGGCAGTTCAACGCCGCGTAGCCGGCAAATCTATGGCTTGAGAATCTTTTTCAGCTTGGCCTTGAGCTCAGCCGGCAAAGCAAAAAAGTCATTGACCATTTTTTGCACCTGCGCCGTCGATACCGGGTCGATGTCGAGCTTGCCTTTGTCGGCGTCGGCGAGGAATTCTTTATCGGCGAAAGTTCTCGCCAAAGCCAATTCGAGTGCGGCGGCCCGATCAGCAGGCGTCGCCTGCGGCACGGTATACACCTTGGCGAATTGATTGGGCGCGAAGGCGCCGAAGCGTAGCAGCTGTTGCTGCTCGTCGGTCTTGGCGATCTGCGCGATGGTCGGGACGTTTTTCACCGGCAGCGCCGCGATCGGGTGATCGCCGACTTGAGCGAGAATCTGCCAGTCGCCGCTTTTCACCCGGTCGAGCGAAGTCACTTTGGTCGACTCCCAGCTATTGAAGAAACCGTCGAGCTCGCCGCTTTCCATGGCCATGCGTACGTCGGCGGTGCCTTTGTAGCCGCTGACGACTTTGATGTTGGCGCCGAGCAAATCGCGCAGCAGCACCGGCCCCTGCTCCACCGTCGAGCCGGGAATGCCGCCGATGGTGAGCTGTTTGGACTTCGGGCCAAGGAGGTCGTCGAACTTGGTGATGCCGGACTTCTTGGTCGCCAAGAGCAGATAGGTCTCACCGATGGGCACGCCGAGAAACCGGAACTTGGCCAAGTCGAACTGCACCGCCGGATTACCGGCAAGCTGTTCCAATATAAGCTGACCGCTAAAGTTGCCGATCACCGTGCCGTCCTTGGGCGCGGCGTTGAACATATGGTTAGCGAGAATAATGCTGCCGGCACCGGCCATGTTGTCGACGATAACGCTCGGATTGCCGGGAATATGTTTCTGCAGATGGCGGCCGATCAGCCGCGAGTAGGCGTCGTAGCCGCCGCCAGCGGAAAAGCCGACGAGAATCCGCACCGTCTTGCCGCGATAAAAATCCGCCACCGCCTTGTCATCCGCCGCCGCGGCAAATGCGCGGCCAGCCAAGCCCAAGAAAGCAAACAGCACCAATAGAGAGAACAACTTTTTCACGATGACCTCCGCTAAAGTGATTACCGAGTAACTCTGGCTATCACCGCGCTCCAACCACTGTCAACAGTGGTCCCGCGTCTAGCGTTGGGCGTCTGGGGTCTAGCGTTGGAATTCGTCCTGCTCTATAACCTGAAGTCGACCTGCATCGCGAAACACTAGACGCTAGACTCCAGACCCGAGACGAGGAATTTCATGCCCAACCCACAATCCAAATTCACCGAAGTCCAAGGCATCAAGCTGCATTACTTGGAATGGGGCGAGCGCGGCAAGCCGGACCTGCTGCTGGTCCACGGCTGGACCAGTTTCGCGGCGAGTTGGAGCGCGGTGGCCGAACATTTCCAAGAGCGCTATCGAATCATCGCCCCCGACCTGCGCGGCCATGGTGAGTCCGACAAGCCACTCACCGGCTACCGCCTGCGCGACTTCGCCGAAGATATTCGCCAGCTGATTGGAACTTTGGAATTGAAGCAGCCCGCCTACGTCGGTCACTCCTGGGGCGGCAACATCGGCACGATCCTGGCGTCGGACGCGCCGGAGTTGATCTCCCGCGCTTTTCTCGAAGACCCGGTCTACTGGCGCATGCTGCACGCTTTCATGACCGCGCTGCCGGGAGGCCTGGCCAGACGCAACAAACCCGAAGCCGAGATCCGCGCCGAAGCCAAACAAAAAGGCTTGTCGCAAGCCGACGAAGACATGGAAGTCTACCGCAACCATCACTTCGCCGCCCACGCGCTGACGCGGCTACTCACCGACAACCGCGATTGGGCGTTCGGCTTCGAAGACCACTTCAAACGAATCGCCGTGCCGACGACAATTTTAGTCGCCGACCACAAAGTCGGCGGCGCCATCATGCGCGAGGAGATGACCTATCTCCAGCGCATCGCGCCACCCCAGGTGAAGTTAGAACTGTGGGAAAACGTCGGTCACGGCATGAAGGCAGCGAAACCGGTGGAATACAACCAGGCGTTGGAAGCGTGGCTGGGTGGATAGATAACGTTTAGCGTCTGGGGTCTAGCGTCTAGGGTTTCCGGGCGAACCGCATACCCAGTTAATAGCCGATGTTATCAGAACCTCGCCACAGAAGATTATCCGAAACGCCAGACGCTAGACCCCAGACCCTAGACGCGACAGCTATTTCCCGCTCTGTCGCTTCACCCATTCAAGAATAACCGCATTGGTCTCCTCTGGCGCCTGCCAGAAAAAACCATGAGATTGGCCGGCTAAAACTTTCATCTCTGCCCCTTTGATACGCTCCATTAGCACCCGCGCCTGGGCGCGATGATTGCTGCCCACCGTGTCGGCTTCGCCGATTAGCACTAACGTCGGCGCCTGGACGTCGCCCAAGCGGTGCGTGCCTTCGAAATTGTGGCGCGCGATACATAGATGAATGAACGGATCGAGCTTGGCGTGGGTCGCCCAGGCGACTTTGAAAAACTCCTCGACCTGATCGCGGTGCTTGTCACGGAAGTCTTTGGTGAAAAACGTGTCCGACTCGACGATCTCGTCATAGATGAACTTCTCGAAGCCCATGTCCACCAGGTCGTAAACCATGCGGTGCGGCAGACCGGGCACGCAGTCCGAACCGGCGCGGCCGGCCGTTCCCGAGCCGCTCGCCGCCATGATCAAGCTTTTCACCTTGCCGGGAAAGTTTTGCGCCAGCGACAAGGCGATGCGCCCACCCATGGAGTGGCCGATAAAATGGGCGGAAGGAATTTTCAAATGCTCCATCATGGCGACGATGTCGAGCGCCATCTGCTCGATGGTGTAAACCGACTGCGTCGGCACCGAACGGCCGCAGCCGCGCGGATCGTGGAAGATCAATTGTAAATCTTTAGCCAGCGGCATCTGCCAAGGCTTCCACACCTCGCCGGAGTAGGCCGTCGAGGGCACGAAGATCAGCGGCTCACCCTGGCCATGGGTTTCGTAGTAGAAGTCGACACCGGTGGGTAGTTTTACGTTTGGCATAATGCGCTCCTTTTCCTTCGCTTACAGCTTGCGATTGAAGATAGATTTCTCGCTGCGCTCGAAATGACAAGACCTTGCGAGATGATCATTCGTACCTTGTCTGTCATCTCGAACGAAGTGAGAGATCTCTCCGATACATGCGTTACTTGACCGCCCCAATTTTATAAAACCCATCCTTCTCCAACTGCGCGACAAAGCGCGTGTCGAGAAAATCCTCCGGCTTGGCGCCCTTGGCCTTGGGCTCGCTGGGCAATAGCTCGCCGATGATGGTTTCCATGCCCTTGCGCGTCACGTAGGGAATCGTTTCGATATACGCCCGCGCTTCGCCGTAGGTCGCTTCGAGGATTTCCGGATCCTTGATGCGCGCGTATTTTTGGATCGCCCGGATGCCGGCAGCTTTGTTGGCTTTCAAAAGCTGCACGCCTTCGCTGTAGCCGCGGATGAAGCGGCGGGTCAGCTCTTCGTTGGCCTTAATATACGAGCGCGTCGAACCGATGGCGACCGAGACATATTCAGGGCCGTCCTTGGTGACATCCATCAGTTCGGTCAGGCCAGCTTTGCGGGCGCGGAAGTTGGTCGGCGGCGACAGTGCGCCGGCATCCACTTGGCCGGCAGCGAGGGCAGTGAAAATATTCGGCACGTCGACCAGCTGAAGCATTTGATACTCTTCCGGCTTGATGCCGGCCTTGTTCATCACCCAAAGCGTCACGCTGTGGGTCGACGAGCCCAACCGGGTGATGCCGATTTTCTTGCCGCGCATCTCGGCGAAGCTCTTGATCTCCGGCCGCGCCATGAAGGAAAACACCAAACGGTTGGCGACCCCGGCGACGATCGCGACATCGAAGCCCTTGAGCGCCGCGGTCACCGAATTGCGCCCGTCCATGTAGGAGAAATGCAGCTCACCGGCGAGCATGACTTGAATCGCCCGCGAGGTCGACGGGATATGCACCAGCTCGACTTCCAGGCCGTTCTTGCGAAACAAGCCTTCTTCCTGCGCCACCCAGGTGCCGCTCATATTGCTGGCAAACGACGTCCAGGCGACCCGCGCTTTCATCTGCGCCGACACCATTGCCGGTGAGATGAGCGCGGCCAGAAAGAGGGCGATTGCAAACTTGATCCTTGTCACAGAGTTTTCCAACCGTTCGTAAGCGCTTTCAGCTGCATATCACAATAACCCCGGAGCGGTCGAGTGGCGATGAATTTGTCTTGAATCTTACGGACGGCATGTCATAGACTTGCCACAGTTTTGAATCTGGAGGAATGCCGATGCACAAAAATATGTCCGACGACGAGCTCAAGGAAGCGATGAAAGTCATGGCCAAGTTCTCCGGCATCACGATCGGCGCCGAACGGATCGAGCGCGACCTGCCGGCGTTCAAAGCGTTCATGTCCGACTACGACACCATCCGCGCGGTCAAACTCGCCGTCGAGGACGAGCCGGCGATGGTGCTTCGTCTGCCGAAGCCGGCGGCGCGGCAAGGCAGGAACTAGCATGGCGCTATCGCGACGCAATTTTCTGCACAGCTCCGCCGCGGGAGTCGCGGCACTAACCATCGGCCGAGGAGTCATGGCGCAAAACAAAAACGACCAGACCGAACTGCATTATCTCTCCGTCAGCGCGGCGGCGCGCTTGATCAAGCAGCGCAAGCTGTCGCCGGTGGAGTACACCGAAGCGATCTTGAAACGCATCGACGCGGTGGAGCCCAAAGTCCACGCCTTCATCACGGTGGCAAAGGACCAAGCGCTGGCGGCGGCCAAAGCGGCGGAGAAGGAAATCATGGGCGGCAAGTACCTTGGCCCGCTGCACGGCATCCCCTTCGGCGTCAAAGACACCCATTACACTAAAGGCATCAAGACCACCGTGGCGACGCCGGTGCTGGCCAACTTTGTTCCCGACTTCGACGCCACCGTGGTGGCGCGGTTGAAGAACGCCGGCGGGATTTTAATCGGCAAACTGAATCTGCCAGAGTTTTCCTTCGGCGGCGAGACGCCAGGCACCAACAATCCTTGGGATTTGAAACGCTCGCCGGCCGGATCGAGCGGCGGTTCCGGCGCCGCGCTGGCTGCCGGTGAATTGCCCGCGGCCACCGGCGGCGACACCTCCGGCTCCATCCGCGGCCCGGCGGTGGCCAACGGCGTGGTCGGCATGATGGCGACCTCGGGCCGGGTCAGCCGGCGCGGCATCGCGGTGATCAGCTGGTCGCTCGACCGCGTCGGGCCGATGACCCGCACGGTGGAAGACAACGCGCTCATGTTGAACGTCCTCGCCGGCCACGATCCATTGGACGACAGTTCGTCGGACGCGCCGGTGCCGGACTACACGCGCGCTTTGAAACGGGGCGTCAAAGGGTTGCGCATCGGCATTCCCAAGGCCCACTGGTTCGACGGCTACGACGCCAACGTCATGCGCGGTTATCAGGACGGCATCGCGGTGTTGGGAAAACTCGGCGCCAGTGTCAGCGAAGTCGACCTGCCACCAACCATGGAGGTGGTCGATCAGATGCAACGGATCATCCGCATCTCCGAAGCAGCCGCCTATCACGAACCTTTTCTCACCAACCACCAGGAGCAATACGGCAAGAGCAACGTGCGCCGCGATGTCGAAGCCGGCTCGCTGATCCCGGCGGTGCATTATTTGCGCGCCCAACGAGTGCGCAAGGTTTTCATCCGCGAGATGGCCGAGCTGCACAAAGGCGTCGACATTTTACTCACCCCCGGCCGGCCGGTGTTGCCGAGCGGCCAGGAGCGAGTGAAACAGAACTTCAGCCGGCCATGGAACGTCTGCGGCTTTCCGGCCATCGTTATACCAGCCGGCTTTTCCACCGATCCGGCGGGCTTGCCAGTGTCGCTACAGCTCGCCGGCCGGCCCTTCGAAGAAGAGCTGCTCTACGCCGCCGCCTACGCCTACGAAGTTGAAACCAAGTGGTGGGAGAAGAAGAGACCGGAACTTTAGACAAGGATGAAGGCGAAAGGATGAAGGATGAAAATCGGACGAAGTCGCATTAAGGGCTTCGCATTGGATTCATCCTTCATCCTTGGTCGCGAAGCCAACGAAGCGCGAATTGCGTAAGGACATTCAGATGAAGAAACTGGTCATAGCACTTCTGATACTAAGTAGTTTCGCGACCTCGGCCTCCGCCGCCGACCGCCTGCGCATCGCCTATAGCTCGATCAGCGCCGCCTATCTGGGCATCTGGGTCGCCCGCGACGCTGGGCTATTCGCCAGGGAAGGTTTCGACGACCAGATCATTTTTATTCCCAGCGCCACTCAGCTCGCTCAAGTGTTGGTCGCTGGCGACGTCGATATCGCGTCCCTCGGCGGCGGCCCGGTAATGGCGGCGTCATTGAGCGGTGCCGACCTGAAAGTCATCGGCAACAACGTCAATAAATTGATCTTTTCGATCCATACCAAGCCGGAGGTCAAAAGCCTCGAAGAGTTGCGCGGCAAACGGATCGCCGTGAGCCGCTTCGGTTCCGCCGCGGATATCGCCGCGCGCACCGCACTGCGAAAGAATAATATGGACCCGGCGAAAGATGTCATTCTCATGCAGTTGGGCACCATGTCGAACATGTTCGGGGCGCTGAAGTCAGGCGCGGTCGAGGCTTCGGTGGTTTCGCCGCCAACACAGTTTCTGTCAGAGAAATTGGGATTTAAAGAAATTGTCAGCATTACGGATCTGGATCTCGCCTATCCCAACCCGTCCATGGCCGTGCCCGGAGAATTGATTCGCAAGAAGCCCGAGGTCATCGAACGCTTTCTGCGCGCCTACGTGCGCGGCGTCCATCGCGCCCGCATCGACCGCGACGGCGCGATCAAGACTTTGGCTAAATTCACCGCCATCAGCGATACCGCGATCTTGAACCGCACCTACGATTTTTACATGGCCAAGGTGATCGAGCGGGCGCCCTACATCAACATGCAAGGCATGCAAAACGCCCTGGACGACGTCGCGCGCACGGTGCCAGCGGCGAAAAACGCCAAGCCGGAACAGTTCGTCGACCTGCGGTTTTTGGATCGAATCGAAAAGAGCGGACTGCTGAAGGAACTCTATAGGTAAATTGACTGGGAGATTCGCCACATCCCCATCCGGCCCCTTTCCCCTCGACGGGGAAAGGTTAGGATAGGGGTGACGATCTGGCAGAAATGATCATTATCCGTACCGTCACCCCCACTCTAACTCTTCCCCGTCAAGGGGGAGAGAATCGGAGCGGGAACCAACGCGCCAGCAGCGCTACGGGAAGCGATTGCGATTGCACATTGCACTGAACCCGAAACGCGAAACCCGCAACCATTTTTAATTCGGCAACCAACACACCGCGGCGATCTCGCTCAACTCTCTTCTCAGCTTCGTCCACGACGCGCCGCCATCGTCGCTGCGGTACAGATAGCCGTAGCGGCTGGCGGCGAAGATCACATTGGGATCGTCGGAGTTGGTCGCGAAGGTCCACATGGTCGAGTTGGGCTCCTGGGGCAGCGGTAGGAGCTTCCAGGTTTTGCAGAAATCGTCGCTCTGCGCCAAGGCGCCGGAAGTGCCCGGCGTGAAATCGCCGAAGCTCAAGAGAATCTTTTTCGGATTGCACGGATCAACGGAAATGCCGCGCAGATAATTTTCCTTGCGCGGATAATCCCAGGGCAGAGATTTCTGCATGTCGCGCGGCTCCCAAGTCTTGCCGTTGTCCGTGCTGGCGTAGATTTCCCGGTTGGCCATGATGAAGGCGGTCTTGGGCGGACCGGCGGTAACGGCGATGTTGTGAATGTCGCGCCGGCCGGTGACCTCGACGATACTCCAGGTATCGCCGCCGTCGCTGCTATGGCGCGCGCCGTCGACTTCGAGGCCGGCCCAGACTTGATTCGGCTCAGTGGGATCGACGGCGATGCCGGTGAAGCGCGGTGTGCCCACCGCCTCGCATTCGCTCGCCACTTCCACCGGCCGTTGCTGCCAAGTGCGGCCAGCATCCTTCGAGCGAAAGATCATCGCCGGCGTCGGCGTGCCGGTGCCGGCGAACATGATATCGGGATTGACCGGATCGTAGGCCATCACCCAGACGTAGTGGGGATCAAGCGCCGACTCGACGCGCTTCCAGTTGGCGCCGCCATCTTCGCTGCGGTAGATGCCCTTCTCGGTGCCGGCAAAAAGAATCTTGTGCTCCTTGGGATTCATCGCGATGCAGCGCACCGACGCCTCATAGGCAAATCCCCGGCGCGGCCCAATACGCGCCCAGGTCTGGCCGTTGTCCTCGCTGCGCATGATGCTCTGACCGATGGTCCCGACAACAATAGTTACGTCTCTCATATTTCCTCCGCATACGATTGGAACATTTGGAACTGCTGGAACGATTGGAACCTGTCTATCTAAATATTCACCCGGTGCATATCCTTGGTCCGCGGTCCCGCCGCCGCGCCCGGCGGAAAGATCGCGTCGAGGCGGGTTAAATCTTCTTGGCTCAGTTTGATCTCGGTGGCTTTGATGTTCTCCTCCAGATGCGCGCGCGTCTTGTTGCTGGGAATCGGAATCACGCCGTCCCCCTGGGCCATCAACCACGCCAAGGCGAGCTGTGCCGGCGTGCAGTGCTTGTCGCGCGCCAACTCTTCGAAGCGCGCCAGGAGCGCCAAATTCTTCGCCAGATTGTCGCCCTGAAAGCGCGGATGATTGATCCGGCCATCGCCGTCGCTCATGTCCTTGGCATCGTGCACCACGCCGCCGAAAAAGCCGCGTCCGAGCGGCGAGTAGGCCATGAAGCCCATGTTGAATTCCCGGCAGGCCTGCACGTTGCCGCCCTCGGGGTCGCGCGACCACAGGGAATATTCCATTTGCAGAGAAACGATCGGATGGACTTTGCGCGCGCGCCGAATCGAGTTGGCGCTCGCCTCCGACAGGCCGATGTAGCGGGTTAAACCTCGCTCGACCAGCTTGGCCATGGCGCCGACCGACTCCTCGACCGGAATATCGGGGTCCACCCGCGACATGCAAAAAACATCCAGCGCATCGACACCCAGTCGCTTGACGCTCTGCTCGCAATTCTGCGTCAGATAAGCTGGCGTACTGCCGCTGCGGCTGCCGGTGGCGTCTGGTGTGCGCGGGCTGCCGGATTTGGAATGGATGACGATGCGCTCGCGCCTTCCTTGCAGCGCCTTTTTGATCAGCTCGTGATTATGCCCCTGGCCGTAGCTCGCCGAAGTATCGAGAAAGTTGATGCCGAGATCGAACGCCTTGTGCAGCGTCGCGATGGATTCATTATCATCCGCCGGCCCATAGGCCCCCGACATGCTCATGCAGCCCAAGGCCAGCCGCGAGACTTTGAATTCCGTCGAGCCAAACTGAACGTAGTCCATCGAATCCTCCCTGCCGAGGTCAGAGTTATCGCAGGTGGATGTACGAAGTCAAACTTTTCGACCAGGCGAATCAAACCATTTGAAGCGGTTTTGTCGAAATGGGAAGCTACGCGGGTAACGACGAGATTGGGAGGTCTGCATGTCGTCAGCCATTGAAAAGATCGAAGCCGAAGCTTTACGCCTGTCACCCACCGAGCGCGCGCACTTGGTTGAGCGACTGATCGCTAGTCTCGACCTAGATCCCCCGGTTGAAGAAGCATGGGCCGCCGAAGTCGAACGGCGCAACCGCGAGGTCGAGAACGGAAAGGTATCGTTAGTCTCTGGCCCAGATGCGGTCGCGAGACTGAGAGCCTTGTTCAAATGAACTATAAATTAACTGGCTGAAACTGTTTCCGGAGTCCTTCGACACGCTCAGGACGAACGGAGATCAGCGTACAGTTTTAAAACTATCCGTTCATGCTGAGCTTGTCGAAGCATTCTTACCCGGTTCTCAACCCTCAGCTAGAACTCCCCCTCGCTACTTCCCCAACAACTTCTTCATCCGCTCGATCAGCTCGGCGTCTTTGGTGATCACTTCCTTGGAGAGTTTCTCCAGCTCTTCACCTGGCGTGTATTCGATGTCGATGCGGCGGCGCTTGGCTTCGGCGAGAAGCTCGGGATCGTTGAGCGTCTTGGCCATGGCGTCGCGCATGATCTTGATATACTCCGGCGGCGTCGCCGGCGGCATGACGTAGGGCCGGCCGAAGGAGTTCGACGCGGTGACCAAGTTCGCCAGCCGTTTCATGATGTCCGGCGCTTTAAACTCGTCGAGGATCTCGAACAGCGTCGGCGCCTCGGCCAGGCGGGGATCGCGTTTGCGGTTGGTTTGCACCACCACATGGACAAAGCCCTTCTTCCGCCAGGCAGCGTAGAGATCGCCGGCAAACCAACCGGCGATGGTGAACGCGCGGCACTGCACTTCGTTGCGCTCCGCCGCGAGGTCCATCTCCGGTCCGCCGGGATAGCCGGTGACGACGTTGAACTTGGTGCCGATGGCATCGTTGAGCAACGTCGGCAAATAATGGCCCGTCGTGCCGGTGCCCGTGGCCGCGCACTTCGGCCCGTCGGCAGCTTTGCGCACGTCATGGATGGTTTTGAACGGTGAGTCGCTGCGCATGTACATCAAATCTTCCGAGCGATCGGGGCTGCCGATGTAGACGAATTTGGTCCAATCGAACTGAATATCTTTGCTGCCGGCCAGTTGATTGAAATAGAGCGCCGGATTGATGGTCGCGAAGGTCAACCCGTCCGGCTTCGACACCGCGTAGACATAGTTGGCACCGATCAAGTTGCCGCCGCCGGGCATGTTTTGCACCATCACTTCCGGTTTACCCGGAATATGGCGGCCGATATAGTTCGCCACCAATCGGCCGTACATGTCGTAGTTGCTACCCGCCGAGCTGCTGATAATGAGCCGCACGGTCTTGCTTTGGTAGTACGTTGTCTGCGCTTGCGCCGCGCCGGCGAGCAGGAACAGAGCCATGAGAAATACAGTGACTACGCCCATCGAAGTCTCCTTACCGACCGAGATCTTGTAAACCGCTGTTCTCATATCAGGCGTGAAAGTTTAGTCAATGACGGAAGTCTAAATTCGCCTCGGAATCCGTCGCGCCGAGCATTGACAGTTACCGCCAGTCTCAACTAGAACCGATACCGACCGTTCAAAAATGCCAAAGGAGAACATCATGGGTCATCGCCTCCTGATCGTGCTCGTCATCGCTGCCAGCGCGCTTGGCGCGCGCACACTGCCCGCCGCCGAGAAGCTCGACAAGATTCGTTTCACCTACGCGCCGCTGTCGGCCAGCGGCTTTCTCTGGTTCATCGCCAAGGACTCGGGCTACTTCGAGAAAAACCGTCTCGACGTCGACATGTACTTCGAAGGTGCGTCGCCGATCATGGTGCAGTCGATCCTCGCCGGCGAGAACAACTTCGCCGGCGGCTTGGGACCGACGGCGGTGACCAACGTCCTGCAGGGCGGCGATGTCATCCCGGTGGCTTGCATCACCCACACCTTCACCACGCCGATGTACGTCCAACCGGCGATCGCCAACTTGCAGCAACTGCGCGGCAAAAAAGTCGGCGTCAGCCGCATCGGCTCGGTGTCGCACCTGACCGCCGACTCGATCCTGCGCCGCGCCCGGGTCGGCGATGTGACGATCCTCCAGACCGGCGGTATTCCCGAGTCCATGGCCGCGATCATGACCGGCAACGTCGACGGCGCCATGGTCAACCCGCCGAACAATATTATTTTGCGCGAAAAAGGCTTCCGCGAAATCGTCGGCGCGAAGGAACTAAAAGAGATGAACCTGCGCTTCCCCGAGAACGGCATCATGGTCAAGCGCAGCTGGGCCGAAAAAAACCCCGACCTGGTCAAACGCTTTATCAAATCCGTCGCCGAGGGCTTGAAGCGCATGCACGACGATCGCGATTTCGCGATCAAGACGCTCAGTAAATACACCAAGGTCACCGACGCCAAATCGCTGGACGAAAGCTACCGCTGGGCCCTCGACAGCTTTTTCAAGGACTTCAAGACGCCGCCGGAAGCGATGCAGCTCATGGTCGACCAGCTCGCCTCGTCGCGCATGATCGACCCCAACCTGGCGCAAAAGACCCCGCTCAAGGCGTTCTATGAGAACCGCTACGTCGAGGAGCTGGAGCGCGAAGGTTTCTTTAAGAAGCTCTGGCAATAGGCGGTCGAGGGCAAGTCGACCGGCGGGTTACCGCCGGCCCAACTCTTTTACCGCGTCGTTGAGGTAGCCAAGCTCGATGAACTTCTGAACATCCGGGGTCGGCCCCTTTGCGCCCGTCTGCTCCAAATAGGTACGCAGGTTATGTTTCATACCTTCAACGTTGGGCTCGCCATCGGGCGGCCAGATGCGGTTCTGCGTGTAATATTCCCAACCTTTGAGCGCATGGGCCGGTTTGAGCTGCATCTCCTTCGCGAGAAACTCCACCGCCGCATCTCGGTTGTCGAACAACCAGCGCAGCGACTGCACCATCGCTTTCATGAAGCGGACCATGATCGGGCGATTCCTGTCTGCCCATGAGCGGCGCGTGACGACGACGTTGGACTGAAAGTTCGGCGTGGCATCGAGCAAGCGGCCAATAATGTTATAGCCGAATTCTTCGGCGGCATAATTCAACGGCACGGCAACGGTGGTGGCGGAAATCTGCCCCGTCTGTAAAGCCGCAAGATTGCCGGCGGAGCCTCCGGTAACGACCAGGAGCTTATAGTCTTTTGGATATTCGAGCCCTTTCTGCTTGAGCGCCTCGCGAAATGCCGTCACCGTTCCGCCGGTGAGCGAGGTCGATCCCAGCGTGGTGCCGCGCAGGCTTTCGAAGGTTTTATAGTTCTTGCCGGCGATGATGAACTGGGTCATGCCGTTAATGATGCCGCCGGTGATGACGAAATCCAACCCGCGCTCGGTGGCTTCCATGTAGGGTTCCGGTCCGCCGGAGCCGATATGTAGGGAATTTGCCGCCAGCGATTGCAGTGTCATAGGCACACCGCGGAGCAACACCAGTTGCACGTCCAACCCTTGTTGATCGAAAAACCCTTTTTTCGTGCCCACCCAAAGCGGGCTATAGCCGAGAGTTTTGCTCGACGCACCGACGAAGAGCCGCGGTCTTTCCTGAGCATCGACAGATGAAAAAGTTAGGCAACAAAATGCTACAAGCAGCAAGATTCGAAAAGAGATCGCCATACCATCCTCCGCTCGGTTGATCCCGCGATTGCGCCGATAGGCAACGTAGATCAGTAACGCGACCAACCATTATCGCACTCGGCCGCCGCCAGGCAAACAAAAATGAAAACTCAATCGGATAGATTCAGCTCGACGAATTGGCCCAGTACGCACAGCGACGCGAGATCTAACGAGCCCAATGCCTTTGAATCACCGGCAACACTTCTTCCGCGCACTATCGCATGATCTTCAACACCATCGGCCGTCGACAATGACACTGTGTTAGAGTTTCTAACTAAGGTAATTCAGTTGAAACCGGCCCGCGCCCTAAAAGCATGGGAGTACTACACGCGAAACAAGATCTGGCCATACAACGGCGAAGCCAAATTCGCAGGTACGAGACACAACAGCCAGCTCGTTTCGTTGAGACGATATTCGACACCACAGCGCCTTGCTAGATGACAGTTCAGCGCGCGTTTCCGGTGTCCGTCAACAGCCGCTACAGATAAGCCAAAAATTGAAATCATAAATATTTGATAAAATGTGGACGCTTCAGTTAAAAACAGGCAATCTAAACCTTACTGAATCAAACTGACTTCGTCGGTTTGGAACGCGACGTGATAGGGACCGACGCGGCGGGAAAAGTTCGCTCACCGCGTACTGCGAACATCGCTACGTCGAAGAGTTAGAGAAAGAAGGCTTCTTTAAGAAGCTCTGGCAATAGGGACGATTACAAATTCCAAATTACAGATTCCAAATTGAATTCCGATTCCGACAATATGGAATTTGCAATTTGGAATTGCGCGCGAGGCGAGGTGTCGATGAAAAAGCAAAAATTTGTCGCGTTACTAGTGCTCTTGGCGGCACTATGCGCTCAGCGAGCACCGGCGCAGGACCGGCCCAAGATTTTCGTCGGCCCGTCGAGCAAAACTCTCGGCTATAGCCCGCTTTGGGTGGGCTGGAAGAAAGGCTTTTTCGAGCAGCAAGGGTTGGACGTCGAGGTCTTGGTGCTGCGCGGCATCCCCATGGTCGTGCAGGCGCTGGCCGCCGGGTCGATCCATTTCGCCTCCGGCGGACCGGAACCGTTCATGGAGTCCAGCGACCGCGGCTTGGATTTTGTCATCACCGGCGGCGTCATCAACGGCATGACCGCCGCCATCGTCTTCGGCAGAAAATATAAAACCTTCGAAGACCTGCGCGGCACCACCATCGGCTCGTCTTCTTTGACTGGCGGCACGGTCACGGCGCTACGCGAAGCGCTGCGGCAAAAGGGATTGGAATACCCCAAGGATTATAAAATTCTGGTCGTCGCCGGCGGCTCGCCCGGCAATCTCGCCGCCATGCAGTCGGGGCAGATCTCGGCAACCACCGTCGCCGTGCCATTGAATTTCGCCGCCGAAGAGCTGGGCTTCAACACGCTCGGCCGCCTGCTCGACGCCGTGCCGCAGTTTCAATCCGCCGCCCTGGCCGTGCGCCGGTCATGGGCCGAGAAAAACCGCTCGCTCATGGTGCGCTTCAACAAAGGCATGGTCCAAGCGCTGCGCTGGATGTACAACAACAAAGACCTCACGGTGGATTTCCTAGTGAAGGAAATTCAGTTGAAACCCAACCACGCCCTCAAAGGCTGGGAATACTACACGCAAAACAAAATCTGGCCCTACGACGGCGAGCCCAACATGGAAGGCATGAAACACAACATCCGCGTCTACTACGAACAAGCCAACCCCAAAGCCCCAGTGCCGGATGCATCGAAGTTCGTCGATATGAGTTATTTGAATGAGGCGGTGAAGGAGCTGGGGAAACGCTAGTAACCGCGCCGTAGCCCTAAGAAGCTTTCTTCAGGGAGCTGCATCAGTCCACGCGTTGGATCAGCATTGATTGCGACAATTTTTGCCCCAGCGTTTCGTCCCCAGACATATAAAGGGGACAAGAATTACGCTCAAAGGTTAATTGGAAACCTGGGCGAGTCGAAAACCAATGCCATCGTCCCGGAAGTCCGCACCGGAGAGGTTACGGAACGATACACGTAAGTACATCGCGTGAGTGGCCCAGGAACCGCCACGAATCACACGCTGCTCCGCTCTATCAATCCTCATTGGATTCCAAGCATTAGGGCTACCGTAATTGTTCAAGCACCATTCCCAAACGTTGCCAGCCATATCTTGTGGACCGGTTTGCCAGCATCCGTTGGGATAGATACCTACTGCGCTAGGGCGATGCAAACCGGTTTCGGCGCCATTACACAGTGTAGCCTCCCACCTTTCACCCCAGGGATAAACCCAACTCGGATTTCCGTTCGTCGCCGCCTGCTGCCACTCCCATTCCGTGGGTAAGCGAATTTGCTGATTTGTTCCCAACAGACCGTGCTCACGAAACTTTGCTGTAAGCCAGCCACAAAATGCGACGGCTTCGTACCAAGAAACTATTACACGGGGATGATTCACATCCGACCAAGCTGGAGGCGAAGGTTTTGGAAATCGTTGGACGTTATACCACCACTTAATGTTGCGGTAGCCGTCGGGGGCATCAATAAACACCTGGAATTGCCGGTGTGTCACCGCGTACCGCCCGATGTGGAAAGCTTGGACTTTGAACAAGCTTTCTACGTTTATAAGTGTTACGTCTCCTCCGGGTATTGGTACCCACTCGATATCTGGCAACCCGTCCGCCCTGAGTCCCACGCCGGGCCGGTTGTCGAGTGGCTCGCCAGAGGACAGCACCACACTACCGAGCGCCCGGCCAATCGCCGCGCGCGCCAACGCTTGCGGATAACGCTTGATATCGGTCATCCGCGGTAACCACTGCTCGCGCAGCTTCAGTTTAACGTCATCACCAAACTCCGCGCCGCTCCTTTGCAGCGCCATCGCAGCGACTTCGGGGTTCGCTTGCACCAACCAGTCGATAAATTTTCCCGCTTTGTCGCCGATCATCCCAGCCGCCAGTACCGCGGACTCTTCCCAACCCGACGGCAGCCACCAGCACTCTTCAGGCCAGAATTCGTGCGCATCCAGTCGGCCCGTACCGATCTCGGCCAGCATGCGCCGGGCAAAAAAATACTCTTGCAGCAACTGGTGCGTAAAACGCACCGGGTCGCCGTCTTCCAAGAAATTAGCGCTAGCGCCTCGATAGAGCCAATTGTTGCCGCCAAGAACCGATATAGCGCCGGCACGAGGAATCGTCAGTTCTAGCCCACCGCGCGTTTCTCCCGACTTCACTGCGTGGCGCTGCATCGTCCAAGCGAGATCTTCGAGCTTGGCTGTCAGTTCCTGCCAATCCCCGCGCGACATCTCGGTATCGGTGAACTCCTCACGCTTTATTAAATAGAAAACGAATTTATCGAATAGCGCGCCACGGTTCTGAGGTACGGCACCTTCATCCAGGTAGATCATCACAAACATCAACAACATATAGGGGTTAGCGGCTAACCTCATCAAATTGCCCGGGGATCTTGCGATGTCCAGCCAGGGCGTGCCTTCTGATACAGAATAGTGCGTGGATAGCTCCTTCGATCTCTTCACAACGCCGAAGAAATTATTGAGAGAGAACCCTATACCGCGCCATTTTTGCCAACCTGCTTTTACGTCCGTGCCACCGGCGATCTTCCAAAACAAATCCTCAGCGGCGACAGACCCTTCCGTCTCGCCACGGATGTTAATCAAATAACGCAACAAAAAATCCAAAACCCGCTCGGGGTCGAGCGGACGAATTGTAATTGTGGTGTCGAAATCGAGTCTGAGAGCCTCGTCGCGATAATCGAGTTCGCGACAGGTAACCACCACTCGATTGTCGGTGCCCAAAAACTCCCGCAAATGTTTAAGTTTTGCATCGCGCTTGTCGTCGCGCGGCAACTCATTCAGACCGTCCAGGAGAAAGCAAAAACGTCCGTCAGCGGCCAATTGTCGGTAATGCGGCGCGAGTGCATTAAGATGATTACCGACCAGCATGTCCCAGCTAACATCGCCTCGCCACTCCCGCAAGGGAATGATCAACGGGATCGGCTCAGGCTCACCGTTGAGCATCCGCTCGGCAAGTTCATCCGCAAACTTAGCGAGGGTGGATGATTTGCCAATGCCCGGTTCTCCGAGAATCAGCACGCGTTTCGATCTGTGCAGCTCGGGCAAGAGATCTTCGTACTCACGCCTTTGTTCGGCCAAATCGCGCCGCAGTAGAAATTCCGGGCGCATTACGACTGGTCGCAGAGCATCCGAAGGACGCCCAAGCTGCACCTGACCCTCTCCGGCCATCGACGCGTAGTTTGCAACGTTCTTCAACTCAACCGATTGTCGCAGCGCGAGCAAATAATCACGTATCATCGCCCGCGGCGCCGGGTGATCTCGGTAGTCCTTAAGCTTCTCACGCAACTGGCCCAGTGCTCGCGGACGGTCCTCATACCATATGCAGGCATTGATATTGCCGAGGTTGAATGGCACGTCGCATTTTTCAATCAACAGCAGAATGATCGGCAGCCGGGGCTCCCGTGCCTTAGCAAGACGATACTCCACCAATACCTGGGGGCTTTTCTTCGTCTCTCCTGAGACAACTAGGATCATCGCGTTGGCATCAGCGATCGCGCGCGCGATCCCATCCTCCCAGTCCTCGCCTACCGACAGACCATCTCTGTCGCGCCAACAGGTGAAATCGCCCAACGCAGCGATCAGCTCGTCGACGACGGCGCTGTCTTCTGCAAGACGGCAGTAGGAGATGAAAACGTGGCGGTTCATTCTAAAATAACGCTTGGCTTGTCCCACGCTTCGCAACGCTGACAGCCGACAAATCTAACGCGAAGGATGCACGAATCGCTAACTCCCCAAGACGCTAGTCAGCAAATATGACTATCTCGGCGGCCCAACCTTGACGAGCATCATCTTCGCTTGCCTCTATCAGCAACAAGCATCTCATAGAACTTGTCGCCCGTACGTGTTGAAAGGTCACCGGACCCACTACTTGCACAGCCGATTAAATGCTTCACGAGATCGTATGGGCGGACCTTCTTCTGCAATTTTTTCTTCGAAACCTGTTGCCGTGCTGCCAAAAGTCCAATGGCATCACGAACAACCGCCGATTTTGATTGCCGTCTTCTTTCTGCCAGCCGACCAACCAATGCTTCGGTTTTGCTATCCAAGTGTACGCTCATCGGCATGACTCGGTCCTCCTACCATTATGCTTTCGGAATTGTACTATATGCCACCGAACCTTCTCAAACGACGCGGATCGAGAGGCACGATAGTCCATTCATCTGGAATGATCTTAGATGAAAGTTAATGAAAGTCAGAGCCGCCGAACATTTTCTTACGTCGAGCGCAGCACCGGCAATACTTCTTCCGCACACAGCCGCATGGACTTCAGCACCTTCTCCTGCGCCAAGCTCCCCGACGCGATGTTGAGCATGAGCTGCTCGGGGCGCATGGCGTCGACGTAGAATTTGATCTGCTCGATGCACTCGTCCGGCGTGCCCCAGACGGCCATGACGTTGGCGCCTTCGGCGGCGACGGCGGCTTTGGCTTTTTCCACGGTGCTGAGTTTTTCGAAGGCTTCGCGCGATGCGCTTTTGGTGGCGTAGGTTCGAATCGTTTCGGTTTCCACCGGGCGGGAGAGCCGGCCGCGTAGGAAGACATCAGCTTGCGACGACAGCGCCAGGGCGCCGTTCTCGATCGCCTCTTCACGGCTGGCGGCGACGTGGCAGTGGATGCCGAGGATCACGTCGCTGCGGCTGCCTGTCGGTAAATTCTTGCGGTAGGTCTCGGTGAGGCCATGCACCAATTTGAAAGGAATGCCGAGGTAGCCGGGCTGCACCAAGCCCTGGCCGACTTTGCCGGCGAAGGCCGCGCTGTCCGGCGTGGTCGCCGCGGCGGTGTAGATCGGCGGATGGGGCTGCTGAATCGGCGGCGGGCTCAGTTTGAAATCGCGCAGCTGCCAGAACTGGCCGTCGAACTTTTCGATATATTCGCCTTTGAAGATCTCCACCAGCATGCGGATGCCTTCTTCGAAGCGCGCCGCGCTGGTGGCGGCGTCGACGTTCATCCGGCCGATCACCCAGGGATGGCCGCGGCCGAGGCCCAACATGATGCGCCCTTCGGTGAGCAAGTCCGCCGCGGCGACCTGGCTCGCCAACATCGCCGGATGATGTATCGGCATGGCGACGATGCCGGTGAGAAAGCGTATCCGCCGCGCCCGCTGCGCCGCCGCGACATAGACGCCCAGGGGAAACGGCGAGCAGGAAAACAAATCCTTGCCGAAGCTCTCGGTGATCGAGAAAAAATCGTAGCCCAACTCATCGGCCACGGCGATCTGCTCCAACACCTCGGCGTAAAGCTGATGCTCCGACTTGCCGGGATAGGAGAATTCAGTGAATAGTCCAATCTTCATAATGACTCTGCCACTAACGAAAAGGGCGGATGATTATCCGCCCCTACATCTCGATTGCTTTGTTTGTGACCTTTGCGTTCTTTGCGGCCAATAATCCGAATCCGAATTTCTTCTTACTTTGTGCCTTTTGTGCTCTTTGTGGTTAAGTAATCCAAATCCCCCAAATTACTTCGTCCGCCGTTGCACGCCAAAGGTCTTATCGTACTGGGCGATGATGTCGTTCAAGTTGGGCCCGATGGACGACGGGCTCAGGAAGACGAAATCTTTTTGAAACAGCTCCTGGACCCAGGAGCGATGCTTGATGCCACGGCGCACGGATAATCTGCCGACCTCCGCCATGCGTGTCTGGCCTTCCTCGGAGAGCATCCAATCTATGAACAAAAGCGCCGCGTGGGGGTGGGGCGAGCGTTGCATCAAAGTGACGAAGTTAGGCTCGCCGGCGTAGGGATCGAGCAGGCGGTAATCGATCGGCGCGCCCTGCTGCTTGAGCTCCGACACGCGCCGGCCGCGCGCCGCGATGGCGATGGCCGATTCGCCGGCGAGCATGAGCTGGACGCGCATGACACTACTCGATCCGGGCATCGCCAAGTCCTGCTTGGCGAGCGCCGCCATGTACTCCAAGCCCTTGGCCTTACCCATGGTTTCCAACATGATGTTGAACCAGGTGTACTCCTCGGTGCCGAGACTCATGCGCCCTTTCCACTTGGGGTTGAGTAAATCGGCGTAGCTGCGCGGCGCGTCGGCCGCCGCTACCTGCTTGGTGTTGAAGGCCAAATTGAGCGGCGTGACATCGAAGGCCTGCCAGAAACCTTCGGCATCGAACGAACCCGGCTGCAAGGCGCGCCGCTCCGGCGATAGATAAGACGTCGACAGCTTGCGCTGCTTCAACTGCCACATCTCCACCGGCGCCGAGCCGATCACGTCGGCGGCAAACCGGCCGGCGCGCGCTTCGGTATCCACCTTGGTGAACAAGCCCGATGGCGTGGCGCGATAGGTGTTGGTCTTGACGAACGGATAGGCGCGCTCGAAGTGCGGCAAGATCTTCGGATAGTCGGTCAAGCTCAGCGAGGTGTAAAAAACCACCTCGCCCTCTTTCTTGGCGCCTTCTTCGAGAAAGGTCTTGCGCTCCGCGCCGGATAGCGCCGAGGCTCTCTTGACCACTTCCTCGACCGTGGCAGCGCGAACGCTGCCCCAAGACGCAACCATCAATCCGCAAATCAGTAGAACACGAAAAAAATTCAGCATGAAGACTCAACGGCTACAGATCGTTGCGCCGCACCGGCCCCCAGCCGGTGGTGGAGATATCGATTAAGTTGCCGTCGGGATCGCTGGCGCGGCCTTCGGCGTAGGTTGCGATGCGTTCCTTCGGCGCGCCCTCGGGATAGACTTCCATGATCCGTTTGGTGGTTTCATTGGCATCGTCGATATGAAAACCGAAGTGATAGAGCCCGTCGGGATGGCCCGGCTCTTTAGGATCGTTGGCGTTGAGGATCGCCAGATTGACCTCGCCGTCGGACAGATGCACCGAGCCGTTTTTGGTCCGGTACAACTCCTTCATGTCGAAAACTTTTTTGTAATAGTCCGCCATCTTGTCCGGTTGGCGCGTCAGTAACGCCAAATGCCGCAGTTTTGCCATGATCGTCCCTCCTGAAAATTTGCCAGTGCAGTCAGCGCTATCACCGCCGAAATAACCTGTCAACGCAAGTTAGGCGGTCGGTGCGAATCCAGCCATACGCGCGGCGCCTATCGCGGTTAAACCGCCGGCCCGAGAATCGCCAGCGCCAAGAAAGTGCGTGACAAACAATCGAATGTCAAATTAAGCAAATTTCAGCCGACCACGATCGCGTCATCGGTCGCGAACCAGCGCAAAGGAGGCAGGTCAACTGGATGCGCCGCTCGGCCGGCCAGCCGGGCGACAACTTCGATGGCCATTGGCACCCGTTCAGTGTTTGTCACCGCATTGTCCTGGTCTCTCGCCGGCCGTGCTCAAGGAGTGAGGGAACATTATTGAAAAGCTTGAAAAATATTTTCGGGACTGTTCTTCGCCCTAGAAAGCCCAGATTGAGCGTAGGAGCGACAAGAGGATGTGACCCTATTGCAGCGGCTTCCATGGTCACGCAAGATTGGCAGCGGCATACTCGTGGAAGCTTTTTCTTACCCTGTCGTAGCAACGTCAATCTGTCATGTTAACGGCAAGGCGAAAATGTCAGGTCGGTTTGTTGGTAGCAGCCTCCAAGGTAGAAATCGGACCGTAGCGGAACCCCTGCTTCTTAGCTGGCGTTCGGTATAGGCCAAGTGTGTGC
>CAMDBU010000046.1 GCA_945889495.1 Syntrophobacter sp. SbD2 | reverse complement strand
GCACACACTTGGCCTATACCGAACGCCAGCTAAGAAGCAGGGGTTCCGCTACGGTCCGATTTCTACCTTGGAGGCTGCTACCAACAAACCGACCTGACATTTTCGCCTTGCCGTTAACATGACAGATTGACGTTGCTACGACAGCGGCGCGCCAGCCAATTGGTGGAAAAGTTCCTAGCCGCGCCGGCTACCTTGAAGCACGCTCGCTAAACTCTTACTATCGCGGCGCGGAAGGAGTTTCGATGTTTAAACGAGTTATCAGCTTTCTCGCGGTGATGGTGTCGATGGTTCCAGTGGGTTCGTTCGCCGCCGACAAGCTCGACAAAGTCATCGCCGACTACGGCGGCCTGTCGGGCTTTCAAAGCGCCAGCTGGGTGGCCAAGGATCTGCGGTTGTTCGAGAAGCATGGGTTGGAGGTCGAGTTGGTGATGATCACCGGCGGCGCGCGCTCGGTGGCGACGCTGATGAGCGGCGCGACGCAGTTCGCCACCGGCTCGGCAACCACGCCACTATTTGCGGCGGCGCGCGGTTCCGATATCCGCGTGCTCGCCGCGTCGTACAACAAGTTCCCATACTCTTTCGTCGTCAAGCCGGATATTCGCTCGCCCAAGGATTTGCGCGGGCGCAAGGTCGGGATTCTCAACTTCGGCGGCTCCAACGATTTGGCGCTACAGTTGGCGTTCAAGGAATGGGGCATCAAGTTGAACGAAGTTACCATCCTGCTCGGCGGCGACGCGCCGACGCGCTTGCAGTCGCTGCTCCTGGGTCGTATCGACGCGGCGATCCTGGCGCCGCCCCATTTGACCAAGGCGTTGCAAACCGGCCACCGGGTGCTCGCCGACATGGGCGAAATGACCGCTAACTTTCCCCAGTCCTCGCTCTACGTGAAGGGCAGCCTGATCAAGGAAAATCGCGACAAGGTTAAACGCTTCGTGCGCGCCTACGCCGAAGCCGTCCATGCGATCCGCACCGACAAGACGCGTACCCAGAGAGTCTTCAGCCAGCGCATGCGCATGGAAGACAAGGACATGCTCAACGCTACCTACGACTACTTCGCGCCGCGCTTTTCCTTCCCGCCGCGCATCAATATGGCCGGCGTGCGCGACACCTACGGCTTCTACGCCGAGAAAGAAGCCGACCTGCGCGGCAAAACCGGCGAAGAGTTCGTCGATAACTCGTTTATGGATGAGCTGGAGAAGGAAGGGTTCTTTAAAAAACTCGGTGGCTAGGAACTCAGAATCGTGATCGTGGCTCGTGACTCGTGTTCGGTCCTGACCGGCCTACGAGCACGATCACGAGCGACGAGCACGACCTTTCACTGCGCCTTGCGCGCAAAACTCCAATCCGCGACATCGGCGATGGTCGTCGGCGGCGCGTTCTTCCTGGTCTCGCGGACGAGCTGGATGACGTTCTTCATCGCTTCGTCGGGGCCGATGCCGGTGCGACTGAACAGGCCGATCATTTCCTTGTACATCTCTTCGCGGACTTCTGGCTCTTTGACGCCCCATTGCTTGTCGATGATCGCCAGGATATCGGCTTTGCGGGTGCGGATGTATTCCAGGCTTTTGATTAGCGCGCGGATCATCTTGACGATCTCGTCGGGCTTCTCTTTCATCTTTTGCGTGTGTACCGCCAGGCCGCCGACGGGCATGGCCATGATGTCGTTGAAGCCGAGCAGCTGGTTGAAGCCGCGCTTTTTCGCCAGATGATTAAACGGCGGCACGATCATCGCCGCCTGAATCGAGCCGCTCTCCAGCGCCAGGTAGCGCGCCGAGCTGCCGCCCACCTGCATGAACGTCACGTCCTTGTCGGGATTTAAATTATACCTGCGCAGGATCGCGATCGCTTCGCTATGCGGCGTGCCGCCGAAGCTGCTGATGCCGAAGGTCTTGCCACGCAAATCTTCGACCCGCTTGATGTTCGGGCTGGTGACGAGAAAATGATCGGCGCCGTCCATCACCGACATGACGATCTTCACCGGCGCCCCCGACATGGCCGCGCCGACGAAGTTGGAGAACGTCCCGCCGTAGTCGACATGACGGCTGAGCACGCCGTTGACTACCACTTGGTTTTGCATGATGACGACGATGGCGTTGAGTCCCTCGGCTTTGAAAAACCCTTTCTCCTCAGCGACCACATAGGGCAGGGAAGTGCTGCCGTTGCGGGTGGTCAAGCCGAGCGTGATGCGCTCTTGGGCTGATGCGAAAGAACCGGCTAGTGCCGGTAGCAGCCATGCTAGGCAAACAATCAGACCGACGGTGAAGTGCGATTTTTTAGATGGCGTCATGGAGTTTTTTCGCCCGAATTATAATCCGCTTTTTTCGATCTCGTCGAGCAGCGAAGAATCGACGAAGTCCGTAGGTTTCGCCAGTTTCGCCTTTGCGTCGGTAAGCGCGAGAAAGTCGAGGGTCGATTGGATACCGGGCAAGGTCGGATGGGGTATCTCGCGAAACACCGAAACCGCCGCGCTGTAGGTTTGATCGAGGATCTCCTGGTCGTTGGTGCGAAAATATTTGCTCAGCACTTTAAGCGTGAACGGTTTGTCGGCTTTGATGCGCCGCATCGCCGCGCCGTAGGCGCGCAGCGTTTTGACGGCGGTCTCGCGATTTTTCGCCAGGTAGCGGCGTGTCGTCGACAACGTGGTGTGCTGGAACGAAATACCGAGTTTGGGCAGAAAGGCGAGTTCGCGGAAGCCGGCTTTGATGGCGTTGATGTTGGTCGGCGGCGAAACCATGCCGGCATGCACCGCGCCGGTTTGCATGGCGGTCAAGATTTCTGGGATGCCGCGGACTTGCAGGATCGTCGCATCGGTTTCCGCTTTGAGCCCCCACTTGTTCAGCGCCAAGCGCAGAGCGATATCCGAGGCGGAGCCAAAGGTGGTGATGCCGAATTTCTTGCCGCGCAGGTCCTGCGGTTTTTCGATGGTGGGCACAGTCATCAATGAAAACAGCGGCTCGTTGACTAGTCCGGCGATGATGATCGCGTCGCCGCCGCCCAGTTTGGCGCTGACGATGGGCACGGAGAAGACCTGGGCGAAGGCGACGTCGCCGCCGAGTAGCGCGGCTACCGTCTGCGGTCCGCCGCGGATCATGATCAACTCCGGTTGCAAATTCTGTCGCGCGAAGTAACCGCCTTCGACGGCCATCAGTCCGGGCACATGGGCGACGCTGACGGCGCCGATGGCGATGCGCAGGGACTGGGCGGCGGACGGCGCGCCATTTAGGATCAGCAGGCTAACGATGACGATAAAGATTCGCGCTGGTGACACTGGGTGGGTTCTCCTCGTCGGTTGGGTTTACGGATGGACATCCTGGGTGAACCACTCGGTGGGCAACTCGCGGCCGAGTTTGCGCGCGCAGGCTTCGTCGTAGACCCGTTTGGCGACGGCGCAAAACTGCAAACCTTGGCCGACGTTGTTGACGAATGCCGTGGTCTGCCGGTCGTTTTCCCGGCCTTGAGCTTTGCCGATAAAGAGATTGGGCAGCTCTTGCAGCCGATCCCAAGACTGGCCTTGGCGGTTTTGCCACCAACCGCCATCCGCTTCCGGCGTAATCACCGAATCGAGCTTGACCGTTTGCGGTCGCGTGGTGAGCGGATTTTTCGAGAACATGAAGACCCGGTCGACGGCGTCGAGAAAGGGTTGATCCATCTCTTGTACCTTCACCGCGCTATAGTGGACGCCGGGGCGCAGCCATTCTTTACGGTGCACCGGTTCCATGGAGTTGGTGGCAGTGACGACGATGTCGGCGTCCTCAACTGCCGCCTGCGCCGAATCGACGTCGATCAACTTGGCTTTCACGCGGCTCTGTAACTCGCGGCAAAACTTTTCCCGGTTGGCTGGGTTGGGACTAAATACCTTGACCGTCTCGATGGGCCGCACCGCGCAATGGGCCATGAGCTGGCCGCCGGCTTGCCAGCCGGTGCCGAGCAGCGCCATCACCCGCGCATCGGTCCGCGCCAGGTAGCGCGCCGCCAATCCGTTGGTGGCGCCGACGCGCAGCCGCGAGATGTAGCCGTCGGGGGAGATCATCAAGGGTTCGCCCGTGGCCATGCTGTAGAGGATCAGCATGCCGGTCCAGCGGCCGGTGCTGCTCGGCAAGCGGTCGCGTCTGACGTTGCCGGCGACGGTGGGCCACACCAGCACATCGCTGTTGATGCGCAACGCCGCCACGCCAGCCTCGGGCCACAGTCCGCTCATGCTTTTCAAGCTGTAAGTCGCCGATGCTTCGCCGGTAACGGTCGGCGCCAGCGTGTCGACTCGCGGGCTGCTCAAGGCTTCCGCCGACGCCATCGCGCGCTGGGATTTCTCCACCGCGTCGAGCACCATGGAAACATCGAGCATGGAATCGATTTCTTCGTTGCTGAGTAACAGGGTCATGATGTCCTCCGGGTTAGTGGCGTTGAACGAGCTGCTTGCAGCATTATGGGACGGTCATCGGTCTGTCAAGCAAGCGATCGCCGACCGTAAAACAAACGCCACGACAGGCGAGCCTGCGTGGCGTTTGGGTCCGATGCGATTGAAGTAATTCTTAGCGTAGCCGGGGCATCACTTCTTTGGTGAAGAGCTCCAGCGAGTTGACGACCTTTTCATGCTTCAAGTTGCCGATGTGGAACATGCCCATGAAGTGATCGGCGCCTACTTGTTTCATCTGGGCTTGGATCTGCTTAGCCACGCTGTCGGGATTGCCGGCGATCAGGTAGCCGCTTTTAACCAGGCCGTCGAAGTCCATCTTGGAAAAATCGAAGCGCTCGCGGCTGCCAGCGCGGAAGTAGCTGAAGGAGCGTTCGCTGGTGAGCGCGGCCTGGAGCTGCTTGTCGACCGCGTCTTTATTGATCGCTTCGTTGAAGCCGCGGTTGAAGACGGTGAAAAAGTACGCCATCGCTTCCTGAATATTTGCCCGCGCTTTGTCCTCGGTGTCGTCGATATAGATGTGGCGGCAGAGGATGAACTGATCGGTCTTGGCGTCCCAGCCTGCTTCCTTGGCCTTGGTCCGGTAATAGTTAAAAGTGTCTTCGATCTGGTCGGTGGTCTGGTAGACCTGCGCGCAGGGGAGTTTGCGCTCGACGCACCATTCAATCGATTCCGCGCTGCGGGCGGCGATCCAGATCGGCGGGTGAGGCTGCTGCACCGGCCGTGGCCAGATAGCGCAGTCGTGCAATTTAAAAAACTTCCCCTCATGGCTCCACACCGGCTGGGTCCAGGCGGTCATGATCAAGTCGAAAGCTTCGGTAAAACGCCCGCGCGATTCCGCTGGATTGACGCCGTACCAAATATATTCCGGCGGGATGCCGCGCACGAAGCCGGCGATCAGTCGGCCGTTACTGAGACAATCGATCATAGCGTACTCTTCGGCGACCCGCACCGGATGGTTGCGCAGCGGCAAAATGTTGCCGAGGACGCCGATCTTGATTCGCTTGGTTCTTTGGCTAAGCGCCGAGGCGATTAGATTGGGCGACGGCATGGTGCCGTAGGCGCTGTAGTGATGCTCGTTGAAGACCACGCCGTCGAAGCCCAGCTCCTCGCAGTAGGTCATCTCGTCCAAATGCTCGGCATAGTTGGCCGCGCCTTTGATCGGATCGAAATAGCTGCTCGGCACCGGCGTGCGCGGCGCATCGGTGGGCACATGGGGATAGGCGAGGAGATCGAAATTGTAAAGCTTCACGAATGGTACTCCTTAAGCAAAACTGCGCGGATGCTAACACTCAGGGTGGAATGGGTCAAACCAACTTGAAAGGATGAATGATGAATGATGAAGGATGAAGGTGGAAGGATGAAGTTAAGATTCAAAGATTCCGACTTTCATCCTTCGAACTTCATCCTTGTTACTTGTAGTACCCTTCTTTCACCAGCTGGTCGACGATGCTGGCGTCGACATAGGATGCCGCGTTGGCGCCGGCGGCTTTGGGGGTGTTTTTCTTGATCGCTTCCAAGGTGGTCTTGATGGTTTCCACCTGGGGCCGGTGGTTCTTGTCGGCCCAGCGTTTGAATTGGTTGTAGGCGTACTCGGCTTCGTCGCGCGGCCGACCGAGATACTCGGTCAAGATTTCCAACGTCTTGTCCTTGTTGTCGAAATAGAATTTTGACGCTTCCGCCGTGGCGCGCATCAAGCGCAGGACGTTGTCGCGGTTGGCTTTCAAATACGCGGTCGGCACGATCTCGCCGTTTTGCTGCCAGGGAATGCCCAAGCCGGGAAGCGCCAAAAGCATCTCATAGCCGCGCCGCTCGGCGATCAAGTCGAAGGGCGGCGCCAGGATGCCAAACTGCACCTCGCCTTTTTCCATGGCGGCCAAAATGCTCGCCGGATCAGCGTTGGAGTGCTGCACGAGCTTCACATCTTTTTCGGCGTCGATCTTCAAGCGGCCTAGGGCGAAGCGCAGGGCGGTGTCGGGGATGGTGCCGAAGGGGGCGCCGACATGGCCGGTCTTGCCGCGCAGGTCTTCGACCTTGCGGATGCCTTTCTGCGCCATGATCTTGTAGGGAAAAACGTTGACCCAGGAGCCCACCAGCGTGAAGCCGGGCGCGCCTTCGAGATTCGCCGTGATGAACGCCGCCATGCCGGCGCCGGTAGCCATGTCCATTTTCTTCGCCAGCATCGCCTGCACCGCGGCGGTGGTGTTGGTCTTGATGATTTCCACGTCGAGGCCATGCTTTTTATAAAAACCCTGATTGACGGCGATGGAAAACAAGCCCGCGCCGGGGTTGACGCCGGCCTGGCCGACGGTCATTTTTCGCAAGGCTTCGCCGCCGTGGCCGACGCCGGCCAGCGCCAGGACAAAGAAACAGAACGCGACGATTTTTCCAGTCAACTTCATGGCATCCTCCCGAAACGATGGGCTTAAGATTTTTGCGGCTTCCACTTATCGAGACGGCGCTCGATGGCTTTGAGGGTCTCGTTCAAGCCGGCGCCCAGGCCGGCGATGATGACGATGGGGACGAACATGGCGGCCATTTGAAAGCGCTGGGCGGCCACTGAGCTCAAGTAGCCGAGCCCGGTGGCGGCGCCGTATTGCTCGGCGACGACGATGTAAACCAGCGCGCGCCCCAGGGCCACGCGCATGCCGGCGACGATGTAGGGCAAGGAACCCGGCAACGACACTTTCATGAAGATCTGGCTATCGCGGGCGCCGAAGGCGCGCGACATGGTGATCAAGCGATTATCTGTGTTGGCGATGCCGACCATGGTGTTGATCAAAATCGGGAACACCGCGGCGAGCACGGTCATGATGATTTTCGACACCGCGCCTAGGCCGAACATCATGATGATCAGCGGCAGGAGAGCGATCAGCGGCGTGGCGTAGATGCCGGAGAGCAGCGGGTCCAAGGTCTTGTGTAGCGTGCGGTACCAGCCCATGGGCACGCCCATGACCACGCCGAACACCACCGAGATGGCAAAGCCGATCAAAAAATTGGTCAGGCTGAACCACATATGCTCCCAGATGGAGCCGTTGGCGAACAGCTCGTAGCCCTTGATGATGATTTTACTAAAAGGCGGGAAGTAAAAAGGATTGATGATCTCCAGCCGGGTCGATAGCTCCCAGCCCGAGAAAAAACCGACAATGCCGATGACCCCCAACCAGTTGGACAAGACTTCGCGGGTGCGCTGCCACAGCCGGTTGGTGGTGAGCGGATTGGACTCGTCGACGGAGACCAGATCGAAGGCTTCTTGCTCTTGCTTGGACGTGGCGCGCTCCTTAGCTAATGGTGAGGCGAATCTATGCGCCAACGGGGTGGCTGTCAAGGTGTTGCGCGGCGCCGGTGCGCTGTGCGCATCTCAGATCTCAAATCTCAGATTTCAAACTCGGATCGGAAATTTCTGAGATCTGAGATTTGAAATTTGAGATGCGCCGCGTAGCGGCGCGCCCCGCGCGCTACTCCCAGCGCTTCATGGCGCTGAAATCGTAATCCAGCGAGCTGTCGGCCTCGAAGCGCCAGGTGGCGCGCTCTTTTTTCCACTCGCCGGCGAATACCGATTTCAAAAATGACGTGATCTGGTTCCACGCCGCGTCGCTTTGTGGCTGGCGGTAGCGGCCGGGCATGGTGTCGTTCAAAAAACCATGCGGCGCGTCGGGGTAGACGCGGATGCCGAAGCTTTTTTTGGCCGCGGCGAGCACCGCGGTCATGCGCACGATGTTGTCGAGATGAATCAAATTATCGAGCTCGCCGAACACGGCGGTGAGCGGGCACTGGAGCTTTTGCATCAACGCTTCGATGGACTCGGGGCGCATCGGATGGGACTTCCAATCGGCGTCGTAGACCGCGCCGTAGAGCACCACGGCGGCGCTGAGGTAGTCGCGCTTGGCGCCGACCAGGATCGGTTGGCGGCCGGTTTGGCAAACCCCGGACATGGCGACCTTGGTCATGTCGGCCTGGGGCAGAGTGCGCAGGTAGGTCATAACCGCGTCGGTGTCCGACAGGACGACTTCGTCGTCTAGTTCGCAACGGTCGTTACCGTCAGCCAGCGCCTTGCGGTCGCCGGTGAAGCGGGAAAAGTAATCCGGCACGATGGTGACGTAGCCGGCTTTGACGTACTTCTCGCCCAAGTCCAGGGTGTGCTGCACGATGCCGTAGCGTTCGTGCATGTGAATGACCACCGGCCGTTTGCCGATGCCTTCGGGGATGCCGAGATGGGCGTCGATGCGATTGTCGATCTTGATCGGTGTGAGCATGTTGGCGTCCTTTGTTCGTTGCTGGAAAACTTACTGGTCCTAACACTGGCGGCGGGATTTTTCTACAGCCATTGTGCAATTGTGAATAACCGCGTCTTGCGAGCCAGCCGTGACTTACCACGAAGGCACGAAGGGCACGAAGGGGAGGGCGAAAATTTTTTCGCCCCTACGGGAAATCTACTTGCCGGGGTTGCGCTGACGAGGTTCTAGGGTAATTTCATCAAGACTTGCTGCAGCACGGCTTTGCTGAGTTCCAACGACGACTGCGGTTTCTTCCACGCGCTCACCGCGCCGCCGACGGTATCTTTGACGAACATGATCATGGCGGATTTGAAATCCGAGTTGGCGTCGGTTTGCATCTCGACGTAGAACGCGTTGGCCGCTAGTCCGTCGAGGGGATTGATGGCGATGATTTTAATCGGCGCTTCCGGGCTGGCGGCCATCTTGCGAAATTGCTCGATGGTTGCCTGGTGAATCGCCTGGGCCGCTTCGGTGGTGGGGAAAAATCGCAGGCTGACGTCGAGGAAGCGGGGGATCTCGGTGGGGTCGTCGGTTTTGATTCCCTGGGGCATGTAGGTGCACAGCGAGTCATGGCTCCAGGGCGCGTTGATCATGATTTTCTTGTCGATCTTGGCGACGTCCAGCGGCGCGCCGATAAATTTCTCGGCGTCGGCCATGGTGACCGTGGCGCAGGCGGAGATGTCGACCGGTTCCGCCGCCTGGGCGTTAGAGCCGACGATCAAAGTCACGGCGATGGATAGCAGTCGTAGGATAGTTCGCTTCATGGCAGTCGGCTGAGGATGTATTTCAAAACCGCCTTGGTGGTCTCGGCGCTGGGCTCGGGACGCTGCCAGGCGGCGATGCTGCCGCCGATGCGGCCCTTGTAGAAAACGATCAGCGCTGATTTGAAATTGCTCTGCGGATCGGTCACTGCTTCGAAGACAAAGGCTTTGTCGCCGAAACCCGGGAGGAAGTTGACGGTAGGGTTTTTGAATCGCTCATCGGGAATATTAACCACCTGGGAATAGTTGATGACGGAGTTCTCGTAGATTTTCGCCATCGCTTCCGGGGTGTCGAGAAAGTGCAAGGTCAAGTCCAGCAAACGGGGCGCCGTCAGCGCCTTGTCGACCGCCAGGCCGCGCGCGATGTAGGTGCAGACCGAATTGTAAGCACCCGGGGCGTTGTCGATGGGCACCTTGGCCTGTTCCTTGACGTCGAGCGGCCCGCCGACGAATTTTTGCGCGACGTCGCCAGTAACGATGGCACAGGCGGTTACGTCCTGCGCGCTGGCGCCGGCAGCACTAGCGGCCAAGCCGGCGATACTGAAGAACGCGCGTAGGATGAAAACGGCCATTCTACCGATCATGTCTGCCTCCTAAGAAAAGATTTTTGCGCACTAACGTTTGTACAACCGCTCGAACAAGCCTTCGTCGTCGACTTTTTTCACGAAGCTCGAATCGACGAACTCTTCCGGCTTGAGCCCGCGCGCTTTGGGGTTGCGCAAGACGGTTTCGTCGAGGATGGTTTTGATCCCGGCCAGGGTTGGATAGGGCTTTTCCGGTAGCGACTTGATGGCGATCTCGCGGTGGGTTTCTTCCAGCGCGTCGCGGTCATCGGTCTTCAAATACTTGCCGAGGATTTTCAACGTCGGTTCTTTTTCCCGCTTGTAAAAGTGAATGGCTTCGGCGAGCACCCGGATCACCGACAGCACCATGTCGGGATTGCTTTTCAAATAGGGCCGCAGGGCCAATAGGCCGGTCAGTTGAAACGGGATGTTGAGTTCGGACATGTCGATCAAGGTATTCATGCCGGCCTTGCGCGCGGTCAGCGTGAAGGGCGGCGTGATGATCGTCGCCTGGACATTCTTTGACAGCATCGCCGTGTAGCGCGCGGTTTGCACGCCGATCTGGAGCAGCGTGACATCCTTCTCGGCGTTCAAACCAACTTTCGCCAAGGCCATCTTGACGCTCAAATCCGTCGCGCTGCCGAACCGGCTGACGGCGATTTTCGTTCCCCTGAGCTGGTCGACTTTCTTGATCTCCGGCAGCGAGATCAAGCTATAGGGAAACGTATTCAATAGACTAGCGATGACCACAACATCGACGCCGGCGAGGTGACTGACCACCGACGATGAACCGTCCGACAGTGTCATCGCGACATCGCCGCCGAGCATCGCCTGAATGCCCAACGACCCGCCGGTGGTGAAGACCAAGGTCGGATCGAGGTTGTGTTTTTTAAACAGTCCGACTTCCTTGGCGACGATCAGCACCGCCTGATAGGGGCTAGTCGCGGTGTAGGCGATGTTGATCTTGCGCAGTTGCGCGTTGGCGGATTCAACGGCGGAAAAGAAACCGGCTACGGCCACAACCGACAGAACCATTCTTAGATCGCGCATAGGATTGAGCTCACCTCTTGTAGAGACGGTCGAAGAGCCCTTCGTCGTCCAATTTTTTAACTAAGCTCGAATCGACGAACTCTTCCGGGCGCATGGCTTTGGCTTTGGGATTTCTTCGGCCCAGTTCGTCGAGGATGGTTTGAATGCCCGCCAGCGTCGGATAGGGCTTTTCCGGCACGACTTTCAACGCCACCTCCCGGTGGGTTTCTTCCAAGGCGTCGCGATCATCGATCTTCAGATAGCGGGCGAGGATTTTTAGACTCGCATCTTTTTCTTTTTTGTAAAAGTGAATCGCCTCGGCGAGCGCGCGCATGACCGATTGCGCCGTGTCGGGATTGGACTTCAAATATCCGCGCGTCGACAGCAGACCGCCCATTTGAAAAGGGATGTTCTGATCGGCCATTTCGAGCAGCGTTGGATAGCCAAGCTTTCTAGTCGTCAGCGTAAATGGCGGCGTGATGATCGTCGCTTCGACGGTTTTCGCTTGCAACGCTGAGAAGCGAGCCGTTTGCGCGCCAATCTGCAGCAGTGTCATGTCGCGATCGGGATTGAGCCCAGCTTTCGCTAACGCCATCTTGACGCCGGTATCGGCGGCGCTGCCGAAGCGGCTGATGGCGATGCGCCCGCCCTTGAGCTGCTCCACTCTTTTGATCTCCGGCAGCGAAACCAGGCTATAGGGAAATGTATTGAGAAAGCTGGCGATCACCACCGCATCGCTGCCGGCCAACCGGCTGCCCACCGCCGCCGAGCCATCGGCGATGATCATCGGCACGTCGCCACCCATCATCGCTTGAATGCCGAGGGAGCCACCGCCCATGAAGATCAAAGTGACGTCGAGGTTGTACTTCTTAAAAAAGCCGGCGTCTTTGGCGATCACCACCACGGCTTGATAAGGGCTCGTGGCGGTGTAGGCCATGTTGAGCTTGCGCAACTGTGCGTCGGCTGGGTTCGCAAAATATAATGCCAACGCCAGACCAAGTCCCAGAATAAAGTTCGATTTCATCGTTGAACCTTCGAAGTCCGCCGTGGTTCGCTTGAAGCGGCCGAAAACTTTATGCCCTTCGATAAACTCAGGGCCGGCTCGTGAACCCGGAACCTTGAATCACTTCGATTCCGGCTCGTACACCAAATTATCCCGAATCATATTCGAAATTCCCCGGGCGATGGGGCGGCGGATTTCTTCACCGACATGGGCGAGACCGCCGAGCGCGCGGCCCAGGATCGCGAAGCTCTTCGACATCTGCCAGTGAAAGCCCATGTCCTGGGAGATCGCCGCGATAGCGCCGGTGACATTGACCGGCAGATGGCGGCCGACTTTCTGGTCGGCGATCTTGCCGATCTTCTTCAATAGCTCGCAGTTGCGGCCATGGACTTTGGTTTCCTGGGCGACTTCGAACAGCCGCGCGGCGCGCGGGTCGCCGTCGGTGTGGATGCCATGGCCGATGCCGGGAATCAATTGATTGTTGGCCAAGCGGCGCTCGACGGTTTTCAACGCCACGGCGTCGAGGTCGGCGTCCTTGGCTTCTTTGCTGAGCGCGTCGTGCAACATTTTCGCGCAATATTCCGACGAGCCAAGATGAACGCTGCCGGCGCCGAGAATGGCGGCGGCCACGGCGCCCTGAATCGCTTCCGGCGCCGAGTGAAAGGTCATGCGCGCCGCGGCGGCGCCGGTGGTCATGCCATGATCGACCAAGACGATCAACATCGAGTCGATCATCTTGCCTTCATCGGCGGTCGGCAGCCGGCCTTGGAGCATCAGGCAGACCATCTGCGAGAAGCTGATCTTGCCGAGCAGGTCTTTGTTCAGGTCATAATCGCGCACGAAAATCTTGTCATGCTCGGCGCGGCCCATGGATGAAACTAGTTTCGGTATGTCGGCCATCATAAACCTCCAGTTTGCGGTCTCGCGTCTCGCGTCCCGAGTTACAAACCCGAGACTCGAGACTTCGGACACGAGACGATTAGTATTATTCCAGCTTCAGTAACTTCGCGGCATTCTCGCCCATAATCTTGCGCTGGGTGTCGGCGTCCAAATCTTTGCGGTTCAAAATCATATCGGTGACGCCGGGGAAGGTCGCGTCCCAGTGCGGGTAGTCCGACGCGAACACCACGCGGTCGGCGCCGATGGATGCGATCACTTCGCCCAGGCGGGTTTCGTCGGCTTCGAAGGAGATGAAACATTGGCGGCGAAAGTAGTCGCTCGGTTTCATTTTCAGCCAGGGCACTTGGAAGGGCAGCACTTCGTAGTGCTCGTCCATGCGCCAGAGCCAGTAGGGCAGCCAGCCGGCGCCGGCTTCGAGAAACACGCACTGCAATTCCGGATTGCGCTCCAGGGCGCCGCGGCAGATCAAACTCAAGCTCGCCAGCATCTGTTCCAACGGATGGGAAATCGTGTGGGTAAAAAACCATTGGCCGGCGAAGCGGTCGGCGCCGGCGGTGGGCATGAAGGCGCCGGAGCCTTCGTGGATCAACAGCGGCACGCCGAGCTCGACGACGGTTCGATACAGCGGATCGTAGTAAGGATCGTCGATGTTGCGGCCTTTGACCGGATTGGGCCGGACGAAGATGCCCTTGAAGCCGAGCTCGTTGACCGCGCGTTTGGCTTCGGCGATGGCGAGATTGACGTCCTGGGTCGGCACCGCCGCCACGCCCAGCAAACGTTTGCGGTCACCGCCGCAATAATCATAGAGCCAGTTGTTGTAGGCGCGGCACAGCGCCGCCGCGTAACCGTCTTCTTCAACCGATGCGAGATATAAGCCGGCGGAGGGAAACAACAGGCCGCGCTCGATGCGGTCGCGATCCATGGCTTCCAAGCGTTGCTTCGGATTAGTCGCCAGATGCCGCCCTTCGTTGACCGGCGAACCGTCGTCCTTGACGCGGAACGGCGATTCGTCGGGCCGGCGGTGATGGCGCTCACCTTCGAGCCGAAACAAGAGCTGGCCGTTGGCGACTTTCTCGATCTTCGGCGCCCGGGCGCGGAACGGCGGTTCTAAATATTTCTCGAATAGGTCATCTGCTTCGCGCACATGGCCGTCGATGTCGATGATGCGGATTCCATTGTCAGCCATCATTATCTCCGTTCGCGCAGCACTTCTTCGACCACCGAGGCGTCGACCACGCGGTCGAGAGGCAAATCTGGTTTGCCCTGTTGATCGAGTACGGTCTTGACCGCCTCGGCCAACGGGCGGGCGTCGTCGATGATCAGTTTGGCATAGATGGCGTGGGATTCCACCGCCATGGCTTCGTCGAGGCCGTAAAATTTTTGCAAGAACGTCACGACCTCGGCTTTCTGCGTCTTGATCCAGCGCAGGGTGTCGAGCTGGGCGCGGATCATTTTTTTCACTTGCTCGCGTTCCTGGGCGATTTTCTTGAGCGACGTACCGATGCCGACGGTGGCCATGTCGAGCACGTCGGACGCCGTGCCGAGCAGATTGTAGCCTTGCCGTTTGGCGACGACGAAGAACGGCAGGGACAACGGCGAGGCGTCGATGGTGCCGTTGTAGAGCGCCGGAAAGCGCGTGTCCGAACCGCCCATGTTGACGAAATGAACATCGCGCGGATCGACGCCGCCCCTGCGCAACAGATGGCGTGCGACGAAATCATCGGCGGCGCCGATGGTGACCGCGATGGTCTTGCCTTTCATATCGGTGATGGTTTTGATCGCTGGCCGCGCGACCAGAGTGTGAAACGACGAGCGTAGCGCCAGGCTGACGATGCGCACCGGCGCGCCTGAGATGGCGCCGCGCGAAGTGGTGCTGGCGCCGATGGCGTAGTCGATTTCGCCCGCTTGCAACGCGCCGATGGTGAGCGGCGGGCGCATGGCGATGATCTCGGCGTCGAGGCCATGCTTGCGAAAGAAACCGCGCTCCTTGGCCGCCCAGGTGTCGAGGAATCCCAGCGACTTGGACGACACCGCGATGCGAACTTTTTCCGGCGGCCGTTCGGCGGCGAAACCTAGCGGCAAGGGCGCCACGAAGAGCAGCAGCGCCGCAAGTTTTGTCATGAGCAAAATCACTATTTATGTTCTGTAACCAGGCCGCCCCCAGATAGCAAGCGATGCTTGATACGATCATGACTCCACGCTAGTGTCGGGCCATATGGCGAAGCGAAAAAGATATTGGATGCTGTTGCTGCTGGCGGTTTGTCCACTATTCGCGTGGACCGTGCATGGCGCCGACAAACTGCGCGTCAGCAATTGCTACATCGGCGGCGCGATCCTGCCGCTTTGGTTGGCCAAGGACGCCGGTATTTTCACCCGCGAAGGGTTGGACGTCGAGCTGATTTGGATTCAGGGCAATCCGGCGGTGTCGTCCTTGGTCGCCGGCGAGATCGACGTGCTCTACTGCATTCCGCACAACGTCATCGGCGCCATGGCCAGCGGCGCCGATTTGCAATTCATCGCCAGCGTCTACAACCGCATGCAGTACCGCATCGTCGCCGCGCCGGGCATCGACAAGATGGAGCAGTTGAAGGGCAAAGTGGTGGGCATCGCGCGACTCCATGACGTGTCGCATTTTTATCTCCGGCTGGCGCTCAAGAAACTCGGTATGAATCCCGACACCGATGTCCGGGTGATCTCCACCGGCGGCCAAGCCGACCGCACGCTGGCGCTCAAAAATGGCCGGGTGGCGGCGACGATCTTGAATCCGGCCTTCGCCATGACGCTGGAAAAAGACGGCTTCAAAACCGTCCTCGATATTGAAAGTTTGAATTTTCCAGTAGTCGGTAACATGAGCGCGGTGCGCCGGGCGTTTTTGAAAGATCGCCGGCCGGTGGCCGTGCGTTTCGTGCGCGCCCTGGTGGCGAGCATGAAAAAAATTCAGGACGATCCGGAGTTGAGCAAGAAGGTCTTGGCGAAAAATCTGCGCTTGCAGGATAAAGCGATCATCGAGGAGAACTATCGGTTCAACTCGGGCAAATTTCTCGAACCGTTTCCGACCTTGCCGTTGGACGGCCTGCGCTACGCCATCGATTCCCTGGTGCCGACGGTGCCGGCGGCGAAAAATTTGAAAGCCGAGGCGCTGATCGATGCGAGCATTCTTGCCGAAGTCGCGAAGGCGGTGCCTTAAGAGTCGAATTTTTTCACCACAGAGGGCACGGAGTTCGGAAGGTTTTTCACGAAGCCTTTCTCTGTGGTCTCTGTGAGCTCTGTGGTGAAATATTCTTTCTCGACTTACCGGAACAGTTTCTTGGTCCAGCCGGAATCTTCCAGTCGCTTAATCACGCTGTTGTCGACCATCACTTTGGCGTCGAACTTCGCCAGGTCGGGCTGGTCTTCGGCCATCATGTTGGCTTGGCCTTGGAGCTGGCTGACCGAGGCGTAGGGCGGGATTTCGGTCTGCGTCGCTAGCGTGTTCCAGGCTTCTTCCAGATGCACGTCATCGTTGTTCAACGTGTATTTGGCGATCACCTGTTTGGTCTCGCGCTTTTGCGTCAGGATGTAGCGCACCGATTCCAACCAGGCCATGACGAAATTGTCGACCATGGCCGGTTTGGCTTTGATTATCTTTTTAGTCGTGATCAAGCAGCGCACGCCGGCGGGCAGTTTCAAGTCTTCGATATCGAGCAGCCGTTTATAACCCTCTTGCTCCAGCGGCAGATTGTTGGGCCGGTTCAAGATGCTCGCGTTGGTGAGCCCCTGGCGCAATGCCGCGACGCGCTCCGGTTGTAGACCGGTTTGTACCAGGCGCACGTCCTTCAACCCGATGCCGTAGCGCTTGAGGATTTCCCTGACGTAGTGATGGGTCTGGTCGCCGACGCGGCTGATGCCGATGTTCTTGCCGCGCAGCTGCTCGATGCGCGTGATCGACGGTTGGGCGATGAGCACGTAGTCGATCACTTTGTTCGCCAGGCAACCGAGCAAAACCACATCACCGCCTCTGGCAGCGTAAGGTATAAACGGCGAGGCGCCCGATTGGACGAAGTCGAGCTCACCGTTGGCCAGCGCCGCCAGCGTCGGCACCGTGCCGCGCATGTAGATCAAGCGCGTGTCGAAGTTGTATTTGTCGAAGATGCCTTTGTCCTTGGCCACCCAGAAGGGCGCGTAGGCGGCGGCGATGCTAGTGTAGGCGGCGGTGATGCGCTCAGCGGCGAAGGGTGTCGACGGTAGCAGCGCGAGCGCCGCCAGGCTGAACAGTTGAAGGAGCTTTTTCATGGCTAGTCATTACAGCGTATTCGCCGTAGCGACGCAAGTTTACCGGTGAAAACGGTTGTAGGGTTGCGCCGTTCCGGGTAAGTTCGCAGCAATAATTTTCAGGAGCGCGATCATGGTTCAATACTCTCCCAAACTTACTTTCGGTCCGGAAACCGCCGACTGGCAGGAGCGGCTCAATACCGAGCGCATGCGCAATCAGCGCATGGCACGGGCGCAGATGATCATGAAAAAGCATGGCGTCGCCGCGTTGCTCGAAGCCAATCATCATAACATTCGTTATCTCACCGCGCTGCGCGGCTTTACCTATCCGATGTGCCGTTACGTGCTGTTTTTCGCCGAGCATGATCCGGTGATGTACGAGCACAATGGTTATTTTCACCAGATGCCGGACCAGTGCCCGTGGATTAAAGAATGGCGGCCGGCGCATTCTTGGCTCAGTGGCGCGCCGGGGCCAGGCGCTTGCGCCGACGAGGCCAAGGCGTTCGCCGGCGAAATTAAATTTGAATTGGAAAAGCGCGGCTTGTTGGGCGAGAAGCTGGCGTTGGGCAGTTTCGACGGCACCGCTCGCGAAGCGTTGGTTAACGCCGGCGTGAAAAACCTCGTCGATGCGCGCAATCTCATGCTCGAAGCGCGCATGATCAAAAACCAGGATGAGATCAATTGCCTCAAAACCTGCGCGTCCATGGTCGACGGCGTCTGGTACCGGGTGTGGGAAAATTTGAAACCCGGCCTTCGCGACACCGATCTCATGCGCATTGCATCCAACGCCGGCTGGGAAATGGGCCTCGAAGGTTCCGTGCCCGGCGGTTGGCGCACCGGGCCGACGACCTTTGACCGCGGTCCCCACGCCACCAGCCGGGTGATTCAGTTCGGTGATATGGTTTACGGCTCCTACTGCGGCGCGACCTACATGGGTTACGGCAGCTGCACCTACCGCACCTTCATCGTCGGCCGCAAGCCGACGGCCAAGGAACAAGACTGGTACAAGCAAGTGCGCGATCGGCTCGATCTCGTCATCTCGGAAATCAAACCGGGCAAGACCACCGCCGACGCGGCCAAACATTTCCCGCCGGCGACCAAGTGGGGCTACAAGAGTGAAGTGGAGATCCTCGCCAGCGAAATCGGCCATGGCATCGGTCTTGGCACCAACACCGGCTACGACATCCCGATCGTCAACCGCTTATGGTCCTTCGATCATCCACAGGTTTTCGAGGAAGGCATGACGCTCGCCGTCGAATCGCGCGAAGGCGAAACTCGTATCGGCGGCGCGCGCTTGGAGAACATGCTGGTGGTGACGAAGAACGGCGCGGAGATCATGGATTACTTTCCGCGCGAGGAGATCTCGGTGGCGCCGCGGTGAGGGCGGCAGTCATGGGGCGCGAGGCTTGAGGCCGGAGATCACCTGAAGATTCGGAGCTGTTATTCGAAAAGGGCGTACAGGGTCAAAGATTTTAGCGTGTGGGTTTGGGGAGTGCTTTCCTGTTGGACATGCCGACAAACTGCTTGAGTATCGCGATTCAGGTTGGTGCGATTTGTAGTTGGGCGACTGGAGAAAATCGTGAAAGTGTTTCTCAGCATAGTAGCGGTGCTTATTCTGATTGGCGGCCTGGCAGCAGGCTTTTGGGGAGGATCTTGGGTAATGGTCGTTGCTTTTCTTGGTTTTGTTGGCTGCCTGCTGGCGGGAAATCTCGACCGGATATCGGAGTTCAAAGCATCGAGAAGCGGAGTTGAGGCAAAGACGCGAGAGGTTGTCGCACGAGCAGAAAGCACTCTTCGAGAACTTCAGCTGCTAGCTCAGAGGATCACGGAACTTTCCCTCTCGCTGGTACAGCGGAGTGGCCGATTTGGCGGCTACTCAGATCACGAGCAGGATCAGATCAAAAATAACCTCATTTCCGTTCTTCGAGAGATCAAAGTCTCAGAGATCGAAATTGAGGCAACTCTTGTTGAGTGGCATCGAGTAGTAGAGTTTGACTACGTACATTTCATACTTGGGGGCTCTACCATTCCCACCAAGACCGACCCGACGACAATGGTCGCTTGGAACGCATTGCGTGATGGTGGTATCTCGAATGTTCCAACCTCTCAGGCGGTCGAGCGGTTTCTCGCTGAGTTTGGGTTTTTGTCTCCCGAGCGTAAAGAGCAGCTTGCTGATTACGTTTATTATCTTACCCATCGAGTACATCGTCGTCCCGATGTGTGGTCGGCTCGCCATTCCTGGGGGCGCCTTGAAGCCTAACAATCGTCTTGAAACGGATCGTCGGACCTGCACCACATGAGCAACACATGTCGATACTTGCTTAACTATTGTCGTAAGCGACGAAATGACGTGCGCAGCTACGGAATTGAGATCATGTGGATGGTTTAATATTTACGTGATCGCGTCCTCCAATTGTCGCGAGCGAAACGTTGGCAGTGCCGAAATGCTAATCGTTCAGCCACAACGTGTTGTTCTTGATATCTTCCGACGTGTAGCGGCTGAGGAACCGGAGTGTCCTGCGCAGCAATTCTCTCAATGGGACCTGGTCAGAGACCAGGATGCCGAAATGTTCTTTGCCTTCGTCGTGGTATTGCTTGTTCAGCAGCACGAAATGGCGAACGTTGTGGGTTAGGATTGCCCGTTGCTCGCTGGTAGCGTGGGCAAGTTGTTCTGGGTCAGACATCCCGCCCCGGTCAACTTCCAAAACATGAATGGCATCATAGCCTCGTTGCCGGAGAATTTCGCCGAGCTTCACCCGGACATCCTCATCCAGCAGCAGGGCGATATTGGCCATCGATTTGCCTATTTTGTGTGTAGCATCGCTTCTGAATTGTCCCGCAGATCCCGGTCAATCTCTTCTTTGTGATCGTAATAATAAGACAGCGCGTCGTAAATCTGCGCGAGGGTCAAGTGGCTAAACTCACCGACGATCTCTTCAGGGGATAAGCCTTGGTGCAGCACGTAGCGCACCACCGACCGAACCGGGAATTTGGTTCCCTTAATGATCGGACTGCCGCCGCAGAAGTCCTTGTGGATGGCGATATATGGGTGGTCAAGTTTCTCGGCTAGGTTGCTCATAGAATACCCCGGTCGCTGGGCTGAATGGTCCCGTAATTAGGGTGGATCGTATGGCTCCTACACTGGGATGTCAATTAGCCCAGGTTCGGGTCATTTGGAACCGGCAAGCGGTCCGAATCCCGGCGGTGGCCGGCGATGGCGTTTGAGGTTTTCGAACGCGGAGGCGATGGCGAAGAGGGTTGCTTCGTCAAATGGGCGGGCGAGGAATTCTAATGCGACCGGCAGCTCGACTTTTTTCGGGCCTTCCAAACGACTACCGTTTGGATCCTTATCGTCCGGCACCCGGTCGTAGACTTCTCGGGTGAATCCCGCCGGCACGACGATGGCCGGGAAGCCAGTCATGGGGCTCAAATTCACGGCGAAGCTCAAGCCGGAACCTCGGTAGGTGTCGAGGTCGGATTTCAGCACCGGCTCGCCCGGTACCAGACTCGGATCGGATATGACCGTGCCGGCCTTTAGTACTCTCGGTTCGGTGTGGGTCTCCAGGGTTTTCGCCTGGCGGTTGGTCAAAATGATATGCGGCGGGATCGTCGTGTAGGCGTACACCAGGGCGTCGAGATTATTTTCCGCCATGACTTGGAGGACGATTTGACGCAGGGTCTGCATTCTTACCAAATGTTCGGTCTGCGCTGGTGAGTCCAAGCTGGTGGCATCGCTGCCGAACGCTCTTTTGAGATTATCCAGGTTGCCCGAAAACAGCGGCATGGCGAGTATGTCTTCTAGTGATTTGAACTTGGCATCGCCGCGCTCGCGCAAGTAGCGGTTGATCGCGTAGTGCGCTTCGTGGCCACGCGTCTGCGCCGCCAGCATGCGCAAGTTCACGCCGCGAGTACCGGTGGGGATCAGACCGTGAGCCAAGGCCATCGAAACGATTGTGTCGATGGGTCTGTCAGACTGCGGAAACGCCGCCGGAAAATTCTTCGCCAGCCAGCCGGGTTCGAGATTTGGGAGCACCTCGGCGATGGCTTTGTCGATATTCACTGGATCGACGATGGTCGCACCGGCCTTTTTCATGTCGGCGAGCGCCGCGTTGGCGACGCGGATGTTGTCGCGATCGGCCAGGCTCGCTTCGATCATCAAATCGCGCAGGACGCCGAGCCTTTTGCCGCGCAGCGATTTGCTGGCGGCGTGGCGCGAGTAGGAAATTCTTGGCTGCGCGGCACAGGCCGCGGTCACAGGATCTTTGGGATCGTAGCCGGCCAGTACTTCCAGCAGGATCGCGGTGTCTTCGACGGTGCGGCAGATCGGACCGCCGCGGTCCCGGGTAAACGATAGTGGCACGATGCCGTCGCGGCTCACCAACCCTTGGGTGGCGACCAGGCCGACCAGATTGCAGCAAGTTGCCGGAAAACGCACCGAGCCGGAGGTGTCCGTGCCCAAGGCACACATCGCGAGGTTGGCCGACACCGCCGCGGCCGATCCGCCGCTCGATCCGCCGGGTATCCTCGTCGTGTCGTAGGGATTGCAGGTCTGGCCGCCAAAGGCGCTGCGGGCAATGCCCGCGGGAGCGTACTCGTCCATGTTGGTCTTACCGAGAAAGATCGCGCCGGCGGCGCGTAGCTTGGCGACCATGGTGGCATCGTCGGGCGGGCGATCGTCGGCGTAATCGGCCGCCGCTGCCGCCGTCGTGCGCATGTCGAAAGTGTCGTAGTTGTCCTTGATCGCCATCGGGATGCCGTGCAGCGGGCCAGCCAACTTGCCGGTGCGGGCAAAGTAACGGTCGAGCTCGCGCGCTCGATCCAGGGCGTCAGGGTATTTCGTGTCGTCGTGTCTGCGATGAGTTCGTTTCAGTTTGTCGGCAAAACCGAGCTTGATGCGCCTGCCTTCCTTCAGGTTCAAAGTGATGAACGCATTGAGCTGCCCGGCGTTGGGAATCGGCGTGATATCGCCCAATTGCAATCCGGTGGCGGCGTCGATTGGGCCGGCGACACAGACGCCGTTGTAGGCCTTGATGCGGTCGAGATAGCGAGTGACCAGCTCCGCCGCCGTAAGCTTCTTGGCGCGGAACGCGCGATGCACGCCAGCAATCGTCGCTTCTTCGAGACGGAAGGCGGGTTTCTTCGCTGCGGTTGTTTTTGTCACTTTGGATTTTCGCGGTGAGTGCATGATTCAATCCTCCAGGACGAATAGAGCGTCGTCAACCTAACAAACCGCCACTGGCGGATGCAATCGGTCAAGTCAATGCGTCGGGGGATTCATCGCAATCCACATTGCAAGCCGCGCTGATCCGTGGAAGATTAACGCGGGAAGAAATTCATGCCGGTTAAAATCCTCGACAACATTACGGTCATCGAGTGCGCGACTTTTGTCACCGGGCCTTATGCCACGGCGTTGTTGGCCGATCTCGGCGCGCGGGTGATCAAGATCGAGTCGGCGCCGGACGGCGATCCCTATCGCTACTTCGCGCCCGATCCGGCGTTTAGTTTCAACTTCGCTCATCTCAATCGCAACAAAGAGAGCTTGGTACTCGATCTCAAAGCGCCAAGGGGCAAAGAGATTTGCCTTGAACTGGTGAACAAAGCCGATGTCTTCGTGGAGAACTTTCGCCCCGGTACGGCTGATCGCTTGGGCATTGGGTTCGAAGCCCTGAAAGCGCTTAATCCCAAATTAGTCTACTGCTCGATCTCGGCCTTCGGCCAGAGCGGACCCTATGCGGAAAAGCCGGGCTTCGATACTTTAGGGCAGGCGATGAGCGGTTTGTTGAGCCTGCTCAGCGATCCCAACGATCCCAAGGTCATGGGCATGGCGGTGTCGGATTACGTCACCGGACTTTCCGCCGGCTACGGCATTCTCGCGGCGCTGTTGGCGCGGGCCAATTCCGGTCTGGGCTGCCGGGTCGAGACTTCCTTGTTGCAGGCGACGCTGTCGTTCATCGGCGAGACCGCGGCGGGTTACTTGCGCACCGGCAACGTGCCCAACCGCATGGCGCGGGTGAAGAATGCTCACGCCTTCGCTTTAGTTTGCCAGGATGGCAAACCGTTGGCGATTCACTGTTCGGTGCCAGAGAAATTTTGGTTGGCGCTGCTCAAAGCCACCGAGCGCATGGACATCGCCGCTGACGAGCGCTTCAAGACCCGCGACGGCCGGCGACAGCATTATGAAGCACTGGAACAAACGTTGGCGCCGACGTTCAAAACCAAATCCCGCGGCGACTGGTTGAAAATCCTCGATGCCCACGACGTGCCGGCGGTGCCGCTCTACGATGTCGCCGAGGTGCTCGATGATCCGCAGGTCAAACATCTCGGCTTGATTGAAGAAGTGACGCATCCCCAGGCGGGCAAGATGAAGTTCGTTGGCGGACCGGTGCGATTCGACGATTTTGCTAAACACAACTCGGCGCCGCCACCGCTGGTCGGCGAGCAGAGCGAAAAGCTGCTCCGTGAATTGGGTTATAACCCCGCCGCCGTGGCTGAGCTGCTAAGCCAAGGCGTCACTAAGAGTTCGCCCAGTTCGCAAATCTTGCGCTGAGAAATTTCCCACCCGCCGATGACACGACTGCTTACATCGATTGCCTTGCTGCTCTGGTTCGCTCTCGCGGCGGTTGGGACGGCGCGGGCGCAAACTATACCCGGCACCACGCCGGAGATATTCAAACAATTTTCCGAACATGTGGTGAAGATCGAAGTTGTCGAGACCGGTTCGTCGGCCAAGGCGGCCACCGGCACGGGCTTTTTCGCCGACGCCAGCGGACGGATCGTTACCAACTACCATGTGATCTCAAAATTGGTCCATTCGCCGGAGCGTTATCGCATCGATGTCATCGATGTGGCTGGTGCTACCACCGTTGCGACGGTGCTTGGTGTCGATGTGGTCTTTGACTTGGCGGTGCTGCGCACCAATCGCCAGCCCAAAGGTCATCTAGTCTTCGAGTCCAAAGCGGTGGCCCAGGGGACGCGGCTTTATTCCCTCGGCCACCCGCGCGATCTCGGTCTGTCCATCGTCGAAGGCACGCATAACGGCCTGCTCAAACATACGCTCTATCCCAAAGTGCATTTCACCGGCTCGCTTAACCCCGGCATGAGCGGCGGGCCAACCTTGACCCAAGCCGGCAAAGTCGTCGGCATCAACGTCGCCACCGAGGGCAATCAGATCAGCTTTCTGGTCCCCGCTGAGCGCGCGATGATCTTGCTCGACAAGACCGCCAAGGGCGAAACGCCGCCGGCGGCGAGTTTTCTCGCCGATGTCGGCCGGCAGATTTTTGACAATCAGGCGCGCTATCTCGCCGGCATGTTCGACGCCAAGACGCCCCGGGTGGCGCTCGCGCCCTACGATCTGCCGACCAAGCCGACGGAGTTTTTTCGCTGCTGGGCCGACGCCGTGCGGCGCAAGGAGTTGCCCTACGTCTCGGTGACCCATGATTGCTCGACCGACGATTATATTTTCGTCTCCAGCGAGCAGTCTTTGGGCATCGTGCGTTTTTATCATCAACTGCTGTCCACCAGCGAGCTCAATCCGGTGCGCTTCTTCACGCTTTACTCCGGCCAGTTTCAGGGCGGCAACGCGGCGATGTTCGGCAACGAAGAGGAAGTCACACCGTTTCGCTGCCAGACGCGCAACGTCGCCACCGCCCATGGCAAGCTCAAGGGCGTCCTGTGCGCGCGCCAATACGTGAAACTGCCGGCGCTCTACGACGCGGTGTTTCGCGCCGCGACCTTGGGTTCGCGCAACGCCGGCTTGGTGTCAACGCTGTCGCTCTCCGGGGTCAGTTTCGACAATGTCCAGAACTTGAGCCGGCGCTACATGGAGAACATCAAGTGGCAGCGTTAGGCTATCTGGAAATCCTCGATGGCAAGGGCGCGGTCAGCGAGCGCATCGCCGTCGATAGTTTTCCGCTAACCATCGGCCGGGCTTACGGCAATCAGGTGATTGTCGACGATCCGTTTGTCTGTCCGCTCCATTTAAAAATTTTTCAGGACGAGCAAGGGCGCTTGCTCGCCAGCGATTTGGATAGCGTCAACGGCATTTATTCGGCTTCTAGCAAAGATCGTGTCGCCCAGTTGGTACTTCAATCCGGTAGCCAATTCCGCATCGGCCATACGACTTTGCGCTACGTCAGCGTCGATCATCCGCTGGCGCCGACGCAGGTCGATCGCGCGGTGAAGGCTTCGCCCTTGGCTTCGCCCTTGGCTTCGCCTTACGCGGCGGCGGTGGCCGGCGTGGTGTTGGTACTGCTACTTTGTTTGGACGCCTATCTCTCCAGTGTCGAGCGGGTGAGCTTCGCGCGCATCATCGGCGAGCCCTGGATCACGGTGTCGATGTTGGCGACCTGGGCGGGCATGTGGGCGTTGGCCAGCCGGATCATCGTCAGCCGTTTCAATTTCGCCGCGCATGTGACCATCGCTTGCTTGGCGCTGTTGACGATTAGCGCTCTCGGCGTGGTTGCCGAGTGGACGGAATTTTTTCTACCGCGGGTGCCGATGCTCTGGATCGCCGGGCTGTTCGGTTACGGCGCAGTGCTGGCGGCGTTGCTCTACGGTCATCTCGGCGCCGCCTCGCCGCTGCGCCGCCGCTCGCGGCTCTGGGCCGCCGGCGCGATCAGCTTGGTGGTCGTCGGCACCAGCGCCATCAGCGACTACGCCGCGCGCAGCAAATTCTCCACGGTCATGGCATTCACCGGCGTGGTGAAACCGATTGATGCCGCCTGGCTGCCCGCGACTTCGGTGGATGAATTCTTCGCCGGCGCGGAAAAAATCAAAAAGGAATTGGACAAGCTGGCGCAAAAAGCCAAATCGTCGCAACCCTAACACGACAGCTTGTGGCGCGACTTGGGTAAATGTAGGAGTACGGAAAGAAAGTCGGATTCGGATTTTTCTCTCGCAAAGGCGCAAAGTGCGCAAAGTTCGGAGACTAGGAGGTAAGGCAGTTGATAATTGTTTTAACCTTTCCGAACTTGGCGTCTTTGCGCCTTTGCGAGAGATAATCCGAAACTTTTTTGCGGCGCTGCCGCGCTCGGCGAATCGCGAAAGGAGTCTATCATGGCGAATGGCGCAGATCCGATTCTTTACGTCGGCACGGCTGAGGGTTTGTTGCAGGTCGCGCGCCGTAACGGCGGCTATGAGGCCAAACCGCTGGGGCTCGAAAACTGTGGCGCGCTCCGAGCGCCGGTGGTGGTCGATGGGCGCGATCCGCGCCGGCTTTACGCGGCGACCAGCCGCGGCGGGGTTTTCCGCAGCGACGACCGCGGTCAGAGCTGGCGCGAGATCAATAATGGCATCGTATTTAAAGAGGCCTGGTCATTGGCGCAACATGCCGTGACCGGTGAGTTGGTTCTCGGCACCGGGCCGACGGCGATATTCAAAAGTCGCGACGGCGGCGATCACTGGACCGAGTGCGAACAGCTGCGCAGCTTGCGAGAAACCAAGGACTGGACCTTTCCTAACCCGCCCCATATCAGCCACGTCAAAGGTTTGGCGCTATGCGCCGGCGATCCGCAGTTAATCTTCGGCGCGATTGAAGAAGGCTGGCTCATCCGCAGCCGCGACGGCGGTAAGAGTTGGCAGAACATCCAGCAGGGGACGGAATTCGACTCGCATTATGTCTACGTCATGCCCGACGATCCCGCCATCGTGATTGCCGCCTCCGGCAAATGGTTTTGCAAGAGCACCGATGGCGGCGATCATTTTACTGTGCGCAACTCTGGACTTGACCGCTGCTACATGGCGCCGGTGGCGTTCCATCGGTCGCGGCCGAGCATGTTGATGACCGCGGCGGCGGCGGTGCCGCCGCCAGGTTGGCGCCGGCCGGAGGGCGCCGACACGGGCTTTTACCGCAGCGTTGATCGCGGTGAAAGCTGGCAGCGGCTCACCGGCGGGCTGCCGGACCATTTCACCGCGGCGCCGCGCACGGTGGTGAGCGACGATGCCGAGGCTAATCATTTTTACGTCGGCATGACCGACGGCGCGATCTGGCTGACCGAAGATGGCGGCGAATCGTTTCGCCAAATCATCGGCGGCTTGCCCCAGGTGATGAGCCTGCGGGTGGCGTATCAATCTTAATATCGTGAGCGGGGTTTGAACCCCGTTCACGTCCAAAGGGGATGCTCGGCCCCCTTTGGTAACCCCATTTATCAGTGCCCGCAGCAAGCTGCGGGATTTTATTGATTGAACTCGTCCATGATGACGCGACGAAAATTTTACTCCATGGGATTCCTGTCGATGCGCTTTGTTGCCGCGTTGCTCTGGCTTCTCTTTCTTGGCGCCGGCGGCGCCTGGGCGCAGGAAGACAAAGTCAAAATCGCCATACTGATGATCAACGCCGATGCTGGGGTGTTCATCGCCCTGGAGCGCGGCTTGTTCAAGGAGCAAGGGCTGGCCGTCGAGCCGATTTATTTTAGCTCCTCCGGCGGGCCGCAGATGTTGGCGCTTACCAACGGCGATCTCGATGCCGGCAGCGGCAGCGTCAGTCCGGGAATCTACAACGCGGTGGCCGGCGGGGTTGGCCTCAAAGTGGTCGCCACCAAGTCGCGGGTCGGACCCAAGGGCAGCGGCAAATTCATCGTCCGCTCGAGCCTGATCGAGTCAGGTAAGCCGTTCGCCATTCGAGACGTGAAAGGCAAGATCATTGCGCTCAACAGCGCGGTGGGCACCTCGCGCATGTATCTCGACGGCTTTCTCAAACGCGGCGGCTTGAGCGAGGCCGACGTAACCACCCGGGTGATGCCCTTCGGCGACATGGCCAATGCATTAGCCAATCGGCTGGTCGACGCGGCGTTCATGGTCCAACCCTTCGCCACCCAAATCGAAGAACAGGGGATTGGCGTGGCGCTGATCGATCTGGCCGATGTGTTCCTCGGCCATATGACCAACAATTTATTCTACGCCGATAGTTTTATCCGCAATCGGCCGCGGGTGGCGGAGCGCTTTATGACCGCGCTGCTCAAAGGCCAACGGCTGTTCAACGACGCGGTGGTCCGGCAAAAGGGATCTCTCGATGACATCGTCGACGTGGTCGCCAAGTATTTGCGGGTCAAAGACAAGAAACAACTGCGCGCCGGCCTCAGCCTGCAAGACTTGGCGCCCAACGGCGAAGTCAATGTCAAGGAACTTTCCGAAGACCAAGAGTGGTATTTTCAGCGCGGCTTGATAAAAGGCAAAGTTGATGTCAACAAGATGGTCGACTTGAGATTCGTCCAATCGGCGGTCAATATTTTGGGACCCTACGGGCGCTAGTTTTGAGCGTTTGTACTGTCGCAAAACGATCCGGCGAATTGAGCGATTGGTAAAGGGGACTGCATGATATTTGACGTAGAAATAAATTCCGCGGCGCACTATCCGGCGGCCGAAGTGCCGGGGCTGATCGAGATCGCCGAGCAGGCCGGCTTCGGCGCGTTTTGGAAAGGCGAGTCCAACAGCACCGATCCTTTCGTTATGCTGTCGGCGGTGGCGAGCCGGACCAAGAAGATCAAGCTGGGCACGGCGATCTACCATATTTACGGCCGCAGCCCGGTGACCTTGGGCATTCAGTCCGCCACGCTGCAAGATTTGTCCGGCGGCCGTTTGCTGCTGGGGCTCGGTGTTGCCAACAAGGCGATCGCTGGCTGGCACGGCGGCGTCTTCGACCGGCCGCTGAAGCGGGCGCGCGAATATATCGAGGTCACGCGCAAAGTCGCGCGCGGCGAACGGGTCGAGTACGAGGGCGAGATTTACCAGACCGGCAAGCGCTTTCAGTTGTCGTGGAAGCCGAGTTTTCCCGATGTGCCGATTTATTTGGCCGGCTTGGGGCCGCAGATGACCAAGCTGGTGGGCAAGATCGCCGACGGCATCGTCATCAACATGGCGACGCCGGCGAAAGTCAAAGAGATCGTCGGCCGGGTTCATGAAGGCGCCCGCGAAGCCGGCCGCGACCCGAGCAAGATCGAGATCATCGCCAAGTCGCGGGTGTCGCTCAATCCCGATAAAAATTTAGCCCGCGCCAAGCTGCGCCAGGTGCTGACCTTTTACAACATCGCCGATCACTACAGCGACATGCTGCGCGGCATGGGCTTTGACGCCGAGGTGAGCGCGATTCACGAAGCGTTTCAAAAGGGCGGCTTCAAAGCCGCCATGGGCGCGCTCACTGATGAGTACATGGACAAGCTCCCCGTCGTGCCCGCCAGCGATGTGAGCGAGATCAAGGAAAAGATGAAAGCCTTCGAGGCCGTCGGCGTGACGCGTATGGTGATTCCCTACGTGCCGGTGACCGAGCCGGTTGCCGATGCTCGGCGGTTTTTCGAGGCGTGGGGGAACTCGTAGGCAATAGGCATGAGGCAATAGGGGCGCAGCATGCTGCGCCCGGTTAAACGAAAGGGGCGGTCATGGGATCGCCCCTTTTTTTCGGATTGTTTAACCGCAAAGAACGCAAAAAACGCAAAGGGGAGATTCATTGACACCGCTTCTCTGGCTCTTGCTGCCGCTCGCGTTCACTTCTGCCGCGAACGCACAATCGAACTTCTACCAGGGTAAGACGGTTACGGTGGTGGCGGGGGCAAATGCCGGGAGCACTTACGATTTGTACGTGCGGCTGATCACGCGCCATATCGGCCGGCATATTCCCGGCAATCCCAACTTTATCGTGCAGAATATGGGCGGGGCCGGTTCGGTGGTCGGCGCCAATTACGTTTACAACGTCAGCAAGCCGGACGGCTTGACCATCGGTGCTGTGCAGCCGGCGATTTATTTCCACCAGCTGCTAAAGCAGAAGGAAATCAAATTCGACTGGGGCAAGTTCACCTGGATCGGCAGCACCGACAAGACCGATCACATGCTCTATATTCGCGCCGATCTGGGCTTCAAGAGTTTGGCCGACGTGCGCAAAGCCAAGGAGCTGCCACGCTGCGGCGCCACGGCAGCGGGAACTTCCGGCGTCTACATTCTAAAACTGCTCGAAGAAACCGTCGGCGTGAAGTTCAACGTCGTCGCCGGCTACCAGGGCGTGCGCGAGATCGATCTCGGCGTCGAGCGCGGCGAACTGCACTGCCGCGCCATGACCACGGCGGCCTATTTGGCGCGCGAGCCCTACCACACCTGGCGCAAGACCGGCTTCGCCCGTGTCTTAGTCCAGACCGGCAAGAGCCGCGATCCGCAGTTCGCCGATACGCCGACGATTTATGAACTGATGAAGGAAGCCAATACGCCGGCGCCGGCGCGGCAGCTGTTAACCATGATCCTCGCCGCCACCGACTTCGGCCGGCCAATCATCGCGCCGCCCGGCGTGGCGGCTGATAAGACGAAAATCCTCCGCGCCGCGTTCATGAAGGCGATGGCCGACCCGGAACTGCTCGCCGACGCCAAATCGCAGAATCTCGAAATCACGCCGAGCAGCGGCGACGAGTTGGAAGGGTTGGCGAAGCAGGTGATCGCGTCGCAGAACTCCCAGGTGATCGAGCGGGTGAGAAAGTTGCTGGGGGAGTAGGGATTAAGAAATTAGCCGCAAAGAACGCAAAACCCGCAAGACGGGTTCAGTTTGCCGAACTTCCGAAGTTCGTGCTCTTTCTATCCTCCTTCAAAAATAGTTGTGCCTGAATGATCTCCCAACAAATTGGCACCAAGGTTCCGTCATACCCGCGAAAGCGGGTAACCAGGCTAATTCGGCGGCGAACAAACCTGGATTCCCGCCTGCGCGGGAATGACGGATCGAGAAAATGAGCCTTGGAGGCCTAATCGGTTATTTTCGTTATCTGTGGGTGTGGGCAAGATCATAAAACACTTTGTGGGAAAAAGTCTTCGACTATCGCTTGGCGAGAATGTCTTTGATGAATTTCCACTCGGCGACTTTTGATTCGGCGACTTCTTCCTTCACTTTGAGCTGCTCGCGCGCCAGGCGAATCTCGTTGTCCAGGCTGCTTTTCGCCACCAGGCCGTCCTCGTTGAGCGATTTGAGAGCGAATAAATAAATTTTCTCGACGTAGTCGCCGCTGATTTTCAGATAGTCGCGCATGATCGCCAGGGTTTCCGGCTTGTTGGTTTTCATAAAGCGCACGCCTTTGAGCGTGGCGCGGATGACCCGGGTGATCTGTTCGGGATTGCGCTGAATCTTGTCGTTGCTGGCGGCCAAGCCGCCCAACCGCAGGTTCACCACGTCGCCCAAATAAAGCAGGTTGTTGTAGCCGAGCTTTTCGGTGCGCTGGATGTAAGCGATATCGAGGGGCGTCGCGTCGACGATGCCGCTGATCAACGCTGCCAGCCGGTCGCCCGAGCCGCCCAGCGCCAGCACGGTGATGTCCTTGTCCGGATTCATGCCGGCGCCGGCCAGCGCCTCGCGCAGCATGACATGGGGGATCGAACCAAAGCCGCTGACCGCGACGCGCTTATCTTTCAGATCGGTGAGCCGCTTGATATTGGGCCGGGCGATCAACATGTGCAGCGGTTTGTCGAACCAGCCCATCACGGATTTGAGCGGCATGCCTTGGACGCTGGCGCTCAAGATCAGTCCGGTCACGGTGGAATAATCCAGCTCGCCGGCGAGCAGCGCCGGCACATGCAGCGGCGAGCGCACCGCGATCTTGCGCACTTCGAGCCCTTCCTCTTGGTAGAAGCCGCGCCGCTTGGAAATCTCCGTCGGTAGCTCGTAAAGGCCCACGGTGGAGATGCCGATGTTGACGACTTCGGCGTGGGCGGTGAAGGAAACGAAAGTTAGCGCGAGAACAAACAGTGCGAACAAGAGTGTCAGCTTCATTACTTCGCTTCTCCCCACGTTAACTGCCGCTTATGAGAGTCATTAATCTTCCAGCGAGTGATCTTAGATTTCGGTCAATATCACTTTTGCACCTTGCTTGCGAAGGTGTGAGCTGAAACGGTTTGCTTGGCTTTTTGGAGAGGCAAACACTAAGAGCTTCTGAGCCCTGGATGCTGCGACGTATAACACTCGTGCGTCTTCAGCGTGATCATGTGGCGAGCCGTTTTCCAAATAATCAAGAACTCCCGTAAGCGTTCCGGGGGTGGTTACAACGCATACGGCTGCAAACTCCAACCCCTTGACGGAATGTATGGTTCGGGCCATCGCACCTCCTGTCGGCGCTTTTAAAAGTATTGTCTCGATACCTACATTCCATTTGAGCTTCTGGTTTATTAAGATTCGATCCGTCGTTTTTACATTGCGCTCGATGATGGGCTTGGCATGATTATGCCAAAATCGAGCATCGTGGAACGCGGCTGGATCGAATCGTAACTCACGAAGGATCTGAATCACCTTTGGTCGCCAGGATTCTGGTTTAATGTCATTGTCCGATAAGTATTTGTGATACGAAGATGTCGAAAGGACATTTTCGATCTCCAGAATGACTCGGTGCGCCTCCTCAATGGCAAACCTGACATCGTCAAAGCCCGATGGGAAATGGAAGGCCATCACTGCCTGCGCTAGGCGGAAAGTCGCATCTTCCTTACCTCTCCCGCGTTGTTGCCCGACTGCGGCGGCTCCACTTAGTTTAGTGGCCGCTAGTACTGGGCAGCCGGATATATCCTCGTCGATATTTTGAACTAACTCTGAGAAAGTAGCCCCGATAGAGGATGGGACGGCAGTTCCACGGTACGATAAGATATGAACTGGATAGTTAATATCTTTGAACTGTCCGAGTGGCTCATCCGCTTGATGTTGATCAGGTGGAGGCCGCATCATTGCGATAGCTTTGCAGATGTTCTGACTGGATCGGAAGTTTCCCTGCAAACTTTTGCGCTCGTGTTCCTTGTAATTTTCTTTAAACGCGAAAAGCTGATCGGTTATACCGCCGCGAAACGCGTAGATAGACTGATGGGGATCACAAATTACTTTTGTAGGAATGCCGGCGTCGCGAATCCAGGAAATGATTCTAAGGTCATCCGGATTGCAATCTTGTGCTTCGTCAATAATCGCTTCACAGAATCTCGCGGAAAGCGCGGCGGCTATGCGTGACGACCACATGGAGTCATCGATTCGCTCCAGTGCCACAGCTCTAGCTTCATCAAATCCCAAAATTCCTTGTTCACGTAAGCGCGTTCGGAGGCGGTTTGCAGCTGTAGAGTAGCTTTGAAGAGTTGTCTTGGTCTTTTCCGATGTGTCGAACCCAAGCCGTTTTGCAGCAACTTCGTCGATCGCGCCAGAGGACCTGGAGAAGCATGACAGAGGCAAGGGCCGTGCCCCATCGTAAGGCGATACTTTCCAATCGTTCATGTCGGGGATTAACCGAGGGCGCATATCTGAGCCGGGTAGTCCGAATGGAACAACGAGGAACTGCCAAACGAAACTGTCGAAAGTCCCAATAAAGTTCGGAAATACAGGTGAGGGCACAAGTGAGTGTCGCCTAAGGCACGTTTCTAGTTCGGAAACCGCAGTTCGAGTGAATGATAAAAAAGCTATCCCATTGCCGATTGGCATCTTCGTGAAGATGCGGTGGGCTCGCGCTACCATCACACGGGTTTTGCCAGCGCCCGGGCAGGCGGTTACGAACAATGATCCATCTTGACAGATGATCTGCTGCTGCTCCGATGTGGGATCGAATTGCGCTCCAGTCATTTTACCAAAGCTTCAATGGCCTTGCCGATGTAATCTGGAACGATGAAATGGGCGCTTCTGTTTATTTGTTCGGCTAGTACCTGAGCGAAGTCGCCTTTTCGCGTAGTCGTGAATAGATTTTGGATGGATTTTGCTTGATCGTCGCCTGTCAGGCTGATTGCAGCCTCCCATTTCTGTTCGGATTGCGGGTGAAGATCGAGGAAAACTTTTTTCATTATTGACACATTCCCCGCGGCAACGATCTCAGCCTCCAAAGAGTACGTATTCACAAAAACGTCAAGAACCTGCCGAGCATCGTTCGCTACGGCGAGAGCGTTAAGAGCCGATTTCCTTTTGTCGCCTGGAAGATCATTGCCAACCGCTACTGTGGTTTTGTCGCCGTCTGTCAAAACTACCAGCCGATCAGCGATGCGTGCGCCATTGAAGGTCATCAATAATATTTTCACGTAAGGCGTGAAATCAACACCATCAATTGGCACGAATGCGACGGAACGGAATTTTCGAAGATCATCTATCCTGTTTTTCAAAACATAGTGTTTTGCTATGACTGGTATTAATAGCGACTCGGCAATACCCTCGACCAGTATGACACGGCCTCCGAAAAGAAGGGCAGATTTCGTCACGTCGAGATAGCGATCTATTTTTCTCCGCTCCGCGTCCGTCAAATCCAATCGTGCGATCGGAATGCAGCGAGTTTCGCGACGCCGAGGCGTTAAAACTGCTGGGGGTTCTTCCGTCTCTTGAAATGATTCGGGAAACGTCGAGCGAATGACGACAATTTCACTACTGGCGACCCAAGCAGAAAGATTTGGAGAGTGAGTAGCGACGAGGACCTGCATGTGTCCAGCAGGCGCGTTCGGGTCCGATTTTGGCGTGAGCGACTTTGTTGCTCGTTCTTCAAGAAAGCTGAGGACTGCGGCTTGAAGCTGCGGATGAAGATGAGCCTCGGGCTCCTCGACGAGGAAGAGTGTTAAGTCCGCGTTATCAACCTTCTCTAATTCCACTGCGATTGTGGCCATATAGAGGAGGTTGGCGAACCCGTGTCCGGAGTATCGAAGATCTTCGGGTTTAATGCCGTAATCGGAGAGTTTGAAGCGAAGATCTCTAGCGATATCGATAAGCTTTTCCTCAGTGCTGAATCCGAGGGATGCACTTTGTTGACGGACGCCTGTTGTTAGGGCATCCAGCCCAAGTGTGACTGCAGCGTCCACGTTTGTGAGAATCGGATCATCGGCTTCGCGTGCGAGACTTTTCGCAACGTCGTCGGGATCGCGTCCGGCCAGAAAGTGGTTGAGAAGAGCGTTTATACGGGTTGGGTTGCCGGAGGCCAGAGCGCGTTTCGCATCCCGAAGTGGAGGTAGATAGACATGTCGAATCATCTCCTGGCAGCCGGGCTCGGGTACGGACTTAAAACGTCCAGCCCAAAGTGTCGGTCTGACTGGCGGGCGCTTCCCTGTGGTATCGTATTTCAAACCGAACTTCGCGACAGTCATAGAATCATCTGTCGTGGCCGACAGAAGCCTTCCTTGCTGAGGTGCGGACAACCCAGAAAAGGTTGCGGCAATTTCAAACGCACGCTCGGTACTTCCAAACCGAACATCAGACTCCTCGCAATAAATCTCACGTCGGCCACTAAGTGGGGTCGAGATCAGGCGAATAGCATCGATAATGTTGCTCTTCCCGCCGTTGTTCTCTCCAACGAGGACGGTGAGTTTCGGTTGGAAATACACCGTTCCTTGCGAAAACGTTCGAAAGTTAGTCAGTTCAATTTCTGTTGGTTGCATGTGTTTTAACTGATCGCGAATCTAATGGTCCGGCACGTCTCGAGTGTTGTATAAACCCGCAACCTTGGTGGTTTGACTATCCCGACTATGTTGCCGTATTTATAAACAGTTCTTCCAGCGCCGTCATCCTGCCGATCAACCCTTGCTCATGTGAATGCTGCATCAAGGTCTCGACGTTCTTTCGATTCGCCTCGCCAAGGCCGTAGATCCACGGATCGCTGGCGAAGATTTCGTCCTGTTCTTCGACAAAGGAACGGAACCAGGCCAGCGGAACGATGCGCGGGTTTTCCATGCGTTTGTAGGAAAGTGATTTCTCGAAGGCTTTCATCAGGCTTGCCAGCACCCAGGGTCGGAGGATGTGGTGAGCGAAGGGAACCGCATCGATCGCGTTGCCGAAGTTACGGTGGCGGATGGAACGGCTGAGTTAGCTCACCATGTTATGAGAGAACAAGAAACGCCGCCTCCGCATCCTCGTAGAAGTCTTTGATCACTGCAAAGTTTTTCCGAATTACTTGCTCCACATCAGCGGTCGTGCAGTTTCCCAATTGAACCCACACTACCTTAGGCGGGAATCCAAAGACAAAACTCCGCTGATGAAAATCCGCGTCCTTCGAGACGATCATGAAACTCTGGTGTTTGGCATAGTCCCAGACTATCGGGTCGACTGCCTCTTTTAGCCCAACCTCTCGTACATGTGTCGAGTCAGGGAAGATGTCCGCTAAATGTCGCGCCAATTTGTGCGACAAGTTCTGATCGAAGAGCAGTTTCACGCGGATGGAACTGTCATAAGCCGACGTTCCCGGTCAGCGGCGAATGCAATGCATGCTTTGAGGTCTTCCCGCGTGAGGTCCGGAAAATCATCCAGTATCTCCTTCTCTGTCATGTCCGAGGCTATGTATTCCAGCACTTCATAGACCGTTATGCGCAATCCCCTCACACAGGGTTTGCCGCCGCGTTTGTTGGGGTCAATGGTAATGAAGTTTCGGTAATCCATAATGGCTGAAGGGTACGTCTCGAAGTAATATTGGTCAAGAGGACGGAATCTGACTGTGGTGCAATGCGGAGCTTGTCTTGAGCCCATTCGACTGCGCTCAGGGTAAACTCCGCCGAAGGGCTCACCAGGCCCTTCAGGACCACGACTGTTCCGAAATCTCCCAAATTTCCCGCGCGACCCGCTGCACTTCGTCCATGACTCGCCGCAAGTTGCCGCTCCAGAGTTTTGCGATTTGTTCCTCGGTGTAGCCGCGGTGGACGAGTTCTAGAATCACGTTGAATGATTCGCTGGCGTCATTCCAGCCAGCGACACCGCCGCCGGCGAAGTCGGTCGTGCCGTCGTATCGATAAAGATTTCTTCCAGCGCCATCTTCCTGCCAATCAACCCTTGCTCGTGGGAGTATTGCATCAATGTCTCGACGTTCTTTCGATTGGCGGCGCCGAGGCCGTAGATCCATGGATCGCTGGCGAAGATTTCTTCCTGTTCTTCTACGAAAGAACGGAACCAGGCGAGCGGGACGATGCGCGGGTTCTCCATGCGTTTGTAGGAAAGCTGTTTCGATTGCTCGAAGGCTTTCATCAGGCTCGCCGGCACCCAGGGATGTTTGTCGACGATCTCTTGTCTGATCGCGGTGGTGTGCATGATCGGGAAGATGCCGGTGCGTTTGAAGTAGTCGATTTCCAATTCTCTATAATTGGGAAACAGGCGACGCACGCGCGGGTCCTTGTTGGCCACCGGCGGGATCACTTCGGGATCGATGACCGCGTCGAGTTCGCCGGCGAGCAGCATGTCGACGATGTCTTTGCCGCGCGGTAGCTTCTCGATCTTCAACCCCGGCGGTGCTTGCCAGGGAATTTTTTCTTCGACCTGTTTGAACCAGTGGATTTGCTTGTGCGGCAGGTCGAACTCGTGTTCGAGGATGCCGCGCAGCCACAAATTTGACGTAGCGTGATAACTGCCGACGCCGACCTTCTTGCCGATCAAGTCGGTCGGCCTGCTGATTCCCTTCGAAGTATTGACGAAGACAAAGCCGTGGCGGAAGCGGCGGTGGAGAAACACCGGGATGGCGATGAACGGCAAGCCGTTGTCCTTGGCGACCATGTAGTTGGACATGGACAGCTCGGCGATGTCGAAGTGGCGGTCGCGCAGCATGCGCGCGTGGCGCACCTCCGCCGTCATGTCGGTGGGGATGGTCAGCTCGATGCCGTCGGGCTTGACGGTGCCATCTTTGAGCGCGGCGATGCTGTCGTAATCGCCGGCGGCGAGGGTCAACTGTAACGGTGAAGCCATTTAGAAAGCACCTCGAAATACTCGACCGTACGCTCGTCGAGCCGGAGGGTGACTTAAGCGTGTTGCATACGCCTTAGGATTCGATTGATTGAGAGTTCAGTACAATTGCTGCCGCAAGCCGCAAGCCCAATCGGGCTTGCGGCTTGAAGCGAGAATTAGGCATCAAAAAGACTCTTGGCCTTTTTCTCCGCTCCGGCATTATTTCTTTTTTCCCGGTTCGTCCTCCGGATTGTTGTAGCTAATCCCCCACGGCCCGGTGCCGTGGATTTGAACGATCGTTTCACCCGTTTTGGTGTATCCGTACATCGGCGTCCCGGAGGGAACGATAAAAATGTCGCCGAGTTTATAAGCCTTAGCCTTCGCGGTGTCGAATTTATCTCCAACTGGGTATTTCGCACCAAACCGGCCGGTCATTTCGCAGCATTCCGGCCGGCTGTTTCGCTCGATTCCGGCCGGTCGTTTCGGAGCATTCCGGCCCCCCTCTGCAGGGGTTGAGTCGATGAGTTAAGCGACGCTGGGTAACCCGGCTGTT